>MEOR01000104.1 GCA_001769295.1 Bacteroidetes bacterium GWF2_49_14 | reverse complement strand
CATACCTCATACCCTGCACCCGATACCCGAAACCCGATACCCCTCTTCACCTCCGCTTTGGCAGCTCCAGCACATCCATGTTTTCAATTTTTTCGCCATCGATCTCAAACCGAACAGCGGTGCGGACCTGGTGGATGCCCTGGACACCGGCGGAACCAGGGTTGATATGAAGCATTTTGCGGGATTGATCGTATTTCACTTTTAAAATATGGGAATGGCCGCACACGAAAATATTGGGTTTGAATGAGTTCAGCCGGTCAACCACCTCATTTTTGTAATGTCCGGCATATAATCCGATATGTGTGATAAGGACCTTTACGTTCTCGATTGTAAATTCAAGAAATTCCGGCAGCTCGCGCCTCACCTCCCAACCGTCAATATTGCCGTATACACCCCGATAAGTTCTGTTCTGGCTTAAAAGGTCCATAATTTCAATATCCCCGAGATCGCCTGCATGCCAGATTTCATTGCAATCCTTGAAGAAATCAAGCACAGGTTCATCCATATGCCCATGCGTATCTGATAAAACTCCTATTCTGATCATACGGCAAATATAAACAGTCGGGGAATTTTTACATTTACGAATCCAATACTAATACAAAACAGATGAAAAAACTGATTTCCCTGATGATGGTCTTGTCCATGCTGGCCGGAACCGTTCTGGCTCAGGAAGCCAAAGATCCAAAGAAGATTTACAATCCCGAAGCCAATGCGAAAGAGGAAATTACCAAAGCTGTTGAGAAAGCCAAGGCCGAAGGCAAGCATGTTTTAATCCAGGTCGGCGGCAACTGGTGCGGATGGTGTATCCTGTTTCACGGATTTATCAATGAAGACCCGGAGATCAAGAAGTTTATTGAGGACAATTTCGTTTTTACGCTATTAAACTGGAGTCCGGAGAATAAAAACCCGGAATTGATGATCAAATATAACAATCCCGGCCGCTTTGGATTTCCGGTGTTTCTTGTCCTCGACGGCAACGGCCAGCTGATTCATACGCAAGACTCCGGACTCCTCGAGGAAGGGAAAGGTTATAATAAAGGGAAAGTAATGACTTTTTTTCGCAATTGGACGGTTAAAGCACTGGATACGAAGAATATAAAATAAATGAACTTGTTTTATGCTCCCGAACTAGCTGACCAGGAGGAAATAGTCCTGTCGGCCGAAGAGTCCCACCATGCGGTGCGGGTTCTCCGGATTTCAGCCGGTGAGCAGATCATATTGGTTAATGGCAAGGGTGGATGGTATACCTCAAAAATCGTCCACCCCGATCCCAAAGCCTGCAGGGTAGAAATAATCAGCCGGGAACAAGGGCTCGGAGTGCCGCGCTATCATTTACATATTGCCATGGCACCAACCAAACAGATTGACCGGTTTGAGTGGTTTATTGAAAAAGCCACGGAAATCGGGATATCGGAAATCACCCCTCTGATCTGCGACCGTTCAGAACGCCGGGATGTTAAGCCCGAACGCCTGGTAAAGGTTGCGATTTCTGCCATGAAGCAGTCCCTGAAAGCTTTTCATCCGGTTATTCATCCTTCTGTTTCCCTGAGAAAGTTTCTTGCCCGGGAAATGCCGGGATCAAAAGGGATCGCACATTGCGTGCCGGGCACGAAACTTTGGCTCAATGAGGCCAGCGACAAAACAACAAACAACATTATTCTCATCGGTCCGGAAGGTGATTTCACTCCCGACGAAATCCAGCTGGCATACGGAGCGGGTTATTCCCCGATTACACTTGGTGAAAGCCGCCTCAGGACCGAAACAGCAGGCGTGGTTGCCGTTCAGACCCTGGCATGGCTTTTCCGTTAGAAGACTTGACATATTCCGGTAAAAAACCTTATCTTGTAAGAGGTTGGTAGTTTAACCTTTAACCTCTATTATCTATGCTGGGCAGATCTAGGAACAAGCGGCAACTCGAGATTTTTGAAGTTCCTGTCGCACGGTTTATAAGCAAAAAACACGAGCTCGTTATCGGAGCGGATCAGATTGACTGGGAAGCCATTGAGGACAAATTCATGCCTTTTTATTCCCCCAAGGGCCGTCCCTCCATCCCTCCCCGAAAGATTATCGGGATGATGCTTCTTAAGGAGCGCTTCAACCTGAGTGATGAAAAGGTGCTCAAAATATGGCCTGAAAATCCCTATTGGCAATATTTCTGCGGTGAGGTTCACTTCCAGACAGAAAAACCGTTTTCCCACAGCGAACTTTCACGCTTTCGCCAGCGGGTTGGCAAAGAGGGCATGGATGTATTGCATGATATTACCCTCAAGCAATTCGGCAATCCGGATTCCAGGACTTACGGCACCTATTCCGATCGACGGAAGAAAAATTTCTGGAAAAAAATAATCGGATGACCCGCATTCCCGTTATCGTTACAGGGGGGCTCATTTCGATTTTCATGTTTCCGCAAACAATTAATTCCCAAGCCGTCATGCAAAAATCACAGCAAGACCGGAAGCCGGCGGTTGCCGGTTCCTTTTATCCGGCGGAGGCAACCCAACTCCGGACCCTGGTTTCCGGTTTTCTGAAAGAGGGCAAGCCTGACCAGACCAGCGGAGTCGTGAGAGCCTTGGTGGTGCCGCATGCCGGGTATGTTTTTTCCGGCGGTGTGGCGGCATCAGGTTACAACCAGATCAATCCGGATCACCCTTATAAAAGAATCTTCATCATAGCTTCCTCGCACCGGATGAGCCTGGGTAAAGCATCGGTCTATACCCGGGGAGATTATCTCACCCCTCTGGGTAAAATGGAAGTAGATAAAGAGGTGTCGGCAAAACTGGCAGCTAACAAGGAATTCTTTACCGACGACCCCTCAGCACATATTCAGGAACACAGCATTGAGGTACAGTTACCTTTTTTGCAGATCAGCCTGACAAAGCCCATACCCATAGTCCCGATTGTGGTCGGCACCCAGCTTCCATCCATATGCAAAGGGATTGCCGAAGTGTTAAAACCCTGGTTCACTGCGGATAACCTGTTTATTATCAGTGCAGATTTTTCTCATTATCCGTCCTACGAGAATGCCCTTAAAGTAGATGCCGCCACTGCTGAAGCCTTCTGCACCAATTCCATCAGCGGATTTCTCAAGGTTCTGGAAGCTAATGACAAACTACGGATTCCGGATCTGGCAACCAGCATGTGTGCCTGGCCGTCGGCCCTGATTCTGCTCAACCTCACTGAAAACAATCCCTCGTTGAAATTCAGCCGGATCCAATACAAAAATTCGGGCGACATCAGGCCATATGGTGACAAGGCATCGGTTGTGGGTTACCATTCCATCTGCATTTCCGAGAAAAAATCAGGGCAATTCGAACTCAGCGATACCGATAAAAAAGAGCTCGTTCAAATCGCACGAACCACCCTCGAATCTTATGTCAGGAATCGTACCATACCCGAAATTACTACATCCGGTTTCAGTGAGTCGCTTAAAACTCCTGCGGGTGCATTTGTAACTCTGAAATCAGATGGACAATTGAGGGGTTGCATCGGATCCTTTGAACCGTCGTCTCCGCTTTTCAAGGTAGTACAGGAAATGGCGATTGCCTCGTCCACCCGGGACAGCCGGTTTCTGCCCGTTCAGTCGAAGGAATTGAAGGAGATTCATATTGAGATATCGGTGCTGACCCCAATGAAGAAAATCCGGGATATCTCGGAAATTAAGCTGGGAACACATGGAATCTATATAAAAAAAGGATTCCAGGGCGGCACCTTCCTGCCCCAGGTTGCCACCGAAACCGGATGGACTCTTGAAGAGTTCCTGGGCCATTGTGCACGCGACAAGGCAGGGATAGGCTGGAGCGGCTGGAAAGATGCCGATGTCTTTATCTATGAGGCAATTATCTTTGAGGAAGAATAGTCACGTCAGACATGACCGCCCCTTACCTCCTGATCCCCATCGCTGTAATACTCCTGATGTTTTATGGGATCAGCCTCCTTTTCAATACCCTGCAAATAATCAGCCGCGCAACACACCGGAAAATCTGGAATTACCTACTGCTAACAGCCTTTATCACAACCGCTGTTCTCGGGGTCCTTATGGCCGTCCAGATCAACTACAAAATAGAGGTCCCATGGACGGAAAAAGTACTGAAATGGCATGTAAACTTTGGAATTGCCATGTCGGGGATCGGGGTGTTTCATTTTTTGTGGCATTGGGGGTACTATCTGCCAAAGGGACGAGTAAGGGGAAAACGGGCACCCGCAGGGCGCCCCAACGGGGACAGGGAGACAACACCTCACAACACCTCACAACACCTCACCAAATTTCTCCCGTTTGCGATAGGGTTTATTGGAATTGTTTTCCAGACCCTGGTGATCCGCGAAATGCTCGGCTTGTTTAACGGTAACGAACTGATGATCTCGCTGATATTCTTTATCTGGCTGGTTCTAACGGGTGCCGGTGCCTTAACAGGAAGCCGGGCTCCGGAAACTCAATCACAAACGGAGGGTAGCCGCGGCAGACCAGGCCTTCTCTTATTGTTTATTCTGATACTACCGGTGGTTCTTGTGCCACTCGCGTTCTATTTAAAATATCTTTTTTTTGCCCCGGGAATAGAGGTAGGTCCATCGGATTTTGCCGGATTCCTGTTACTGATCCTGACCCCGTTTTGTTTTCTTAACGGATTCGCTTTCACTTACATTCTTCAACATTTTGAAAAAGACGACTTTACACCGGCGAAAGCCTACATGCGGGAAAGTCTGGGAGCGGCAACCGGCGGCGTTCTTGTAACCCTGCTGATTCTTATGGGCTGGTTTACGGTCCCGGCAGCAGAATATTTTGAAAAACTGGCTCACCCGAATGAAGAAATCATTGCCACCCGCTCCGGAGCTGCCGGAAGAATTACCGTAACCCGGATGGCAGACCAGTCGAACATCTATGAAAACGGGATCCTGGCAGCTTCGTCGGCCAACACTCTGATCAATGAGCAGGCAGCCCACTTCACCCTTGTACAGCCCGATTCGACCAGGAACATCCTGCTCATCGGCGGCCTGATAACCGGGATAGAGGCTGAATTGCTGAAATATCAAGTGGAATGTGTTGATTTTGTTGAACCTGTCGCCCAATTGAGAAACATGGCCAAGGGGCTCGCACTGCTTCCTTCGGCTGACGGCAGGATCCAGATCGTTCAAAAGGAACCCATGGTCTGGTTAAAACGGAAGGAAGGATTCTACCAGGCTATTTTGGTCCTCTTGCCCGGTCCCCAAAACCTGAGCCTGAACCGGTTTTATTCGGAAGACTTCTTCAGTCTCGCAAAGAGAAGCCTGTCGCCAGACGGGGTAGTGTCGGTTATGCTACCAGGAATCGCCAATTACATTTCAGGGGAGGCCATCAATACATTGAATCCGGTTGCTTCTGCTGCAAAAAAATCTTTTGCTGATGTTCAGGTTTTCGCCGGTGAAAACACCTTCCTGCTGGCTTCAGACTCCGATCTGAAAACCGATATTCTGAATCAGATGGAAATCCGCGGCATCAGGGCAACCTACCTCAGTCCCGGGTACTTCGACGCAAACCTGTTTCAGGAACAATCCAAGAAAGCTGACCAACTAATTGACTATCTAACCAAAGCCAACAGCAACCTTAAGCCCTCGGCATTCTTTGCCCAGATCAGATGGTGGCTGGGACAATATCCTGACCGTATTCTCTGGTCGGGAATCATTCTGGTTTCAGTAATCCTCTTAGTATCACTTTTCGCCGGCAGAAGGGAGGATTCCATCATGTTCCTGATGGGGGCAGGCTCATCCGGGCTCACTTTAATCGTGCTGTTGCTGCTTCAGGGCATATCGGGCTCCCTTTACCTTATGACCGGACTTTTCCTGGCGGTTTTCATGATCGGTCTTGCCGCGGGCAGTCAGTCGGCTTCCCCAGAAGGAGGGTTCCGGGTCAATATCCGTCCATGGATCCTGCCTGCCGGCTTTTCAATTGTGGCCTGCGTGCTTGGGGTGGTGGCTAAATCATTGACCGGAAGCGGGTCCGGATCCATCCTGAAAATCCTGTTCCTGATGATCCTGCTTTTCCTATCAGCCTGGTTTATAGGCCGGATATACAATACGCTCAGTACCAGCCAGAAGGATGCCAGAAGATCCGGGAAGCTCTATGCTTCCGACCTCATTGGATCTGCCATCGGAGCAATCCTGTTCCCACTGGCCATACTGCCTTTTATGGGAATGATACCGGCTATTGCCGTTATTTCACTTTTCGGAATCGTATCTTTAGGGCTGATATTGGTAAAAAGATAGTTGTCCGGCGAGTCAACCATGAACAAGAGGGATTTCATTAAAAGGTCATTTACAGCAGGATTTGGTACCTTTCTTTGCGGTGCCACAGGATTCGGAAATAAAGCATCATTCATTATGGACGACCAGAATATTCAGAGACCGGGAGAGCGTGAGGCAAGTCATTATATTGTCACACCACGGGGTGTAAAATGCCTTATCTGTCCCAATGAGTGCACCCTGAAAGAAGGGGAGTTAAGCGATTGTCATAACCGGATTGCGAGGGATGGAAAACTCTATACCATGGCCTATGGGAATCCCTGCGCGGTCCACATTGATCCGGTAGAGAAAAAGCCACTTCTCCATTTTTATCCGGCCAGTCTTTCGTTCAGTCTGGCAACAGCGGGATGCAATTTTGCCTGCCTCAATTGTCAGAACTGGGAAATCAGCCAGGTGAGTCCAACAGAAACAAGGAATTACATGGCTAGCCCGGAGAATGTTGTAAATCAGGCTATCAATGAGAACTGCAAATCCATTGCCTATACGTATTCCGAACCCATCACGTTTTTTGAATACATGCGGGACACGGCAACCGCGGCCAAAGCCAGGGGTGTGAAGAACATCATGGTCTCCAATGGATATATCAATGAGGAACCTCTCCTGGAGTTATGCAGGGTAATTGATGCTGCAAATATTGATCTGAAGACTTTTGACCCGGAGACGCACCTGAAGCTGACAGCCGGAAACCTCAAGCCGATACTAGAAACTCTTAAGACTTTCCGGGATAAGGGAGTCTGGGTTGAGATCACCAATCTCATCATTCCGGGTTGGACCGATAACTTTGACCACATCACCAGGATGTGTGACTGGCTGGCTAAAGAAGGTTTCTCAGGTAACCCCCTCCATTTCAGCCGGTTTCATCCCCAGCATAAGCTTACCCGCCTCCCCCCCACCCCGCTCCAAACTCTTACAAAAGCTAAGGAGATCGCAATCAAGGCCGGGCTAAATTATGTCTACATAGGAAATATTCCGGGCATCGGAGGTGAAGACACCTATTGTCACGCATGCAAGGTACTCCTGGTAAAGCGCAATGGTTTCGAGATTGAACAAAACCTGATCGTCAATGGCCGGTGTCCCAAGTGTCAGGCAACGATCCCGGGGAGGTGGTAGAACGGTTGCCGGTTAAGACTGGTTGCCAGTTGCCGGTTGCTGGTTTGGCCTCGGAGTACTTGTCATCCCCGCGAAAGCGGGGACCGGTTCCACTGCTTAGCGCGCTTTAAGGGACGCGATCCCCGCATTCGCGGGGATGACAACGCTCCGAGGTGGGAGATTCCGGCATACGCCGGAATGACAGTTCTGGCGAAATATCCGGCAACCGGCATTGATATATATCGCCTTATTCGTGATCTACATCAGAATAATCCTGATAAATGACAATCCTTAAATATTGGGGTATCTACATTTATATATAGTGAAAGTTCTACTTTTGCCTGATAATTTCCTAACACTATGACCAGCGAATCACTTGTATTATTCTTTATCGTAGGCGTTGTACTTGTGGGCGGGGCAATTCTGTTCTCTCACTTTGTTGCGCCGCGGATCAGCAAGTCGCCAGTAAAGTTCGAGCCCTACGAATGCGGCATCCCGGCCGAAGGAAACGCCTGGATCCAGTTTAACGTCGGGTATTACCTGTTTGCCATCATCTACCTCATTTTTGCAGTGGAAACGGTTTTTGTTTTTCCATGGGCGGTAGTCATGAGAGAGACGGGGCTCAGGGCTTTTATTGAGATCGTGATCTTCTTCATTGTCCTGGGTTTGGGGTTGCTGTATGCATGGAAAAAAGGAGCTTTGAAATGGGCGTAAAGATTAAAAACATGAAGAATGAAGATTTCGGGGATAATGAAACCCTGGATATCTTCAAGCAGTCCGGCGGAAATATCCTTCTGACTACCATCGACGATATTATTAACTGGGGCCGGTCAAATTCTGTCTGGCCCTTAACTTTTGCCACCAGCTGCTGCGGCATTGAGATGATGGCTGCCGGTGCTGCGAGGCATGATTTCTCCCGGTTCGGTATCGAAGTATACCGTGCCTCACCCCGACAGGCCGATGTGATTGTCGTGGCAGGAACCATCGTCCATAAAATGGCCCCTGTTTTAAAAAGGCTTTATGACCAGATGGCAGACCCAAAGTTCGTGATAGCCATGGGAGCCTGCGCCTGTTCGGGCGGACCTTTTTACTACAATACCTACTCTGTGGTACGAGGTGTTGACCACGTGATCCCGGTTGATGTTTACGTTCCAGGCTGTCCGCCCCGCCCGGAGGCTCTACTCTATGGGGTAATGCAGCTGCAGCGAAAAATGAAGACGGATACCATCAAGGATCCGCGCGACCCGATGGAAAACTTTATTTAACCAAGGCCATGGAAAAAGAACAATTAGCCCAAATCCTGGCGGAACTGGTTCCCGGCCTGGAGATAAACAGCAGTAAAGAGATTTTGGAGGTTAAGGCAGCAAGCAATACCTGGCATGAACTGGCCGGAAAGCTGGCATCGGATCCCAGGCTGCAGTTTAACTATCTGCATAACCTTTACGGAGTTGACTGGCAGACTTATTTTACCGTAATCGCCTACCTGGATTCTACCATTCTCGGGTATTCCCTGATTGTACGGACTGAAGTGGCCGACCATGATAATCCTTCGCTGGATACTATAAGTGATATTTGGATTACCGCGAATTTTCAGGAACGTGAGATTTATGACCTTTTGGGCATCTCTTTCAGCAACCATCCCGATTTGCGAAGGCTTTTCCTCGAGGACGGCTGGGGATTTCCTTTGAGAAAAGACTACAAGGACGATATTAACTTCATCGAACGATAAGCCATGCAGGAAGTTGAATTGCAAGATATTCTGACCGCCCGTGAAGACGGCGATTATATCATAAATATTGGACCGCAGCACCCGTCAACACATGGTGTTCTCCGTTTTGTGGTTTCCCTGAAGGGCGAAACGCTGGAATATGTGATCCCGCATTGCGGTTATATCCATCGCGGAATTGAGAAAATGTGTGAAAGGCTGACCTACCCGCAGATCATTCATCTTACCGACCGGATGGATTACCTTTCAGCGCACATGAACAATGAGGCTGTTTCCCTTGCCGTTGAGAAGGGCCTTGGAATTGAAGTTCCGGATCGTGTTAAATACATCCGGACCATTCTGTCAGAACTGCAGCGCCTGGCCTCCCATCAGCTCTGGTGGGCAGCATTCGGGATGGACCTTGGCGGACTTACCTGCTTTTTCTATGGCCTGCGTGACCGGGAAAAGATTCTGGACATTTTTGAAGAATCATTCGGATCACGGCTCCTGCACAGCTATATCTGTCCGGGTGGGCTGATGAACGACATTCATCCTAATTTTCAAAAAAGAACCAAGGATTTCATCACCTACTTCCGGAAAAAACTTCCTGAATATGATGAGCTCCTTACGGGCAATATCATCTTCGAGCAGCGCACCAAAAATATCGGAATCCTGTCGAAAGAGGAAGCTGTCGGATACGGACTGACGGGCCCTTCAGGACGCGGTTCCGGATTCGCCTGCGATATCCGGAAGCGTTTCCCCTACAGCGCCTATGACAAGGTGAATTTCAAAGAGATCCTGTACAATGAGGGTGACACATGGGCCCGGTATAAGGTCAGGATGGATGAGATGTGGGAGTCCATGAGAATCATTGAACAACTGATAGACAATATTCCTGAAGGCGACTTCACTGCAAAAATGAAACCCATCATCAGGCTGCCGGAAGGTGAATACCACCAGCGGGTGGAAACCGCAAGGGGCGAGCTTGGTGTTTATATTATCAGCACGGGAGAGAAAAACCCCTACAGGATGCATTTTCGCACTCCTAACTTTTCTAATCTGTTTGTGATGAACCGATTAGCCGCAGGATTCAAGATCGCCGACCTGATTGCCATCAGCGGTTCCCTTGACCTTGTAATTCCTGACATTGACCGATAGTGTTAACGCATATAACAGGACAAATGCCATTTAATATCTACGATTTTTCAACCACAACAAAAGCCGTTGACGAGTTTCTTAAGGCTAACATGTCACCAACGTGGGCTTTTATTACTGAGTTGACCATTGTGGGACTCGTGTTTCTCATTTTCTACGCAATAGTCGGACTCTACCTGGTTTACGCCGAGCGAAAGGTCTGCGCCTTCATGCAGAACAGGGTCGGTCCCAACCGTGTCGGCAAGTGGGGACTGTTTCAGACCATTGCCGACCTGATCAAGCTGTTGATGAAGGAACTGATCACCATTAAGAAAGCTGACAAGCTTCTATACAATGTTGCACCCTTTATCGTGATCATCGCATCCTTTATGGCTATAGCCGCTATTCCGTTTGCCAAGGGCCTTCACGCTGTGGACTTTAATATCGGAGTATTTTATATGATGGCAGTCTCTTCGATCGGTGTAGTCGGTATTTTGATCGCAGGATGGTCCAGTAACAGCAAGTATTCCCTGATCGGTGCCATGCGAAGTGGCGCGCAGGTTGTGAGCTATGAGCTGTCTGTAGGACTAGCGCTGGTTTCAGTCGTTATTTTCAGCGGATCCATGCAGCTCTCCACCATCGTTGAAAGTCAGGCAAACGGATGGTGGATCTTCAAGGGGCATCTTCCGGCGATTGTCGCCTTCTTCATGTTCCTGATTGCAAGCACCGCCGAGATCAACCGTGGACCCTTTGACCTTGCAGAAGCAGAATCCGAGCTGACTGCCGGCTTCCATACCGAATATTCAGGGATAAAGTTTGCGTTCTTCTTCCTCAGTGAATTCATGAATATGTTCATCGTTGCCTCACTGGCGGCCACCGTTTTCCTGGGAGGCTGGATGCCGCTGCATATCGGAAACCTTGAAGCATTCAACAGAATCATGGATTTCATACCCCCGATATTCTGGTATTTCGGCAAAACAATTTTTGTTATCTACTTGATTATGTGGTTTAAATGGACATTCCCACGGCTCAGGATCGATCAACTCCTGAACCTGGAATGGAAATATCTCCTTCCGATCAATCTGGTGAATACTCTATTAATCGCCTTCCTCGTCCTGATGGGATGGTATTTTAAATAATGACTATGAACTCAGTAGCACAATATTTCAGCGATATCTTTAAAGCAATCAGATCCTTGTGGAAGGGTTTGATGGTAACCGGATACTACTTCGTCCATCCGAAGCAGATCGTTACCCAGCAGTATCCTGAAAACCGCAAGACTCTTGAGATGTTTGACCGGTTCAAGGGGGAGGTTATTCTTGTTCATGATACGGACAACACCCATAAATGCAATGGTTGTGGCATCTGCCAGTTAAACTGCCCCAACGGGTCGATTGAGATCATCACCGATTCAGCGGTAAATGAGGATGGTAAATCAGAAAGAATCATCGACAAGCATATTTATCATTTATCCATGTGCACATTCTGCGGTCTCTGTGTAAAGAGCTGTCCCAGCAATGCACTGGCTTTTTCCCAGGAATTTGAACATGCCGTATTCGACCGGCAGAAACTTACCAAGGTTTTGAACCAGCCCGGTTCCAAAATCAAGAAAGAGCCGAAAGTTCCAAAGCCAGCGCCAGCACCTGCACCCACGCCTGTAACCGAAGAAGTACCTAACCCTGCAAATTAATTCCGATATGGCACTCAACGTATTGATGTTTTACATATTATCGGCAGTAATCGTGATCTTCTCAGTGCTCACGATAACCAGCCGGAGAATTCTGCGGGCAGCCTTTTACCTGCTTTGCGTTCTCGTTGCCACGGCCGGTTTCTATTTTATGGTGGATTACCAATTCATGGCAGGGGTTCAGCTGGTCCTGTATGCCGGGGGTATTGTTGTCCTGATCATTTTCTCCATTCTGCTGACCAGCCACATCAGCCACAAATTTGCCAAGCCTGAAGCCATGCGCCTGGTAATGGGACTGATTGTGGGAGTATCGGGATTTGCCCTGTCGACCATTGCCATTTTGCAATTTGCTTTCAAGGAAACAGAGAATGCAGCCATAAAGGTGGATATGCAGGCCATCGGAACCCAGTTGCTGGGCACTGGAAAAAACGGCTATGCCCTTCCCTTTGAGGTCATCAGCGTTCTGCTGCTCGCAGCCATGATCGGAGCCATTGTGGTTGCTAAAAAAGGTAAATAATTTTTACGCATTAATTCAAATCGCTAATCGCCAAGCCATGATAGAAGGAATTCCAATGACCCACGTGCTGATAGTCAGCGCATTCATGTTCTTCGCCGGAATCTGCGGCTTTATTATCCGGAGAAACATGATCACCATCCTTATGTCGATCGAATTGATCCTTAACGCGGTAAATATCAACCTGGTCGTTTTCAATAAGTATCTATACCCCGACCAGCTGCAGGGCCAGTTCTTCGCACTTTTCGTGGTAGGTATTGCCGCTGCGGAAGCCTCCGTTGCAATTGCCCTGATTATCAATATTTACAGGCGATTAAACTCGATCAATGTGGAACAGGTGAACGAAATGAAGTATTAATCCAATCTTTTGGCTGATATGAACTACTCCTATACAATATTAATCCTTCTGATACCCATTGCGGCATTCCTGTTTAACGGCCTGCTGGGAATGAAGTTCAAGCCGATCGTATCAGGCCTCGTCGGGACCATCGGACTCGGAATCGTTTTCCTGTTATCCTGGTACACAGCCTGGCAGTACTTCTTCGTTGGGGGTATGGTCGATGGTGAGTTCCCCAAAATCATAGCCATGTCAATGGATTGGCTGCAGTTTACCGATAAGCTGACAATCCGGATGGGGATCATGCTCGATCCGATTTCGGTTATGATGCTGGTTGTGGTTTCGTCGGTATCCTTTATGGTTCATATTTACAGCCTTGGCTATATGAAGGGTGAAAAGGGATTTGAAAGATTTTACTCATTTCTTTCCTTATTCAGTTTTTCGATGTTAGGGCTGGTTGTTGCTACAAATATTTTCCAGATGTATGTTTTCTGGGAACTGGTTGGAATCTCCTCTTTCCTCCTCATCGGGTTTTATTATCAGAAACCATCGGCTGTTGCCGCCTCCAAAAAGGCTTTTATTGTTACACGGTTTGCCGACCTGGGATTTTTGATCGGCATCCTTCTTCTTTCGTTTTTCACCCAGACTTTTGACTTTACCACTCTTACCGGGGCCGACCATTCGATTTTTGAATCCGGCGCCGCCAAGAGTTTCATGGGGATGTCGGTCTTTACCTGGGCCTGCTTACTGATTTTCATGGGTGGTGCCGGTAAATCGGCCATGTTTCCGTTTCACATATGGCTTCCTGATGCCATGGAGGGTCCAACTCCTGTTTCCGCCCTCATCCATGCCGCAACCATGGTTGTTGCCGGTGTTTTCCTGGTAGCCCGGATGTTCCCGGTATTCTTTTTCCAGGCCCCGGATGCGCTGGAGGTAATCGCATATGTCGGCGGTTTCACTTCGCTTTTCGCGGCCATAATCGCCTGCACCCAGTATGACATAAAACGGGTGCTTGCCTTCTCTACCCTGTCGCAGATCGGATACATGATCCTTGCACTTGGGGTTTCCGGTTATGAAGGTCATGAGGGAGTCGGTTACATGGCATCCATGTTTCACCTTTTTACGCACGCTTTCTTCAAGGCTCTGCTTTTCCTCGGTGCCGGCGCAATCATCCATGCCGTTCACAGCAACGTCATGCAGGACATGGGCGGCTTACGGAAATATATGCCAATCACGCATATCACATTCCTGATTGCCTGTCTCACTATCTCAGGGGTACCTTTCCTGTCGGCGTTCTTCAGCAAGGATGAAATTCTGGTTGCTGCATTTCACCACAACAAGCTCCTTTTCGCCGTTGAATATCTTGTTGCCGGAATCACTGCCTTCTATATGTTCAGGCTCTATTTCAGCATCTTCTGGGGCAAGGACACACAGTATCACCATACCCCGCATGAAGCACCAAAGGTTATGACCATTCCGCTCATGATCCTGGCCATCGGATCAATTTTTGCCGGGTATGTGCCTTTCGCAAAGCTTATTACGGCCGATGGAAGACCGTTCGAATCCCACATTGATTTTGCCATAGCCATTCCTTCGGTTTTGATCGGATTGGTCGGCATTGGACTTGCAATGCTGATGTACCGTAAAGAGACCCATATTCCTGAGAGGATCTCTATCGCCCTGGGTGGCTTTTACAAGACGGTTTATAACAAGTTTTATATCGATGAGATCTATCTCTTCATTACCAAGAAGATCATTTTCAACTATATATCACGTCCTGTCGCATGGTTCGACCGTCATATCGTTGACGGTACCATGAACGGAATCGGTTGGATCACCCTGACCAGTGCGAAGAAAATCAAAGGGCTGCAATCCGGGTACCTGCCTCAGTATGGCATGGTGTTCGCCCTGGCGGCAGTGGTGTTCGTGCTGATTTTCGCCTTCCTGGTCCGATAATGCAGAGTAAACAGAAAAGAAGCCGACTATGAATATTCTGAACCTGTTCGTCATCATCCCGGTCCTCACGGTACTGGGAATCATGTTTGTCAAAGATTATAAGGGCGCCCGGATGACCGCAGCCATTGGCATGTCATTGCAGCTTGTCGCTGCCTTAGTGATGACCCTGATGTATTTCGCAGAGCGCAAGGCCGGAGCGTCCGGGGAGTTTCTGTTTTATACGGATATAACCTGGTTTAAAACCTTGAATATCCATTATACCGTTGGAGTTGACAGCATTGCGGTGTGGATGATCTGCCTGGCTTCCATTGTTGTTTTTGCCGGGATCTTCGCCTCCTGGGAGGTGCAATACTTGTCGCGCGAGTTCTATATTTCCCTGATTCTGCTGGCTACCGGTGTATTCGGGTTCTTTATCTCCCTCGATTTGTTTACCATGTTCCTTTTCTATGAGTTGGCGGTTATCCCGATGTATTTGCTTATTGGAATATGGGGGAGCGGGCCCAAAGAGTATTCGGCCATGAAGCTGACACTGATGCTGATGGGAGGATCTGCCCTTCTGGTGGTTGGCCTGCTCGGCCTCTATTTCAATTCCTCGGCTGCCGGTCCTGTAACCTTCAACCTCCTGGAACTGTCGAAAATCAACTTCCCGATGGCTATGCAGCGCTTCTTCTTCCCGTTCCTCTTCGTAGGATTCGGAATTCTTGGTGCCTTGTTTCCCCTGCATACCTGGTCGCCTGACGGTCACTCCTCGGCACCAACTGCGGTTTCGATGCTGCATGCCGGTGTATTGATGAAGCTCGGAGGATACGGCTGCCTTAGGGTGGCCATGTTCCTGCTACCTGAAGCCGCCAATGAGATGGCCTGGATTTTCCTGATCCTAACTACGATAAGCATTGTTTACGGAGCCTTCGGCGCCATCTGGCAGAAAGACCTGAAATATATCAATGCCTATTCTTCTGTGAGCCATTGCGGGTTGGTTCTTTTCGCACTCCTGATGATGAATAAAACCGCCATCAACGGTGCGGTTCTTCAGATGATTTCTCACGGACTCATGACGGCCCTCTTCTTTGCGCTTATCGGCATGATCTACGGCCGGACCCACACGCGGAACGTACCGGAAATGGGCGGTTTGATGGCTGTTATTCCATTCCTCGGGGTGTCCTACGTGATCGCCGGCCTGGCTTCACTGGGTCTTCCGGGACTTAGCGGTTTCATCGCAGAAATGACCGTATTCGTTGGGGCCTTTGCACACACCGATACTTTCCACAGGGTGATCACCATTATCGCCACAATGTCTATCGTGATCACTGCAGTCTATATCCTGCGCGTTGTGGGCCAGCTGCTGCTCGGCCCGCTTCGTGAGAAGGAGTACCTCGAATTCCCGGATGCCCGCTGGTATGAAAGACTCAGCCTGGTTGTCCTGATCCTTCCGATCGCCATCATCGGGATTTATCCTGCTTTCCTGTCAGGAACCCTTGCCGATGCAATCGTCCCTATTGTTGAACGCTTAACAGCCATGTTATAACAGACTTACGCCATGGAGAGCAACTCATTTTTTCTCATGAGAAACGAACTGATACTGGTTGGGATTGCAATGATCCTGCTGGTTGCAGAAATCTTTACCAAGCCTGAAAAAAAGAACGGGATTATCACGCTTGCCGCAGTTCTTTTCGGACTTGCCACAGTGGCAAATTTCTTTCCTGTACCGGAAGGGACGCTGTTTGGCGGAAGTTTTATAACCAATCCGATGACGGTATTCATGAAGAGCGTCCTGAATATCGGGGTCTTTATTGTTTTTCTACAGTCGGTGACCTGGCTGCGCAAAGAGGAAAACCACGGGAAAATATCGGAATATTTCATTCTTGTGATCTCCACCCTTATCGGGATGAATTTCATGATATCCTCCGGTGATTTCCTGATGATGTATATCGGGCTTGAGCTGGCAACCATTCCGATAGCGGCCCTGGCTGCTTTTGAGAAGTTTCATGAAAAGTCAGCCGAAGCCGGTATTAAACTGATTCTGACCTCAGCTCTCTCCTCTGGGATTCTTTTGTATGGGTTGTCTTTTATTTACGGAACAACCGGCTCGATCTACTTTGTGGATATCGTTGATAAAATCAGCAGCAATCCACTACAGACATTCGGGCTGGTATTCTTTGTTGCAGGGATGGCTTTCAAGATCTCACTGGTTCCCTTCCATCTGTGGACAGCTGATGTTTATGAAGGTGCTCCGATAAACATCACCGCATACCTGTCTGTCGTTTCCAAGGGTGCTGCAGCCTTCACGTTTATGATTATCCTGTTCAGGGTATTTTCGGCGGTTACCGAAATCTGGCAGCCTCTGCTGTATACCCTCGCGGTTGCAACCATGACTGTGGGTAACCTTTTTGCCATCAGGCAGAACAACATGAAACGATTCCTTGCTTTCTCCTCTATTGCGCAGGCCGGTTTTATTCTCCTCGGTATCATGCAGGGCGGGGAGCTCGGTATGACGACAGTTGTCTATTTCATGCTGATATATGTGTTCACCAACCTGGCTGCTTTCGGAGTGGTTTCTGCCATCTCGGAGGCAACCGGAAAAGAGAATATCACCGATTACAACAGCCTCTACAAAACCAATCCGAAGCTCAGCCTGATTATGCTGCTTGCCATGTTTTCGCTGGCCGGCATTCCGCCGGTAGCCGGATTCTTCGGTAAGTTCTTCCTGTTCACTGCAGCGGGGGCCAAAGGATATTATATTCTGGTTCTGATTGCTGTTTTAAACGCCACGGTTTCCCTGTATTATTACCTGCGTGTTGTAAAGGCCATGCTGATCGACAAATCGGATGAACCGATCGGGACCTTTAAAACTCCCTGGGCGATGCGGGCCAGTCTTCTTATCTGCGTTGCAGGTATCTTTGTCATTGGTTTTGCCAGTGCAATTTATGAGTATATTTCCAGTATCAGTTTCGGAATTAACTAATTACGATTATGCCTCTGAATCAGGGTAAACACAGCATTGAGGTTATTGAAGGCACACGTTGCACGCTGGTAGAATCCGGTATCACACGTCAGCGTATGGAATTTCTGAAAGAGATTCTGGAGTTCAACAAGTATGTGGTGAAAGTGGAATCAACCGAAGACGGCGGCTTTAAAATCGGGGTCACCGACCTGGTTTTCCATGCCGTTGTAGATGTCTATAAACGAAGGCTCCACTCGCCAAATGGCAAAATAATAACCCCGGGTTACTGGCTTCAGAACAGTGACCAGCAAACCGAGGTTCAGGTTAATTATTGGATTCAGGACTGATCAGCAGCCGCCTGAAGCTTTTTTCTTGGCTGGCTTTTTCACAATTGGCTTGGGTGCCCCACCCTGATCTCCTGTTGCAACAATAGCCGCATTAACGGCTCCCCCGCCTCCCAGTGCAGATCCTGCCGCCAGCCGGAAGTCATATCGGGCCAACTCCTCATTCGGATTCGTGGCTGCAGGTTTCTCAGGATTCATGATCGTTTCCACCCAATGATTGAGTCCCCCTTCCAGAACAAAATTATTCTCAAAGCCAAGCTGGCGTGTGATGAGCCATGCCTGGTTTGCATCTACGGTGCCGTTGGAGTAAAAGATATTCATCTTGACATCCTGATTCAGAACATCAGAATACTGATCACTTAACAGATCCGTTAGGGGAATATTTATCGCTCCGGGCAAGCTGAACTTTTCAAACTCATCCGCACTCCTTACATCAATGAGTTGGATTGAGGGATCTTTATTAACCAGCATATCAGCAAGTTCATCAGGACTGAAGTATTGCTGGCGACCCTTAACTTCCTCAAGAAGCTGGTCAGCCGTAAGCTTATACGGGTGGGTGGTGTTCTGCGGAACTGCTGCAATGAGCAGCCCCAGGCTTACAACCGAAATGGAAAGTATTACTCGTGGTTTCATCTTTTTATATATTAATATTCTTCGCGTGGAAATTTTTTCTCGGCCCATTCGGCAACATAAAACATTCCGATGGCAGCCAGAATCAGGAATAAGGCAAACAAGCCGTCAGACATTCCCAGGGATTCGCTGAGTTTCGGACTGCCCTGGAATCCGGCCATATAGAGCTTATCCCAAAGACCGTAGGTTTCGGAAAATAGAATCACGCCGATAAAGAGGCCGCCGATAAAGACCATGGCATCGAGTTTACCGATTGCAGCTCCGCAGAAGCTGGTGCCCGGGCAGAATCCTCCGATAATGAATCCGCCTCCCATCACAACGCCGCCAATAATTGCCGACGGGATATAGGCGGGATTCACATAAACCAGATCCAGGTCGATCCATCCGAAGAGGCTCATAAACAGGAGTCCGAGCATTGCGGTAATGGCGGCTGTAAAGAAGACTTTCAGCACAACCGTATCATACCCGTAAAATACGCCGGCAAGCTTGCGGCTTGATGAAAAGCCGCTGCTTTCCAGCACGAGGCCAAAGCCTATTCCGATAAGGAAGGCCAGAAGGAAATTTGTGTTTTCCGATATTATTTCATTGACTACTAAAGGTCCCATGGTTTGTCAGTTTTAGGTTAGATCCAGTTTTTACGAAAAAAGTAAGCCAGCATGAACGCGGTACCGAAAATGGCGGCCATGGTAATGAAGCCACCGACGGATATTACGGCCATCCCACTGAGTGCGGAGCCGCTCGTACATCCCCTGCCGAGCTGGGAGCCGAAGCCGAATAATATTCCTCCGGTGCCCGCCATCAGGAGGCGTTTGCGGGAGGTGATTTTCGGACTATGCTCAACCTTAAGTTTCAGCCGGCCCCAAAGTGCGCCGGAAAGAAATCCGCCGACCAGCACCCCTGCCATCTGAAAAACCAGCCAGTTTTTCAGGGGACTGCTGTGCTGTTTCGCATATTCGCTGTAATAGGCATTGTTCTTCACATGAGCCGGTGCGATCACATCGGTTGCAGCCACGATCACGCTTTTTACCGCACCGCTGGCACCCAGACCGCGGCCGGCAACATAATTGGCTGCAATCAGCACCAGGCCGAGCAGCACGCCCCCAAGATAGGGATTCAGATATCTGCGGGAGCGGTCAGTTTTTGTAGATTCCATAGTATGTTATGTTACTTAGTTTGTCTGTCATCTGTCATCCGTCATCCGTCGTCCGTCGTCCGTCATCGGTCTACCTAATACAGCCATCTGCTCATCTGCCCGGCGTAGGCCAGAATGAACCTCAGCATGATTCCGCCGAAAATTACAAGAATCGGAGGAATGTAATAGGGAATCCTGAACTTGAACAGTTCAAGGGATTCGAGAATTGCCGGGAGGATCAGCCCGATAGCCACAACCAGCATCCAGAAGGCAGCCGTAAACGGACCGCCGAGGAACAGGTTGGCCGAATCGATCTGTACCTGGGTGCTGGCCAGAAAGCCCATGAACATGTGGACGATCAGGAATAATTCAATTCCGATCAGCAGCAGGTCCGTCCGGGCAATGGATTTTCGCTCTTCATGGTTTCGTGAGAACAGGATGATGGTTGCCGCCCCGGTTGACATCCCGGATACCAGGAAGAGGGGCCCCAGAATGGACGTGTTCCAGAGCGGACGTGCGTTAAAGGCCGAAAAAAGGATTCCGGTATAGACCCCAAGGATTACTGCATAAAAAATCGTCACCCAAGCCAGAACCACTTTGTATTTTACAAAGAATGCTTCCAGATCCTTCAGCCATTTGTATTTCCAGTCCCAACGGGGAAATACCTGGCGAATATTCAGGGCAGCCCAGATAAAGGAGATCGGAGTGATAATCATCAGGGTCCAGGCACCCCATGACATGGGGGATTCAAGCCGTATCACAGTGTACAATCTCCAGAAGAACAGCTTGTGCTTAAGGTCCAGAAACAGTGCGAACAACCCAAGGATCAGCAGGATCGGAACTATCAACGGAGCAAGGTTAACGGCTGTTGGGTACTCTTTTTCTTTTCCACGGATGACAAAATACGCGGCAAAAAACAGGATCCCTGCAGCCAGGCCTCCAAGGAAAAGATATAAGGGAATCTGCCAGTGCCAAATATGCAGGTACGGATCGATATTTGGATTCATCCTGCCGCTGACAATAATTTCTTCACGCATGGTATTATCAGGTTTAGATTAAGAAAAAGAGCTGCGGGTTGGTACCTGCTTCCGGAATCAGTGTCTTGTATTTTCGGGTTTTGAGAATCTCGGATACCGGACTCTTCGGATCATCGAGATCACCGAAATACATGCATTTGGTAGGACAAGCGGCCACGCAGGCAGGCATAAGGCCTTTCTCCACCCGATGAATGCAGAAGGTACATTTATCAACGTATCCATCAGGATGTGAATACCTTGCGTCATATGGACAGGAAGTGATGCAGGCACCGCAGCCGATGCATTTGTTATGCGTGACGGTTACGATCCCCCCTTTTTCATAGTGACTGGCACCGGTAGGGCAGCAACGTACACAAGGTGAGTTATCGCAATGGTTGCATCGCTCCGAACGAAGCTCGAGTTCAAGCTGAGGATAGGTTCCGTCCGTAACCTCAACAACCCAGTCGCGGCAGTAGCCAATGGGGACATTATTCTCGGTCTGGCAGGCAACTACGCAGTCGCTGCAACCTACACACTTTTTTGTGTCAACAGCCATTGCATATCTCATGACTTAACCTCCTCCATTTCGGTGATGAAAGTGACAAAATTGCCTCGCATTCCGGTTCCGCCCATCAGGGGATCAACCAGAACCCTGGTTATCAGGTTTGTGTCACTTGCGCCTTTACCATAACATCTCTTCATGCGCTTTTGATCATGACCAAATCCATGGACCATGTAAACCGAATCCCAGCGGATTCTTTCCGTGATTCTCACTTTAATCGGAAATTCCGATACTTTTCCGTCCTGATTTTTGAGGTTTATATATTGATCATTCGTAAGTCCCCACTCTTTTGCAACTTTCGGATTCACCCAAACGGTGTTTTCATCCATCAGATCAGTAAGATTAGGATTATTGGAGGTCCGGCTGAAGGTGTGCATCGGTGCCCTGCCATAATTCAGCCTGTAGAATCCGGCCGGAGGTTCTTCATGGGCCGTATATTTCGGCAGCGGATCAAATCCTTCCATTTCGAAAGCCGTAGCATAGAGTTCAATTTTTCCTGTATTGGTTGAAAACTCGATTTCCTCATTGGGTGCGAAATAAAGATCGTCTGCCGTCCGGTCAAATGTTTTAACCCCGATCTTCTTCATTTCGGCCAGGCTGGTGCCCAGCTGCTTAAGCTGCCAATCCAGCAAATCTTCTATTTTTTCAAACGGGAAATATGCCTCAAGCCCCATTTTTTTTGCCAGCTCCCTTGCCATCCAATAAGCAGGCTTGGTATTATTCTTTGGTTTCATTCCCGGCATCCGGAGTGCAATCTGGGGTTTGCGATGGGGACTCACCCGGATTTCATCGTACCTTTCAATATAGGTGCATTCGGGAAGCACCACGTCGGCATAACCGGTTATCTCCATCGGCATTGTGTCAATAACCACCAAAAGGTCCAACGCCTCTATTGCTTTTATGGTATTAGCCTGATTTGGAAGCGTCTCTATCAAGTTGGTTCCGTTCACAATCCAGGCTTTGAAATTACAGCCACGGCTCGGATCAGGGATTGTTGCATCGCAAACCCCGTTTGCCAGAACAGAATCGGAAAGCCGGTAAAGGTCGGGGAATTCCGTTCTCCAGGTTCTAGAAGGGGTTGGATAGGCAGGATGCGGGGGTTCCGGGAGAGTAATTGATTCCGGCCGGTAAAAACCACCCCGTCTGCCCCATGATCCCAGGAGGGCATTCAGTATGGCCACTGCCCTGAGCCTTTGAGTGTCATCACCATACCAGGTAACATGACGACCGGGATGCACGATGACGGCCGGAGAAGCATTTCCCATTTCGCGGGCGGTCTGCCTGATAATATCCGGCTTAATGGTTGTGATACCATACGCCCATTCCGGAGTCATGCTTTGGACATGCGCCTTGAGCAGGTCGAATCCGGAGGCATATTTCTCAACATATTCTTTATCGTAGAGTCCTTCTTCGATTATCACATGGATCCATGACAGCAGAAGTGCAAGATCAGTTGCAGGCTTAATGGGAAGCCAGAATTTGGCTTTGCTGGCCGCAGTCGAATAACGCGGATCAACTGTGATTATGGTAGCTCCCTTGTCAATAGCGTCTGACATTTCCTGAACCTGTCCGTTGTGCATGTTTTCACCAATATGACTGCCTATCAGGACCAGACATTTAGTATCCCGGATATCAGTCCTCTCAGGACTCTCAATCCCCTCTCCGAAAGTATTCTGAAAGGCAACTTCCCTTGGGCCGCGGCATTGTGCATAGGATGGTGCAGCAACATGCGGTGATCCGAATGCCTTGAGCAGCGTGGAGAAGTATTTTCCGCCGGAACCATGTGTAAACAGAGCCGTACACTCCGGTCCATGTTCTGCGGCTATCTTTTTCAGTTTGTCTGCGATATAGGTAAAAGCTTCATCCCAGGTTGCCTCACGGAAAGTCTGCTGACCCTTTTCCTGTGTCCGGATCAGTGGAGTTTTCAACCGATCCTCGTCGTTGTACATCCCTACCCCGCCGGTTCCCCGTGGACAAAAACGACCGTTGCAATGAAGATCCTCGTCATTGCCAGTGATTTTCCACAAGTCGCCTTTATCATTCTTGTAAACCCATCCTGCACATTTCCAGAAACAGATTTCGCAATAGGTCGGAGTCCGCCTCATACCCTCAAAATCTAAACGCTCCGTGTCAACCAGCTCTTTTGCGAAGTTCTTCATCAACGGCCAGGCAATAGCTGTACCGCCCGCACCCAGGGCTGAAATCCTGATAAAATTTCGTCTTGTTGACATTTTATATAATTATCTAGATATATAGGTTATTGACTTCGTAAAATTAGTATAATTTACTTTACTGCTATTCAATTAACAGAAAAATATTGACAGTTATTAAACTAATTTTGAACCTCATTTTTAACGTTTATATGGAGGATAACAAAAGGTCGAGACTGCCGCACTGGATGAAGCTGAAATCTCGTCTCAAACCGGATGAAAGTTTTTCGGAAGTCAGGAAGACACTGGAAGACCTGCATCTTCACACCATATGTACTGCCGGCAATTGCCCCAACATCGGGGAATGCTGGAGGGCCGGCACTGCCACATTCATGATTCTCGGAGATATCTGCACGCGTTCATGCAAGTTTTGCGGGGTAACCACCGGCAAGCCCCTGCCCCCGGATCCGGAAGAACCGGCTCGGGTAGCGGAATCCATCCGCCGAATGAAACTTAAGCATGCAGTAATAACATCGGTCGACCGGGATGACCTTCCTGACCGTGGTGCCGGATTCTGGGCAGAAACCATCCGTGTAATCAAGGAGGTGAACCCGGGACTGACCATGGAGACCCTGATTCCAGATTTCGATGGAAGGCCTGAACTGATTGACCAGGTCATTGCAGCGGGTCCCGAGGTCATTTCACACAATTTGGAAACCGTTCGGCGCCTTACCCCGGAGATCCGGACAAAAGCGAAATATGAAACCAGCCTCTCGGTTATTTCAAGAATCGCAAAATCGGGTTTGGTGGCAAAATCAGGTATTATGCTCGGACTTGGAGAGACTGAAGAAGAGATCCTTAAAACGATGGAAGACTTGCTTGATGCAGGGTGCACAGTGATGACCATTGGTCAGTACCTCCAGCCTTCCACCGCACATATCGGGGTAAAGGAATGGATTACACCGGAAAAATTTCTGGAATATGAGGAGACCGGATTGAACATGGGATTCATGCACGTTGAGAGCCAACCGCTGGTCCGTTCCTCCTACCATGCGGAGAAACACGTTAAACCCCGCGAATGAAAGGTTCAATTGTTTATACGGATTTAGGCCTGCTGGATTATCAGGCGGCCTGGGATTATCAGGTTTCCTTGTTTGATGAGCGGGTGAACCGAAAACTCATTAACCGAAGTCTTCCAGCCGAAGAATGGATATATCCCGATAACCGGCTGCTTTTTGTTGAGCATCCGCATGTGTTCACGCTGGGAAAATCAGGCGATCAGCATAATCTTCTGATCAATGATGACTTTCTCCGGAGCATAAAGGCTACCTATTATCATATCGACCGCGGCGGTGACATTACCTACCATGGACCGGGCCAGATCGTAGGGTATCCGATTTTCGACCTGGAGCAATTCGGAATGCATATCAAGCAGTATGTACATGCCCTTGAGGAAAGCATTATCCTGACATTGGAACATTACGGCCTACATTCTGCCCGTCTCGAAGGGGCAACCGGTGTCTGGCTGGATGCCGATTCCCCCAAAGCCCGGAAGATCTGTGCCATCGGGGTTAAAGCCAGCCGGCACATCACCATGCATGGTTTTGCATTTAATGTGAACACCGACCTGAACTATTTCAAGTATATCAATCCGTGCGGGTTTCAGGATAAAGGTGTTACTTCCCTCCAGGCCGAGCTTGGCTCTCCCCAGGATATGGACAAGGTGAAGGAAATCCTGAGGGGCAATCTGGTCCGGTTGTTTTCCTGATAATGGTTTTGTATTTTTAATACGATATATCGTCAAACTGGATGGCCGGGCAAAACCGAAGGGAGTTTATAAGAAACAGTGCGGTAGTTGGAGGCGTTGCCCTAACTGCCACCGGACTTTTGCGTGAAACATTTGGTTATGAGACCGGTGAGGTTCTCGCTGCTCACCTCCCCCGCAACGGCTGGGTATATGCCGGCTGCCCGGCACATAACTGCGGCGGCAGATGCCTGCTGAAAGTGCAGTTGACAGACGGAATAATCACCCACCTAGAGACGGACGACAGGCCGGGAGACTCGCCGGAAGACCCTCAGCTCCGCGCCTGTATCCGCGGAAGAAGTTATCGAAGAAGACAGTACCACCCCGACAGGCTCATGTTTCCGATGATGCGCACAGGTAAGCGCGGGGAAGGAAAGTTTAAACGAGTTTCCTGGGAAGCAGCACTGGAAAAGATGTCTTCCGAGATGATCCGCATTCGGGAAAAATATGGAAACGAAGCCTTTTTTGTGCCTTACGGAACCGGCAGTTACAGCCACATAAATGGCAGGTGGCCGGCTGTCAGGCTGATGAACCTTTTCGGAGGTGCGCTTGATTATTACAATTCATACTCCTGGGCATGCATCAGCAAAGCCACTCCAACCGTCTATGGTACTGCCATAACCGGCAATCAGAGACAGGATTGGCTCAATTCTAAATATATCCTGATGTGGGGCTGGAATCCGGCAGAGATGAGGGATGGAACTAATTCCGATTATTTTCTGAAGCTGGCCAGGGAAAATGGGGCCCGGATCGTCTGCATCGATCCCAGAATGACTATGTCTGCTGTAGCACTTGCAGATGAATGGATCCCGATACGGCCCGGAACCGACACGGCGATGATGTCGGCTATGGCCTATGTTATAGCCGAAGAGGGCTTATTCGACAAAGAATTTGTAAGGACTCACTGCATAGGATTTGACTCTACCCAGATGCCCAAAGGGCTCGAGAAGGAGGAATCCTATTTGGATTACCTTTTTGGCACCTTCGACGGGGAGCCGAAAACACCGGAATGGGCGGCCCGGATAACCGGGATTCCTTCAGCAACTATTGCCCGTATCGCAAGGGAGTTTGCCAATACAAAGCCGGCCATGCTTTACCAGGGTTACGGAATGCAGCGTAGGGCCTACGGTGAACAGCCGGTTCGGGGAGGGTGCGTGCTGGCTGCTATAACAGGTAACGTGGGTAATCATGGTGGCTGGGCTTCCGGTATAGCGCGCCAGCCTGGCGGTGAGCCGTTCTGGAGCATTTTTCCGACCGGGGAGAACAAGGTTAAGGCAAAGATTCCGACTTTCCTTTGGTCGGAGGCTGTTGTCAGAGGGCATACACTCACTGAAAAAGAGGGCCTGACAGGTGCTGAAAAGTTATCCACCAGCATTAAAATGATCTGGGCAGTGGCCTCCAATATCCTCGTCAACCAGCATGGCAACAGCCGGAAAGCCGCAAAAATACTGGAGGATGAGAGCCTTCTTGAATTCATCGTGGTTCAGGATCAGTTCATGACAGAATCGGGCCGGTTTGCCGACCTGATTTTGCCTGCCTGTACACATTTCGAAACATGGGGTTTGCAGGACGGCTGGAAGTATGGAGAAGAGTTGATTTTACTGCCTCAGCTGCTTGAACCCTATCAGGAGACAAAATCGGATTACAGGATCTGCGCGGACCTGGCTTCAAAACTCGGACTTGCGGGGGCCTATACCAGTGGTCTGGATGAGAAAGGATGGACACATAAACTTTGGGATGAATACCGGCATATCCGGTTTCCTGACCTTCCGGATTTCGATGCTTTCGTTAAATCCAACCAGGGCGTGTATAGCGTACCCGTTGTCAAACCCGCTATATCATTCGAGAATTTCCGGATGGATCCGGAGAAGTTTCCTTTAACGACTCCCAGCGGAAAAATCGAAATATTCAGTGAGACGCTTTTCAGGATGAATCAGCCCGTTGAAATTCCCGCAGTTCCGAAATATATATGTGAATGGGAATCACCCTTTGGTCCAGAGGCCAAAGAGTACCCCCTGCAGGCGATCGGGCCTCATTACATGGCCCGTGTGCACTCAACTCACGCCAACATAGATTGGTTAAATGAGGCATTCCCCCAGCGGATTTTCATGAATGCAGCTGACGCAAAGCCAAGGAATATCAAGGACGGGGACCGGGTAAAAGTATTCAATGAACGGGGAACAATTGTGCTTCCTTGCCGGGTTACCCCTCGTGTCATGCCCGGAGTTGTATCCGTTCCGCAGGGTGCCTGGTCGGTTTATGGGAAGGATGGCACGGACTTTGGCGGGAACATTAATACCCTCTCTTCCGAAAGGTGGACTCCTCTAGCCTTTGGAAATGCACAGCACACGATTATGGTCCAGGTTGAGAAATATAAAGCATGACGAAATACGGATTCTACTTTGACTCTTCCTGCTGTTCCGGTTGTAAGACCTGTCAGGTGGCCTGCAAGGATAAAAACGACCTGACCGAAGGTATTCGTTTCCGCCGTGTTTATGAGGTTTGCGGATCGGCATGGGAGAAAGACAGCAAGGGTACCTGGGTTCCGGATATCGTTGCCTACAATCTCTCCGTGGCCTGCAATCACTGCGAGAATCCGTCATGCGTTGCAGCCTGCCCCACAAAAGCCATGCATATTGGGAATGATGGCATTGTCCTTGTTGACCCTGATAAATGTGTGGGCTGCCGGTACTGCGAATGGGCTTGTCCTTACGGAGCGCCTCAGTACAACCCACAAAAGGGAATCATGCAGAAATGTGATTTCTGCTCAGATTATATCAAGGAAGGGAAGAAACCCGTCTGTGTTACCTCATGCCTGATGAGGGCACTGGATTTTGACACCCTTGAAAACCTTGAATCCCACTATGGTGCCAACCGGGATGTGTTTCCCCTGCCCCACTCCGGCCAGACGGGCCCGGCAGTCATCATCAAGGCTCATCCGGGTGCCGCGAAGGCAAAAGAATTAAAAGCTTCAATCATAAACAGGGAGGAGGTCAGGAATGATCGGTAAAGAATGGTCACTAATAGTTTTTTCGATGGCAATGCAACTGTCGGCAGGTATTATCCTGATATACGATCTGTTCCTGTTGTCACCACTGTACCGCACCCGTGTGGATATTCCGGCGAGGTTTCAGTGGATCCTGATGATTGCCCTCACCGCCGCATTGGTTGGTGTTGCCTTTTCGCTGATGCATCTGGGTAATCCAGGTAATGCCACCCGGACATTGGCCAACCTGCACAGTTCATGGCTAAGCAGGGAGATTTTCAGTGTTCTGGCGTACACATTACTTTTGGCGGTGGTCACCATTTTACACTTCACGATGCCATCCGCAGCCCGATCCCTCAAATGGATGGTTGACTTTACTGCCATTTCCGGCATCGTGCTTGTTTTTATCATGAGCCGGATTTACATGATTCCCACCCGACCAGCCTGGAACTCGGTTTTCACCCCCCTTGGGTTTTACCTGGCAGCCATT
Organism: Bacteroidetes bacterium GWF2_49_14; assembly: GCA_001769295.1. Classification (GTDB taxonomy): domain Bacteria; phylum Bacteroidota; class Bacteroidia; order Bacteroidales; family UBA12481; genus UBA12481. The sequence continues at coordinate 17,804 of MEOR01000104.1, read as the reverse complement.
ATTCTGGGATCCAGCCTGTTGCTGATTTTTCAGATCAATCATGGTTCCTGGGCAAGTCAGAAATTGCTGGCCATCCTTTCTTTCAGCATTCCATTGATTCAGCTTGCCATTTTACCTGTATTCATGGCCTGGCTGGGACAGAAGGATCTTGTTTCAGGGAATGCCCTGGCCATTATCCTGGATAACCATATGGCAGCATTCTATCTCCGTCTTGGATTTTTCATTCTGGCAATCGGATTCGGAATCTGGGCATTTTTCTCGATACGTTCTGATACGCTGCGAAATCATCTTTTGTTCACACCGGCGATTCTGGCCTGGGCTGCAATACTAGCCGCTCAGATCATCGACCGGTATCTGTTCTACGCGCAGAATCTGCCTGCTGAAGGTTTTTAGATGGTGGCAGGCTTCGGACCCCGCACCTTGTACCCGCGATACCCGAAAAAGAATATGATGATAAAGCAGGCCATCGGAACGACGAATCCGATCTGCATATTCACCTTATCAGCTAACATACCCATAAAAACCGGACAGATGGCACCGCCGACAATGGCCATAACCAGATAGGAAGAAGCCTGTTTTGTCTGGTCGCCCAATCCCTTGATTCCAAGTGCAAAAATGGTCGGGAACATGATCGACATGCAGAAATAGGTAACAAACAGGGCGATGAGGGAGATCCAGCCCAGATTTGCTACAACAACGACCATGGTGATCACATTAACCAGCGCATAAACTGCGATCATCCGGTTCGGCTTGATCCATTTCATGACCACGCTTCCGGAGACTCTCCCGAACCAGAAAAACAGGAACCCAAGAGATAACAGATAGGCCGCTTTTTCAGGTGAAATGTCAGGCATTGTCTCGGTTACATAATTGATAAAGAAGCTATTAATACCAGTTTGGGCAGCAACATAAAAAAACTGGGCGATAACTGCAAACTGAAAATGACGCTGTTTCCAGAACGGTTTGGCAATAGCACCCGGCTCATGATGTGCCTCTTCTTCCTTGATCTCAGGAAGCTTCGTCATGATGAACAGAAAGGCGACCAGCAGTACGAATGATCCGACAATCATGTAGGGCAGTGCCATAGATGAAAACTTGTTTCCGCCGTCACCGGTGGTATTGCCAAGAATTAAAAACCCGCCGACGGTGGGTCCTATCATCCAGCCGAGCCCGTTAAAGGATTGGGAAAGATTGATACGCTGAGCAGCGCTTTTATGGGGCCCAAGGACCGTTGTATAGGGATTGGCGGCCGTTTCCAGGAAGGTCAGACCACATGCAATGACGAAGAGGCACAACAGGGTAAATTCGAAAGTCTGGACATACGTTGCCGGAAGAAACATGTAGGCACCTAGTACATATAACAGCAGTCCGGTAATAATGCCTTTCCGGTATCCGAAACGCTTCATGAACAGTCCGGCCGGAATCCCGATCAGAAAATAACCTCCGTATAAAGCTGCCTGGATCCAGCCTGATTTGGCTTTGGTGATTCCCAGAATGTCCTGAAAGTGCTTGTTCAGTACATCGAGCAGGCTATGGGCAAAACCCCATAAAAAAAACAGGCTGGTTACCAGAATAAAGGGGATCAGGTAATTCTTACCGTCGACTTTGACAAGAGAGGTTTTTTCTTGAATCATGACCAGAAAATTTTAGTTTCAGATGTTTTACGTTCAGAGTTTGCCAAAGCTACAATTTTTGGCTGGGACTAAAAACGTGTAGTGCAATGAGAGCACACTAAACTAATTCCTGGCCGGCCCGGAGAAATTGCCCCTCAATCTGGATCCGGTCGCAATAAACCAATCTTAATAGTATCGGACTTTACCTGCGACGGCCCAATCCACCTCCACAAGGCCCCAAGCCTCTTCCATAACCCGTGGAGCGAGCAGCCCTCAAACCAACCCCGCGTCCGGCTCCCCGGCCTCTTCCGATAAAGCCTGCATGCGGTGTATTAACAGGAGTTGCGCCCAATTCAATGATTTGAGCCCGATGTGAAAGGAGGCTCTGATCCATTTTAGCCCTGACAGCATTTCTCTCGGATAATGTGGTAGAAGAGCGGAGGCTTACACGTAATGCATCCATTTCTGCCTGGTGTGCAGCCGATACTTTAAGCACCTGCGCCTGCTGTTCAACAGTCATTCCAGTGCTGTTTACACAGGCACCTCTCTGGTTGTTCAGATACTGATTCCCCCGAAAGTTCTGGGCGTTCAGCCCGTTCATCGCAATCAGGAGGATTGCGGTCAGGGCTGACATTTTAATACTAATTCTTTTCATAGTGGTAAATATTTAAAAATTAGACATTTTACTACTTTAGAAACCCTGGAATAAAAAAACTTGCGGCACAAGGCAAAACTTTTTTCTTTACCATACATAGCCTATATTTGGTCGGCCTATGGCTGTTGGCTTTCGGTACCAAAAACATGTTTATTCCGGATCGTAAATATCTTGCTTCATTATTGTTGGTTTTGTTTTCATTTTATTATGCAAACATCACCTTTTTCCCACATTCCCATATCCTTGGGGACCAGGTTATCACACACTCCCACTTCTATGGGGGGATTACCACATCTGCACATCCGGCTCACTCACACTCAGATTCCAGCCTGGCCATCATCAATGATCTGTCACTTTTCCTCGCCCTGGCCCTGGCTTTAGGGACAGTACTGTTTGCTCTAGAACAAACATATCGCCGGTCCTATATTGTCTTGGCCATTGTTCCAAGAAGCCAGCAACTTGAGCAAAATATTCAGTTAAGAGCCCCCCCTGCTTCCTGTTAATTCTTCCGATCAAACCTGGATTATTCCGGCTTCCTTCTTCCATCAATCACGTCTCCATCCTGAATAATCAGGACTCAAGACTCTGTGGTAAAACCAAGAATTCAACAGCAACAGGATGAAAAAATTATTAATACTACTTGTCTGCCTCATCAGCTTATTTTCCTGCAAGCCGAAAGGGCAAAAGAATGATAATTCTCCAAACCTTGATGTCACATCATCGGGTGATACGATTATCATACCCGTGGAGTCGGCGGTAGGGAAAAAAATCAAGCTTTTAACCCTTCATCCCGAACCGGTGGTCAGATCTTGTTCCACAACCGGAACGATCCGGGCTATTCCGGAATGCATTGCTGATATTGCAGTTCCTTTTGATGGACGAATTGTTGAGTCATTTGTTAAAACCGGCCAATCGGTCAGGGCAGGCACACCACTTTTCTCCATCCATTCGCCCGTATTTTTCGAGACCGTTAAAACGTACCAGCAGGCCAGGCAGGAGAAGCAGGTGGCTGAACTGAACTTTCGCCGTCATCAGGACCTTGTAGACAAAGGGGTCGGGATTCAGAAAGAGCTGGATGAAGCTCGTTTACAGTATGAAATTGCCAAAGGACAGGTTGAAAACCTGGCTGCCACTTTGTCGATCTATAATGTTAGCGGGGAGGAAATTGAGGTAGGAAAACCAATGGTTGTAAGATCTCCGATCAAAGGTGAAATCGTCAGGAGTACCATCAGAATCGGTCAGTATCTTACCGCTGATTCAGATCCGATGGTCTGTGTCGCTGATCTTAAAAATATTTGGGTGATTGCCCAGTTGAAGGAAGATATGATCGGCCAGGTCAAAGATCAGGATGAGGTTAGCATAACCATTAATGCATATCCTGATCAATCATTTACAGGATTCGTGAGATATATCGGCAAGATTCTCGATGAGCAAACCCGCTCGCTGGAAGTTATTATTGATTGCCAGAATCAGAATCAGCTTCTCAAACCCGGTATGTTTGCAACGGTTACCTTCAGTAATGCACATGATGAAGGGATCCTGCTGCCCGCCACCGCACTGATTCAGGATGAGGACCATACCTTTGTTGTAAAAAGCCTGGGAGTGGACCGCTACCTCAAAACTGAGGTTGAAATCATTTCTGCTCCTGATGGAAAAGTGATAGCAATCTCTGGTATCCAGGCAGGCGAAACCATTGTCAGTGACGGCAGCATCTATTTACAGTAAATCACAGCAAACATGGATAAGTTTATAGAACTGCTGATTCGAAGGCGTCTTTTAGTTGCGTCCATTTTTGGTTTGATTGCTGCTTTCGGAATCTATTCATGGACCCGGCTTCCCGTTGATGCATACCCTGATATCGCTGATGTGACAGTCCAGGTAGTCACCCAGGTACCCGGATTGGCGGCTGAGGAGATCGAGCAGCAGATAACCATTCCGATCGAACGGGAGCTGAACGGACTTCCCGGCCTGCATACGATGCGCAGCAAGAACATGTTTGGAGTATCCACCATTTTACTGGTTTTTGATGACGGTACTGATGATTACTGGGCCCGTCAGCGCACTAAGGAGCGAATTGAGGGTATTGAACTTCCCTTTGAAGCTCAACCCGGGTTAAACCCGCTGACCTCGCCCACAGGGGAGGTATGCCGGTATGTGCTCCAGAGCAAGAACCATACCTTGCGGGAACTCACCGATCTCCAGAAGTGGGTCATTATACCTCGTATTAAAGAGATTACAGGGGTTGCCGAGGTGAGCAACTTTGGCGGAATTACAACACAATTCCAGATTGAGATTGATCCGAGAAAACTTGAGAAATATTCCCTTTCCTTAAGTGAAGTCATCCAGCAAGTTGAAAAAAACAGTGCCAACTCGGGTGGAAGTGTGATCACACGCGGCGACCTATCCTTTGTGGTGAGAGGAATCGGCCTGATGAAAAACCTCGAGGATCTTGGCAAGGTAGTAATCAAGACGAATCATGGCTTTCCGGTTTACCTGAACGATCTGGGTGAACTCAAATATGGAAACCTTGAGCGCAAGGGCATACTTAGCTACACGGACCACCAGCGTGATTTATCGGATGGGGTCGAAGGAATTGTACAGCTGCTCCGCTACCAGAATCCCTCTGAAGTACTGGAAGGAGTAAGTGCAGCTATTGAAGAGCTAAACAACGAGATTCTTCCAGAAGGTATTCACATCCATGTGTTTATGGACCGGAGAAACTTGGTAAATGCTACACTTACTACGGTGTCCCACACTCTTCTTTTCGGGGTTTTTCTGGTTTTGGCCGCCCTTATTGCTTTTCTGGGCAGCTGGCGAGGAGCAGTTCTGGTAGCCATAACAATTCCTCTGGCCCTGCTTTTTGCCTTTATTCTGATGCATCTTACAGGAATACCAGCCAACCTGCTGTCGTTAGGTGCCATTGATTTCGGAATCATCGTGGAAGGCTCCATAATAATGATGGAAACCATTCTGAAGAAGCGTGAGGATCACCCCAGGGAATACCTTGATATCCGGGATATCACCACCCGTAGTGTTGCCGTTGCCAAGCCCATCTTTTTTTCCTTGCTAATCATTATTATGGCTTATCTTCCTCTTTTCGCCTTTGAAAGAATTGAGAAAAAGATGTTTGCCCCAATGGCTTTCACCATTGGATTTGCCCTGATCGGGGCCATGCTGGTTGCCCTGCTTTTAATGCCCGGTCTGGCTTATGCGATCTTCAGGAAACCCCGCAAAATATACCATAACAAATGGCTTGAGCATCTTACCGGATTATATCTGAGCAGGACGAAAAAGATATTGGATAAACCAAAAAAAGTATTTCTGCCACTTGTTATTATCCTCGCAACAACCGTTATTCTAAGCATTACCGTTGGAAAGGATTTTCTCCCCACACTTGATGAAGGCTCCTTATGGTTGCAGGTTCAGTTGCCTACTGGCATTGCACTTGATAAATCCAAAGAAATGGCTAACACTCTCCGAAGCCATATCATGAAATATGAGGAGGTTACCTATGTAATGACCCAGGTCGGACGTGATGATGAAGGGGTTGATCCATTTTCCACCTCGCATATTGAATGCTCGGTTGGATTAACTCCTTACAAACAATGGGAAAAGGGGAAAAAAAAGAAAGAACTGGTGGATCAGATTGCCGGTGATCTGGCTGAATTGCCCGGTTATCAGGTAGGTTTTTCCCAACCAATCATTGATATGGTCATGGACCAGATTGCCGGGTCTCACAGTGATCTGGCAATCAAGATTTACGGGGAGGATCTGCCGGAAGCACGGCATATAGCCGAAAATATATGCAACATTATCCGTCCGATTCCAGGAGCCGCTGATGTCAATATCGAGCAGGAGCCTCCCGTTCCGCAGTTGCAGATTCTGGCAGACCGGGATAAAATTGCACAATATGGACTAAACGTATCAGATGTTTCGGAATTGATCGAGGTTGCCATCGGGGGGGCTGCCATTTCACAGATTTTCATCGGGAATAAGGTTTATGATGTGATTTGCAGGTATAATGAAATTCACCGTAATACCCCGGAAGCTATTGGCTCTTTGATGCTTACTTCGGTAAGCGGCGCAAAAATTCCCCTATCCCAGATTGCGGAGATCAAAACAACCATGGGCCCCAGCATTATCAACAGAGAAAGCAACCACCGTTTTCTCACAGTCAGGGTCAATCTCAGAGGCCGCGACATGACCTCATTCCTTGATGAAGCCCGCCAGAAGATCCAGGAAGGGGTCAACTATGATCACGGTGCATTCAGAATCCACTGGGGCGGGCAATTCGACAGTCAGAAACGGGCATATGCGCGCCTGTTCATTATTGTGCCATTAGCCCTTGCGATAATGTTCCTGCTTTTATTCGGAGCCTTTGGCATTTTCCGTCAGGCCGGTTTTCTTATAAGCCTACTGCCATTTTCACTGTTTGGAGGGATGCTGGCACTCAATATTACCGGGATGACCTTTAATGTATCCTCAGCTGTTGGGTTCATTGCATTGTTTGGTGTTTTCATACAAAACGGAGTGATCATTATCACCCGGATAAATCAATTGCGGACCAAAGGCATTGAATTGAAAAAATCCGTTATTGACGGTACCATTCAATGTTTCAGGCCAGTGCTGATTACCGCAACAGTGGCGATTATCGGACTGATTCCGGCATCACTTTCAACAAATATCGGATCTGATGTGCAAAGGCCGTTGGCAACCGTCATTGTTTATGGTCTGGCCTTCGGAACCCTGATTACCCTTTATGCTTTGCCTGCTCTCTATTACATGCTTGAGAGAAAATATAACGAACCCGCGGATGAAAAGATCATCATTAGCCAGTAAAATGAAGAAAACCATTATCATTATTGCCCTGATGCTGGCAAGTAACCAGGTGCAGGCTCAGGACAACGGAACCGGACCAGAAAAGCCTATCGGGATAAATGAATATCTCGCCCATGTTGCAAAGGGAAATCTTTCTTATCTGGCCGGACAATACAATCTCCGGATAGCAGATGCGGCATTGAACGCGGCCAGGGTTTTTAATGATCCTGAAATCGCAGTCGCATACACAGACAATCAGGACAAGATCCTGCAAATGGGAAGGGGTTTGGATGCCGGGGTCAGCTATTCGTTAAATCTGGGCAATTTACGTGGTGCAAGGATCGGATTGGCAAAATCAGAAAAGGAACTGACAGCTTTGGTCCTGCAGGTTTATTTTCAAAACTTGAGGGCCGAGGCTGCACTCGTTTACTACAATGCCCTTAAAGAGAAGCTGCTAGCCGATATTCAGCAGGACAATTTAATCCGGATGCTTGAGCTGGCAAAAGCTGACAGCATCCGATACCATGCCGGCATGATTATGGAAGTGGATGCGAGACAGTCGGCTATCGAGGCCAGGATGCAAAAGAATGAAGTGATCCGGGCAGAGGCTACACGAAGGATATCACTGATTCAGATGGACCTTTTAAGAGGATCAGTAGGTGCGGATAGCGCTTGCTTCCCGGTTGGTTCTCTGGAGTACACCCTGAGAGACTTCTCATTTCCATGGCTGGTTGAAAAAGCGATGGAAAACCGGTTGGAACTTCAGGAGGCCCGACAGAACCAGGTTCTTTCTGAAAAAATGGTCAGCCTGGTTAAAGCAAGCCGCGCTATGGAACTTGGAATTGAAACAGGAATATCCTACAGTACGATAGCCACTAATGAAATTGCACCGTCACCGTCACATTATGCATTCAATCTGGGTGTTTCAATTCCCCTTAAATTCTCGTCCCTGAACCATGGTCAGCTCTCAGCCTCTCACTTGGCAGTAAGACAGCAGGAGATCCTATACCAGGAAGCAAGGCAAATCATACTCAGTGAGGTAACTGAAGCGTTTATCCTTTATCAGTCTCAAAAGGAGCAACTTGATGAGTTCCATTCCGGTCTGCTGAAAGAGGCTGAAATAATCCTCAACAACAAGATTTACAGCTACAAAAGGGGTGAAACCAGTTTACTCGATGTACTAAATGCTCAACGGACGTATAACGAAATCCGAAAGAGTTTTTACGAAACACATTACGAATACCTGGCAGCCCTTATCAACCTGGAGCGGGCAGCGGGAATCTGGGATATTGAATAAGAATCCGAAAGAGGTCCTTCTGCTAGATTTTCAGACTTTTGCCAGGGCCTGATCCAAATCTTCAATAATATCCTCAACATCCTCAATACCAATAGAAAAGCGTACCAAGTCGTCAGTAATACCGGCAGCCAGTTTACTCTCCGCGTTCATGCCGGCATGCGTCATGGATGCCGGGTGCTGGATCAGGGTTTCCACGCCTCCAAGGGATACTGCCAAAAGTGCGAGGTGAACGTTGTCCATCAGTGATCTTCCTGCCTCATATCCTCCCTTCAGCCCAAAGCTCATCATTGAGCCGGGACCTCTCATCTGTGTTTTGGCTAATTCAAACTGCGGATGCGATTCCAAACCCGGATACTTGAGCCATGCAACCCGCGGATGGTCCTTCAGGAAATGTGCTACCCTGATTGCATTTTCCTGGGCCCGCTCAATTCGGATGGCCAGGGTCTTCAAGCCCCGGATGACCATAAATGCCTGGGTTGGGTCCATGTTGTTCCCCAGGTACACCATGGAATGGCGGATTCGCTTGTAGATTTCCGGGTCTTTGGCAATAATCACTCCTCCCACAATATCCGCATGGCCGTTGATAAACTTGGTTACCGAATGCAGAACCACATCGGCACCCAGGTCGAGAGGCTTTTGGAGATACGGTGAGCAGAAAGTATTGTCAACAACCAAAAGCAAATTATTTTCCCTGGCAATACGGGCACATGCCGCAATGTCGGTGATGTTCATGGTGGGATTGGCCGGCGTCTCAACGTAAAGGACTTTAGTATTCGGCCGGATGGCAGCAAGGATCTCGTCCGTTGATGCGGTGTTGACGAAGGTTGACTCAACATTGAAGCGGCTGAAGTCCTGTTCCAGCAGACCCCGGGCGGGACCGTAAACGGCATCAGAGCTCACAATGTGCTGACCGGCACCCAGCAAAGCCAGGTATACGCTGCTGATGGCACCCATTCCGGAACTGGTTGCAATTCCGTCGTACCCGTTCTCAAGTTCAGCAACATTTTTTTCCAGTACCCGGATCGTGGGATTGGCAATCCGGGTATAAATAAACCCCTTACTCTTTCCCGAGAAACAATCCGCCCCATCCTGGGCGCTTTTGAACCGGAAGGTTGAACTCTGATAAATCGGTACCGTTGCACTGCCGAATTCGTCCTCGAAAACCCCGGCATGAATCAGTTTGGTGTTAAAGCCTTTGTCTTTAGTATTCATAGTATAGCTTAATCATAGTTTAGTCTGGTTTCTTCATCGGTAACCGTTGCTTGAATGGTCTTCTCAAAAAATGGAGAATTCCATGTTCCCATGCGGGAATGAGTGAGATAGTACTTTTGGGGAACAGGGTGTGTTCCATAAACTACGGTCATACCATACTTTTCATTGATGAATTTCTCCAATTGCTCCATATAGGGGCATGGAGGATAACCAACCAGAAACCCGGTTGCAAAATGTACATGTGTGACTCCGTTTTTTTGCATCTCCTCCGGTGCATATTCGATGTTTCCCCCGGGGCAGCCTCCGCAAGAAGTGAAACCAGCCAGTTCAACCTCTTTTCCCCGATACATTTCAAAAGCCCCTTCAAGATTCCGTAAAGACCTAAGGCATTTCCCCCCTGCACAGGTATGATACCGGTCGCAGATAATAATTCCGATTTTAATCTTTTCCATAATTTAAAACTACAAATGATCCTTTGCAAATTCCTATCTTTTTAATGATTTAGCATAGATATCAACTTGCGCACACTTGTCTCCGGCTTGTTAAATACTATCATTTGTATCCTGAGACTGTCGAGAAGAGGTTTGATTTTCATGCCAAATTCCCCCGCAACAATTTTAGAGACACTGCGAGCTGCCATTAGTTGTACCGATGTAGTTCCGGCTGCTTCAAGAGCATCTTTGTTAGGATTAGAAAGTACCTCAACCTCCTTATTTTCTGTGTCATAAATAATAAAACATTCGCATCGTCCAAAATTCATATCCAAAAGAGAATCCAGCGAATTTCCTTTTGAAGCTATTGCGATTTTCATTTCTTTGATTTAAGATTTTTACCCGCAGGCATAGTCATATCCTGAAATTTCATCACTACAACACAACGGACAATTAGCAATCGTCTGCTCCTTATCCGGATTATTGAAGAAACATCCGCATGATCGGCAGTGAAACCAGTCACTGTCAAAATAAACCCGGCCACCTTTGATGGAGATCACCCTCGCCTCAACAAATGCTTTGGCAATTTTCCTTAGCGCCGAGGCGTAAACCCGGGTAAAAGTAGGCCTGGAAACACCCATAAGCACAGAGGCTTCAAGTTGATTGCAATGATCGTAATCGCATAATCTAAGAGCTTCATATTCTTCAAGAAGCAGGATCACAGGTTCTGAATTCAGCTTGCTGTTTTCTGCCCCGTAAGGTTTAAAACCCTTGATTTGGGGAGGATTAACAACCTTTCTGAGGGTAGTGTTTCTTGGGGACATTTGGAACCATCTAAAGTTCACAGCAAATATAGTGAACTATTGTTCATTTCAAATGATTATCTTTGGGGCATTAAAATATAAAATAAGACAAAGCATGAAGATAGCAATACCCACCAGGGCGAATTATGTAGATGACCATTTCGGTCATTGTGAAGCCTATACGATTTTTACAATTGATAAGAACAACAGCATCGAAAAACAGGAAACATTGCCTTCACCGGCAGGGTGTGGATGCAAGAGCAATATCGCCTCCGTTTTGCAGAATGCAGGTGTAGGCATTATGTTGGCAGGTAACATGGGCGACGGTGCGCTTAATGTACTTAATTATCATGGCATTGACGTTTACCGGGGTTGTAACGGCAAGATCAATGATGTGGTCATGGCTTTCCTCCAGGGCCAGGTTGATGATTCAGGCCAGGGTTGTCACGAACATGGGCAGCATGACGGTGCACACCAGTGCAACCACTAAACAGGACACTACAATCTGGACCGCAGAATGGCCGGGACGTCATCGATGGTTATATCCCGGCCCCTGCCCAGGTAATTCACATCCCGGCTTTGTAGCTGGTTTACAACCTTCTCAATGACCTCCTCGCCCACTCCGTATTCCGAGAAGTGCGTTTTCATCCCAAGGCAACGGAAGAACTGTTCGGTTTGCTTAATGACCTCGGCGATAACCGCATTTTGGTCAAAGCTGGTGATTCCCCAGATTCTCTCAGCATACTGGAGCATCTTTTCCTTCCGTTTCTGACCGGTTACCTGCATTACACCCGGGAGAACGATTGCCAGGGTAACGGCATGGTCCCAACCGTAAAGTACGGTCAGCTCATGCCCTATCGTATGGGTTGACCAGTCCGTGGTGACACCCATAGAAAGGGATGTGTTCAGGGCATTGGTCGCCGCCCAGATAAAATTCGCGTGGTCGTTATAATCAGGAGTAACTGCCGCATAAACTTTTGATCCGGTATCCTTCAGAATGTGAAGCAGGCTCTCGGCAAAACGATCCTGAACCTCAGCCCGCGAAGGATAAGTGAGATATTGCTCTATCACATGGATGAATGCATCGATGACTCCATTTGCAATCTGGTTTTTGGGCAGGGAAAAGGTCACTTCAGGGTCCAGAATGGAAAACTTCGGCATCACGGCGCTGGAGCCGAAAGCCAGCTTTTGACCCAGTGACTTCCTCGTAACAACCGAGTTACCATTCATTTCGGTTCCGGTGGCAGGTATGGTAAGTACAGTCCCTAACGGTAGCGCTTCGTTCACCGGCAATCCTTTCAGAAGAATATCCCAGGGATCATCCCCCTCATAACAGGCAGCTGCTGCAAGGAACTTAGCCCCGTCGATCACCGATCCGCCACCCACAGCCAGGATAAATCCGATTTTCTTAGCCTTGATGACATCCAGAGCCGGCATCAACTGCTCATAGACAGGATTCGGCTGGACACCAGGATATTCATAGAACTCATATCCCCCGAGGGCAGCAATAACCTGCTCATACACACCATTTTTCTTGATACTTCCGCCGCCGTAGACAAGCAGGACCGGAATGCCTGCCGGAATATGCTCACTGATCTTTGCAATGGTTCCCTTGCCAAAAAGAATTCTTACGGGGTTATAATATTCGAAATTTTTCATCAGTCCTCAATAATTTTGATTTTGCATCAAATATAGCCGATATTGCCGGTTCTTGTATTAAACCTTCTCGGTGCCATATCTGCAAAATGAAAGCATTAACTCCAAAAAGGGTACTTAAGCTATTAATTTTTTTTAATATCTTGAATGTCTCGAACTTAAACCATAATGCTCATGAAAAGGACACTGCTTTTAATCGTAGCTGCGCTGCTCATGTTTTCAATGACAAACGCGCAGCCAATCCAACCGGACACAAAACCAGGTAGTTTGTCGACCCCTTCGAGTTTTTCGCAAAAGAATTTTGATCCCTCGTTTTTCCCGGCCCTGGTTAGTGTATATGTATATGCTAACAATAACTGGGATCCCAACCGATACGACCGTTTGGTTGAGATTCTGAACCCTTTTAATAAAGTCATTGAGCGAGACTATGTGTTAGGCGATGATTTCAGGATCACTGATCGCCGTGACCTGTCAACACTGGCGACCACTCAATTAACGGAAATTAAGCCAGGTGGGACCGGAGACTATCAAAACTATGAGAGAATCAGGCAGGAGGTTGACGGACATGGTCACCATTCCCTCTATGTGAAAGAATCCTGGATCAATGATCTTTGGCAGACTCTGTACGGTAACAAATACTCCAATGATTATGATATGTCTGGTCACGTGTCACAAAGTATCGTTTCCAATTACAATACGACCACCGGTAACTATGAGGACCAGCAACGGTATTCCTATCAATATCAGGCTGATGGAAAAACAAGTGAGATGATTGTTGATCAGTATGCATCATCCCAATGGGAACACTTTCAACGATACCGGTATATGTATGATGAAACCGGAAGATTTAAAAAGGTTTTAATCGACTCCTGGCTTGAGGACTGGATTTTTGGCATGTATTCCGTGTATGAATATTATTCAGATGGCACCGTGACAGTAACCACCTATACAATGCTTGATGGAACAGAGTATCCCATTTCGAGAACGACCTTTCAAGTAGATGATCATGATAATACAATATTGGAACTGCATGAGGTTACCGACGGAAAGGGTGGATGGACGGTTTATTCCGGGGAGAAGAATGCCTTTTCATATGCCCAGAATCTGCTTCTTGAACATATCAAGCAGCTATATCAAAAACCTCAGCCTGGGTCAAAGAGTGGAAATGATAATTGGGTCAACGAGATCAAAGAAGTATTTTCTGACTATGTTTCTCTGGGTATTGAGACCATTATCCCGAAGGAATCATTTCAGGTATATCCAAACCCGGCAAGCCAGCAGGTGACTATTTCTTCCTTGTCCCCTTCACCGCTTGCCGGAAGCATTTGTATTCTTGATCTATCGGGAAAAGTTATCTACTTTCAGGCTTTTCCTCAGGGTACGAACCGGTTGACTATGAACTGTTCAAGATGGGCTTCCGGAACCTATTGGGTTTGCTGGAAGGAAAGTTCGAATCCAATCCAATATAAAAAACTGATCATCAACAATTAAAACACCTATCATGAAGAAATCTCTAACGATTTTCATTTCATTACTTCTATTTGCTTTTGTTACATCATTATCAGCCCAGGAGAAATGGGAACCCCTTTTTAATGGCAAAAACCTGAAAGGATGGAAACAATTGAATGGATCGGCGAAGTATAAGGTAAAAGACGGGATTCTGGTTGGAACAACCGTGCTCAATTCACCTAACAGCTTTCTCTGCACAGAAAAAGATTTTGGCGATTTTATTCTCGAGTATGATGTATGGGTCGACCCGCAGCTGAACAGCGGCGTCCAGGTCCGGAGTCACAGTTACAAGGAGTATCAGAACGGCCGTGTACATGGATATCAGATTGAAATTGATCCATCGGATCGCGGGTGGTCAGCAGGTATTTATGATGAAGCCCGCCGGGCCTGGCTGTATCCGCTGGATGATAATCCGGATGCACAGAGGGCATTCAGGCAGAATGAATGGAATCATTTTCGTGTTGAGGCTATAGGTAATTCGATACGAACCTGGCTCAATGGAATTCCGGCGGCCAACCTGCTGGATGACATGGACGCATCAGGGTTTATTGCACTTCAGGTCCATGGAATCGGAAGCGATGCAAAAAAGGTCGGAATTCAGGTTAAATGGAAGGATATCAGGATCATAACCAAGAACCCTGCTGCTTATGCATTGCCAATGTCACCATTGGTTAAAGAGATATCTGCGATCCCGAATGCCCTTACACCGACTGAGGTTGCGAATGGCTGGCGGCTCCTTTGGGACGGCAAATCCACTACGGGGTGGCGGGGAGCCGATAAAACAGGATTCCCTCTGAAAGGATGGGCCATTAAGGATCGCTGCCTGGTTGTTGAACCCGGTACCGGTGGGGAATCCACCAATGGCGGCGACATTGTAACCACTGATACATACGGCAACTTCGAATTATCCGTTGATTTCATGCTGACCAAAGGCGCCAACAGCGGCATAAAGTATTTTGTTGCCGAAGGATTAAATCAGGGTGTGGGATCAGCCATCGGACTTGAATTCCAACTGCTGGATGATGCCAACCATCCTGATGCAAAGCTGGGAGTTGGAAATAACCGGACATGCGGCGGCCTCTATGACCTGATTCCACCATTCGAAACCAAAACCATCAACCCGCCCGGCCAATGGAACACCGCCAGGATTATTGTGATAGGATCACATGTGGAGCACTGGCTGAACGGACAAAAAGTGGTTGAATATGAGCGTGGGACCCAGATCTTCAGGGCGCTGGTCCAAAAAAGCAAATATGCCACCTATCCCTCCTTCGGGGAAGCCCCAAAAGGACTTATCCTTTTACAGGACCATGGCAATCAGGTTAGTTTTAAAAATATCAAGCTCAGAACAATCAAGCAGACTACATGACCTGGTGACGGAATTCTGACCAGACTGCCTGAATCCGTTGGTCAAAAAGCAGGTTCACCGTTTGCCTTTGTTCTCAGGATTCGGTAACTTTGGTCAACCATGTTCTCCAGAAAAAAGAAGCCGCTCCAAACCTCCGAAGAGCTGAATTATATAATCAGCAATCTTCCGGATTTAATTGTGCGATTGAACCGGGAAAGGGTCATCACGTTCATCAATCCTGCTTCAGTGATATTTTTGGGCCGTGTACCGGAAGATGTGGTGGGATTGAATTTCTATAAGGTTTTCAATCATTCTGATAAGCAGGTTATTCCGGAGGCCATCCTGGAAAAGGTTTTCGCCGACCATAATGCCGAGATCCTGGAGAGTTATTTCGCCACCGACGACGGTCATCAGATGCATATCGAGATCCGGATTTTGCCCGATCCCCTCCCAGGTAACAAGGAGGAGCACATTATCCTGATGATTAGGGATATAACGATAAAAAAAGAGGCAGAGCGCAAACTGCTCCTGGCTAAACAACATGCCGAGGAGAGCGACCGTTTGAAATCAGCTTTTCTCGCCAACATGTCCCACGAAATCCGTACCCCGCTTAATGCCATTGTTGGATTCTCCCAGATCATACTGGAAGATGACCTGGAAACAGAGGAGAGGTCACGCTATTTTGAATACATTTATCAGAACTCCAATCAATTGATCGGGCTGGTCAACGATATCATTGACATTTCAAAACTTGAAAGCAACCAGCTGATTATACGATCCTCCCCAACCAATCTGAACCAAATATTGCAGGAAGTTCAGGAATTGGCCGAAAATGAAAAGAAGATCCGTTCGAAATCCCATATATTGATTATTCAGGAAAAAGAACTGGAAAATGACCAGGCGCTGGTTATCACGGATCCTTACCGCCTCAGGCAGATACTTACAAATCTGCTTGTTAATGCAGTAAAATTCACCCCCAAAGGGTATATCCAGTTCGGGTACCGTTTGAAGGAGGCCGAGCAGATTCTTTTCTTTTGCCGGGATACAGGCATCGGTATTCCCCCTGAAAAGCATGATGAGGTCTTCCAGTATTTCAGGCAACTGGAAAACACCCTCACCCGCGGAAGTGCCGGAACCGGACTGGGCCTGGCTATCTGTAAAAACCTTGTCGAATTGATGGGTGGCAACATCTGGCTGCAATCCGAACCAACCAAGGGCACCACCTTCTTCTTCAGCCTGCCCTATGTAAAAGCCAACCTGGGCGGGTTACCTGAATAGGTTAGCCCATTCCCGAGCCGGGCGGTTTCTCCAGTCGGCATGATGATACACATAGCTCACGATCAACGGCAATACCGTAGTTGCCTCAGCATAAACCATTTGTTCATAAATCGTTTCCACTTTCCCCCACGAACTGGCTTCTTTCAGCGTTGAAGAAGAACAGGCTCCATCTCGAACGTCTGCCACCGTAATCTGAACTGCATACTGATGCATCGGTACTTCCTTGCCTAAAATCTCGGCGCAAACAACCGTATCCTGGGCAAAGTTCTTTGGAACACCTCCGCCAATCATGAACAAACCGGAGGTGCCTGCTTCCATTTTAATCATCGTCAGTTCAAGAAAGTCTTTAACACTGTCGATGGAAACATGCCTGTCGGGATTTTCCCACTGATGCTTGACCAGGCCGAAACCGGCACTGCTATCTGAAAATGCGGGGCAAAAAATCGGAACGCCCATTTCATATGCAGCCTGTACCAGCGAATTCTTCTTAACGGAATGCTGTACAAGATATTTACCAAGCTCAGCAATAAACTCCCGTGAGGAATAGGGCCTTGGCTCCAGTGTATCCGCAACTGCTTTAATGGTAGAATCGCAATTCTGAAGTTCCTCCTCATCGATAAACGTATCGTAGATCCTGTCGATATAAAGGCTCCTGAGCTTGCTGTCAAGAACATCCATCCGTCCGCGATAGTGTTTGAATCCCAGCGCTTCAAAGAAATCCATGTCAATTATCGAAGCGCCGGTGGCCACAATCACATCGACCATTTTGTTGCGGACCATATCGACATAAACCTGCATGCATCCGCCGGCACTGGTGCTGCCGGCCAGTGTAAGCATTACGGTGCAATCCTTGTCATTAACCATCCTCATCAAAATGTCGGTTGCAGCTGCGGTATCCCTTGACGAGAAAGACATTTTCCTCATCGAATCAATGATCGGGGTTGAGTCAAAAGAGGTAATATCAATATGCTCGATGACTTCTTTTAGCAGGTCCTTCTTTTCCATTGTAATTACTTGTTAATGAGGCTTATAATTTGATAAATGAGTTTTGAAGCAAGAAAATCCGATGATTTTTCACCGGCTATCGGGCACAGTTCATTTACATCAAGCCCGTGAGTTTTGAAGCAAGAAAATCCGATGATTTTTCACCGGCTATCGGGCACAGTTCATTTACATCAAGCCCG
>MEOR01000103.1:11189-16536 GCA_001769295.1 Bacteroidetes bacterium GWF2_49_14 | reverse complement strand
GAAGGTCCGCCAGGCCATCGACGAAGGTACCGCCGGCTCCGGCCGCGGCTTCGTCCTCATGCCCTCCGCCTCGCCGTATGGCAGGGTGCTGGGGGAACAGGCGATGAGGAATTATGAGGCAAAGGTGTGTAGAGACGCATAATGATGCGTCTCTACATTTGCCTTCTGCCTTACCTATTACGATCCCCAGTTCGTGAAATTCAAATGCTTGGTATACTGTCCGTTGGCTAGCGAATCCATGCTCCGATACGCTAAGATAAACCATCGTTCAGCCCTCGAGGTGGCGCCAAATAAACCACAACCATTTACAATATTGGTATTGCCCGCTCCGGCCTGATCTTCCTGAATAACCTGATTAATAATATTATAGGTGTAGATATTCTCGTCAGTCAGATAGAGTCTCATCACGATTTTCTTAAAAGTCCTGTGTGTTACGGCCGTATCGAGCCTGATATTCGACGCAACGCGCTGCATAAAATGAACACCGGTAAGAAACACCTTGGTCAGAGGTTTTTCCGGATCAGGCGGCGGAATGCTGTGGTATTCCTTCCATAGGGCAATCCGGTCAATCGACCGGTCGGCATAATGATCGGCATAATGAAACTCCAGATACATCTCCTGATAATACTCCATTGAGGTCCAACTGAGGAAAAAGGGTTCAATCAGGTTGAAAAGCTCAACCTTTTCGCCCTCATGCCGGGGTGTGCTAATCTCTGGAATGGTCACCGGATGGATTTGGGAATACACAATTGGCTGTCCCGGCCTCTCAATGATCAGCTTGATCAAATCCTCACTATTCCCGCTGAAAAAATCGAGGGTCTTTGTTGAATATCTCAATTGAAAAAACGGATTAGGTCCGGCCGGAAAATACCCTGAATCCCGCAATCTTTCCTCCGGCAGCATTTCACTCCTTGCGATCAGGTAATCCCCATGCCACTTCTCCAGGCTTACCCGGATATCCTTAAACTCCAGTGAATCACCTGAAACAGGCTCTCCATATGCCGATCCCCGCAGCTGAAATGAACGGGATACCCGAACCCAGCGGACTGTATCGGGATAATTGATCACCGAATAAACAACCGGTACAGCCGGACCACTGGCAAGCGGATCGAAATCCGTGGAACAGGATGACGCAAAGGCGATCAGCCCTAACATACACATCATCTGTACTTTATTCATCATTTTTGAAACATCGCAGATAATGTGAAATAATTCGCACGGGAATGAAAGGAGGATCAACCGGCCGGTACTCCACCAAATGTGTGTTCCGACCCAACGACCAGAAAGAAACAGCCGATACAAATTCATATCGTTCATCCAGATACCAATGGTTCTCAGGCGGATCTGAGCACCAAAAATCTACTGACTGAGTAAAACCCGGATAATAGACCCTACCGGTTTGCAGATTCCTAGACAACGAACCGTAAAATTCGAGGTTAAATCCGGATGGGGATCCCGGCCCCAGGTAATAGTCCATATTGGCCCCATGATTCGGATACGCAGCAAGGCAATTTCTCCATTCCCGGGCCGATGGCACATGCCAGCCTGGAGGACAAATTCCCTGATTATCAACCCGATAATTGTACAACATTACTTCATCCCATGTATACAGTCCACCGTAGGACAAATTCTCTGCGGAATTATTAAATAGATGAAATTCCGTAACCTGATTGTCAGCCGGATAGACAGAATCACTGATGGCAATTCCATACCTGAGATTCTCCGTCATGATCCAGTATCCATTGATCCGTGCAATCCGGTATACTTGCTGATCCCGTGGATCGGTCATTGAATCCAGATAGGAGTTCTGCTCAAACAAGTAAATACTGTCCTCAACCATGGATACCAATCCATCAAGGTCTGTAACCTGCATCCTCACATGATGATACCCAGCTCCTGAAAAACGCCTGACTTCCTCCTTGTTGGCCGAGAAGTCGGTATCCCAATAGCCATCCCCGTCCCAATCCCAACGAACCTTTAAACTCAACAAATAATTATTCTCATCGGTGGTGTTTCTGGCATCAAAATAAAAAACAGTCAGACTATCACCGATTGCCGGAGTGATCTCCAAACGGGCAACAGGAGAGATGTTTTCCGGCTTACACGAAACCACACCCCCAACCAGGATGATCATCCTGAGGTATTTACAGGCGTCAAGCATAATGATAAGTTGTCATACATGGGGGATGATATAAAGTTAACAAATAATCCTAGTGTTCTGAATGAAATTCTCAAAGAACCGCTCCTTAAGTCTTTACTTCCCTAATTCTTAATCCTTACCTTTTGCCCTCCAGCCCTTCTGCCCTCTGACTTGCAAATATCTATATATGTTATAACTTTACTTCAAATTTCTGAACCATGAAATTACCCGTCTCCGTCAATAACCGGCTGTCTATCACGGGCGCCATCGTGGCATTCATCAGCCTGATGTTCATCATTTTTTTCTTCATTATCAGCCTGTTCTATACAGCGGGTGGTAATTATCTGGGCCTGTTTACCTACATCATCCTCCCTGTTTTCCTGATCCTTGGCCTGGTACTGATCCCTATCGGTATGATTGGAAAAATGCGGCGGATGAAACGGGGGATTGAGGAAATTAAAGGGAAGCCCTGGATGATCGATTTTACCGACAAGCGGCATCGGAACGCCACGTTCATCTTTGGAATCGGTACGGTAATTTTAGTCTTTTTAACGGGTATCGGAAGTTATGAGGCTTTCCATTACAGTGAATCCGTTCAGTTCTGCGGTACAACCTGCCACAAGGTCATGGAACCGGAACATACTGCCTATCAGGGTTCTGAACATGCAAATGTTGCATGTGTGGAGTGTCACGTTGGTGCCGGCGCCGACTGGTATGTTAAATCGAAACTCTCCGGGCTGCGGCAAGTTTGGGCGGTAATCACCAATACATACCCCCACCCGATCCCGACTCCAATTGTCGACCTGAGGCCTGCCAGGGAGACCTGTGAACATTGCCACTGGCCGGCGAAGTTCTATGCGCACAAACTGGTATCGGAAAAACATTACCTGGCCGATTCAGCCAATACAGAATGGAATATCGACCTGCGAATGAAAATAGCCGCCTCACACAGTGCACTAGGTAATACAGGCGGCATCCACTGGCATATCAATCCAAATGTGAAAATTGAATATGTCGATGCAACCGGCGACCGTGAAAACCTTCCCTGGGTTCGCAGCATAAACCTGGCAACCGGCGACACCACAATCTATATAGATACCGAGAATCCAGCCAGTGATTCAGTAATGAATGCAAGCGAGCCCCGGACCATGGACTGTATGGATTGCCACACCCGGCCTTCACACAAATACCGGACACCACAATCTTTTGTTGATGAAGCGATTGCAGCTGGTGAAATATCTGTCACCCTGCCAGAAATCAAGAAAATCAGCATGGAAGTCCTCCGGACAGAATATTTTAACCGCCAGGGTGCCCAGGACACCATCCGTCAAGCCATCGATGCTTTTTACAAGGATACCTATCCCGATATTTATGCGAGCCGGAAAGCTGATGTGGATCAGGCAATTGCAGGGATTCTGGCCGGATATGCCAAAAACATCTTTCCGGAAATGAAAGCCAGCTGGGATGCCTACCCGGATCATATCGGACATATCGAATACGGCGGATGCTTCCGCTGTCATAACGACAAGCACCAGAGTGAATCAGGAAAAGTAATCTCACGCGACTGCAACCTTTGCCACAATATTATGACCCAGGGGACACCCCAGAGTCTGGAGGTAGCGCCTTTTAATGGTAATCTCGATTTCAGGCATCCCGTTGACATTGAGGATGCATGGAAAGAGATGGCGTGTACGGAGTGCCACAGAAAATTGTACTAAGGCACAAGGCGCAAGGCTCAAGGCGCAAGGCACAAGATGGAAGGCACAAGGCGCAAGGCGCAAGTAAGTAAGTTAAGTAACAAGGAAGGGCAGAAGTAGTTTCTGCCCCTATCCGCCAACGCTGGCCTGCAATCCAAAATCTGCGAAAATCGCGATCGCACGGCTGATCTCCTCCCCTCCAGGTTCGGATAGGCCCGTCAGATCATAGGCCTGCCCCAGTTTGTTATGCTTATTGATGGCGATATTGTGATAAACCAGCAGGTTTACGGGCTTTGGCGGACCCGCCAGGGCAGCGATAAAGGCAGCAGTTTCCCGGATGTTCTCTTCATCCGTATTGACCCCCTGTATTAATGGTATCCTGATATTGATTTCTGCACCTGATTCAGCCAGAATCTTCAGGTTTGAGAGAATCTTTTCATTGCTTACACCTGTGTATTTCATGTGTTTAGCCGGATCCATGATTTTAAGGTCATAGAGAAACAGGTCGGTCCGCTTTGAGACTTTCAGTAGGATTTCTGTTTTTACAAAGCCCGATGTGTCCACTGCCCGGTGGATCCCTTCGCGGCCACAGGCATCCAGCAGTTCAATCAAAAAGTCGGGTTGCAACAGGGGCTCACCCCCCGAGATGGTGATCCCGCCTTCCGACTGGTCCATCATCACCGTTTCCCGCCTCACCACTTTCATCACCTCCTCCACGGTTGCCGGCCGGCCCGACATCTCCATCGCCTTCGTTGGACATACATCCGCACAAATCCCGCACAGGTTGCAGGCAATATGATCGGTAACAATCCCGTCCGAGGTAAGTATCAGGGCATTCTGCGGGCAATTCTCCACACAGGTGCCGCACCCGATGCACTTCGATTTCGAGTACATCTTCTGCGTATGCGGCGAGATACTCTCCGGATTATGGCACCACAGGCAATTCAACGGGCATCCCTTGAGGAAAACCGTTATCCTGATGCCCGGACCGTCGTTGATGGAATAGGGCTTTATGTCGAAGAGGAGGGCCTGGGGCATGTTGATGGTTACGGGTTGCTCGTTACTGGTTGCCGGTTACCGGTTGAAAGTATCCACCCCCTGGCCCCCTCCCTCGACCAGGGGGGGGTATGAGCACTGGCGTCACATCGGAGCAAAGCCCCTCCCTGGTCGAGGGAGGGGTTGGGGTGGGTATGTTCACTAGCAGTCATATTTAAAGTTTTTCGTTTTGCGTCCTCTCGATGACTTCGATCTGAAGATCATCATTCATATCGTTGAAATAGTCGCTGTAGCCGGCCATACGTACAAGAAGATCTTTGTACTCTTCGGGAGTTTGTCGGGCGGCCATCAGGGTGGCGGTGTCAACGATGTTGAACTGAACATGGTGTCCGCCGAGGGTGAAATAGCTGCGGATCAGCTGCCCCAGCTTGGTGATATCCTGATCACGTTTCAGCAGGCTTGGCAGGAAACGCAGGGTCAGCAGGGTTCCGCCTGATTTGGTCTGGTCGAGTTT
>MEOR01000103.1:0-11163 GCA_001769295.1 Bacteroidetes bacterium GWF2_49_14 | reverse complement strand
GGCCATGGGTGTCGCAACCGTGCGAGGGCGAGGTTCCGTCGGAGATCGATTTCCCGGCCAGCCTGCCATTCGGCATGGCACCCAAAACCTTGCCGAAATAGATATGGCAGGTGGTGGAAAGCATGTTCAGGTGGAAAGTTTCGCCCTTTGTGTTGGGCTTGCCATCAATGGCTTTATAAAGATCCTCATAAACGCGCACGGCAATGTTATCGGCATAATCATCATCGTTGCCAAAGAACGGTGTACGATTCAGGATAAATTGGCGCAGCTTCTCCTCGCCGGCGAAGTTTTTAGCAACGGCGACGAGAATTGCATCCATTGTATGTGTCTTATTCTCAAACACATGCTTTTTAAGAACAGAAAGGCTGTCGGTAACCGTGCCCAAACCTGTGCACTGAATGTAATTGGTGTTATACCGCGGGCCGCCATCATAATAGTCCTTCCCTTTCGCGATACAGTCGTCGATGACCACCGACAGAAACGTAGCCGGGGCATTCTTCGCAAACATCCGGTCGATATAATTGCTAACCCTGATTTTAGTTTCGGTGATAAAATTCAGCTGTTTCAGGAAAGCCTGATAGAGCTCCTCATAATCCCTGAAATCCCTTGGATCGCCGCAGTCGATACCTGCGCGCTTTCCGGTCACCGGGTCGATCCCACGGTTCAGCGTGATTTCCAGCACTTTCGGAACATTGAGGTATCCGGTCAGCAGAAAAGCTTCCTTGCCGAAAGCACCCACCTCGATACATCCTGAGCAACCGCCCTCACGGGCATCCTTAATGGTTTTACCCATACCCACCATTTCCATGACATAGACATCGGGATTAAAAACCGATGGGTATCCATGTCCCTGGCGGATTACGCGGCAGGCGGCATTCAGGAATTTATCCGGAGTTTTTGAGCTGATATGCACGGAGTTGCCGGGCTGAAGGACATGGAGTTCCTCAACAACCTCCAGGAGTAGGTAGGAAACCTCACTAACCCCGTCGGAGCCATCGGATTTCACACCCCCGATATTGATGTTGGTGAAGTCATTGTAGGTGCCGCTCTCCCGTGCAGTAATGCCCACTTTCGGGGGTGCCGGATGGTTGTTCACCTTGATCCAGAAGCAGGAAACCAGCTCCTTGGCCTCATCGCGGGTTAATGTTCCGGTACCGGTTTCCCTCTCGTAAAACGGGGCCAGGTGCTGATCAAAGTGCCCCGGGTTCATGGCATCCCAACCGTTCAGTTCGGTGATGGTTCCCAGATGGATGAACCAGTACATCTGGATGGCTTCCCGGAAAGTGCGCGGGGCATGGGCAGGAACCCACCGGCACACCTCGGCAATTTTCAGCAGTTCGGCTTTCCGCTGCGGATCCTTTTCGCTTTTCGCCAGTTCTTCGGCTTTTTCGGCGTGACGGGTGCCGAAAACGATGATCGCGTCGCAGGAGATATCCATGGCCTTTAGCTGCTCGGCCTTATCGGTAGCCTCCGGATCGTTCATGTAATCAAGCGAATCCAGATGGGCTTTAATATCATTCTTGAAATCCAGCATCCCCTTCACATAGATCTTTCCATCAAGCACGGTGTGCCCCGGTGCCCGCTGCTCCATGAATTCGGTAAAAACCCCGGCTTCATAAGCCTGCCGCCACTCTTCCGGTACATGGCTGAAGATTCGCTCCCGCATGGTTCGTCCTTCCCAATAGGGAATCACCTCTTTCTCATATATCCCGATATCTTTCGGATCCACACGGTAGTGCTGCTGGTCGCGGCTATTGAGCACCTCGAAATCCTCCACGGAATGGCAGTTCAGTTCCGGGAAAGTAGGCACCGCCTTTGGTTTTGGTCCGCGCTCCCCTACAATAAGCTCGTCATCACCAATATAGATCTCCTTTTTACTGCAATGATCCAGGAATTGCAGAGCCCGCATCATCGGGACTGAATACTTGCCGTTGTTTTCCTTGTAAAAGGCGGTCTGATGAAGAGCCCTTTCAATGGTGATCGAGGGCTCGGTTTCCACGCTGAGCTTTCGCAGACGCTGGATGCGCGGATTCATGCCGGGACCGATGGCATTGGGATGGGGCTGGTAGAAGTTGCCTTCGGCGTTGGGTTTGCGCTCGGGACTATTTGATGAGGTCATGGTAAAAAAGGTTGTGAAGGTAGAGAAGGTTGAGAAGGTTGAGTAGGGAAGAAGGGCGCTGCCTTCAATCGTAAATCGTAAATCGTAAATGTGTTCCGTCGGTCGTCCGTCATCGGTCGTCCGTCGTCAACCGCCTAAAGCATCAGGCAGTTAAACAGGCATCGGTATGCCTTCAGGAGGGTGCTGTGTGCGCGGGGGTACATGTTGGGAACAAAGGTAATACAGAAGTGGCGGATATGTATGTCCCTGAAGAGAAAAGTTTCCGTTTGCCGGTTAAGAGGAGGTTGCCGGTTGCCAGTTACCAGTTGCCGGTTAGGTCGCCAGAACTGTCATTCCGGTGAAAGCCGGAATCCCCCGCACCCCCACACCCACACTCACACTCACCCCCACTTCAACCACTTCCTTATAATTTTTCCGCGGATGCTTCGTAGGGGCGACCCTTGCGGTCGCCCTCTATCAACAGGATGCCATCGCTGTGGCCCTTACCATTTGCATGGCGACCGCAAGGGTCGCCCCTACCAAACATTAATCTTACCACAAGGTGGGTGTGGGTGTGAGTGTGGGTGTGAGTGTGGGATTGTGGATGGAGAACCGGCGAAGACGCATATATGCGTCTCTACAATTTTTCCTATCTTTCCCACATTAAACAAATTGCTAAAACAATATGAAAAGATTAACCTCCCTTCTTTTAGGTATTTCCCTGATGTTCAGCATATCAGCGAAGGCTGATGAGGGCATGTGGCTGTTGCCGCTGATCCAGAAACTGAATATCGGAAAAATGACCGAACTCGGGCTGCAGCTGACAGCTGAGGACATTTACAGTGTCAACCACTCTTCGGTGAAAGATGCCATCGTAATTTTCGGCGGCGGATGCACCGGTGAAATCGTTTCCCCCCAGGGGCTTCTGTTCACCAATCACCATTGCGGCTACGGTTCAATACAGTCACACTCAACGGTTGAACATGATTATCTGACCGATGGTTTCTGGGCCATGAGCAAGTCGGAAGAGCTTGCCACACCGGGACTATCCGTCACTTTCCTCGATTACCTGACCGATGTTACGGACAGGGTCCTTGCCAAGGTTAACGACGGCATGAGCGAAGCCGACCGGGCCAATGCAATCCGCGAAGAATCGCAGAAAATATCAGCCGAAATTAAAGGCGATGCCTTTCATTTCGCACGTGTTGTCTCCTATTATGGGGGCAACAAATTCTATTTGCTGGTTTACACTCGCTATGCCGATGTTCGCCTGGTTGGCGCACCACCGAGCTCAGTGGGAAAATTCGGTGCCGATACCGACAACTGGATGTGGCCCCGCCAGACCGGCGACTTCTCCATTTTCCGCGTATATATGTCACCTGACGGCAATCCGGCCAACTATTCACCTGAAAATGTACCGCTGAAACCCAAGCATTACCTGCCGGTTTCCGTTAAAGGCGTAAAAGAGGGTGATTTCTCCATGATCCTCGGGTACCCGGGCCGAACCACCCGCTACATGACTTCTTTCGAAGTTGAAGATGTCCTCCAGTACCTGCATCCCAACAGGATTAAGATCCGTGGCGCAAAACAGGAAATCATGCTCGCTGATATGCTCGCTGATCCTAAAGTACGTATTCAATATTCTTCAAAATACTCAGGATCAACCAACTACTACAAATTCTCCATCGGTCAGGCTGCCAGTCTGAAAAGAATGAAAATTGCCGATCAGAAACGTGCCTTGGAAGATCAATTTACCAAATGGACCGCACAGGATCCGGCTCTCCAAAAAAAATTCGGTGAAGCACTAGGCCTCATTAAAAATTCGATCGAAGGCCGTGCAATCGGAAACAGCGTAAGCCAGTATTATCAGGAGTGCTTCGGCGGTTCCGAAATTCTCGGCATGGCTGGTCAGTTCGGCGGTATGGTGTCAGGAATCCTGACTGGTGAAAAAGATCCGGCTAAGGCTAAGGAATCGACTGCCAAATTGAAAGCCGGCCTCGATGGCTTCTTTAAGAACTACAACATGCCCACCGACCAGAAGATTACAGCCGCTATGTTCGAGATGTTCTCCAAGGATGTTGAAGATCAGTATAAACCCGATGTTTACGACCTGATCAATAAAAAATTCAAGGGCTCTGGAGTTGAATTCTCCAAAAAAATGTTCGAGACCTCGATCTTCTGTGACCGGGCGAAACTTGAAGCATTCCTGGATAATCCGAGCCAGAAGGTACTGGACAAGGACCTGGCTTACATCGCCTCCAAATCCATCAGCAAAAAATCAGGCGAAATCAGGAGCGATCTCGGCAAATTCCAGGCAGACCTGGCCAAAGGTCAGCGCTTGTGGATCGACGGCCTGATGGCAATGCAGAAAGACCGCACATTCTATCCGGATGCAAACAGCACCATGAGGCTGACTTACGGAAACATCAAAGCCTATGATCCGATGGATGCCGTTCATTATAAGTACTATACAACCCTCGACGGCGTAATGCAGAAAGAAGATCCGAACAACTGGGAATTCGTTGTGCCGGCCAAACTGAAAGATCTTTACAATGCCAAGGATTACGGCATTTACGGTGAAGGCGGCGTCATGAAAATCGGTTTCATTTCCAATAATGATATCACCGGCGGTAACTCAGGATCACCCGTCCTGAACGCCAAGGGCGAACTGATCGGCCTGGCTTTCGACGGCAACTGGGAAGCCATGAGCGGTGATATCGCATTTGAACCCGATTACCAGCGTACAATCAGTGTTGACGTCCGTTACGTATTGTTCATCATGGACAAATATGCTGGGGCGAAGCACCTGGTGGATGAGCTGACGCTGGCGTATTAAGGCACAAGGCACAAGGCGCAAGGCACAAGGCGCCTTGTGCCTTGCGCCTTTTTATCTATTTTTGCACCATGAATCTCAGCTTCGTCGATATCATTTCCGCCTTCATGGTCCTCTTTGCCGTAATCGATATTACCGGCAGCATTCCGATCATTCTCAGCATCAAAAATAAAGGTGGGGTGATCAAGGCCGGGCAGGCAACTATTGTTTCCTTTCTTGTCCTGCTGGCATTTCTGTTCGTCGGGGAAAAGATCCTCGGGCTGTTCGGGATTGATGTATCTTCCTTTGCCATTGCGGGTTCCTTCATCATTTTCTTCCTAGCTCTCGAAATGCTTATGGGCCATGAGTTCTTCAAGAATGACAGTCCGGAGTCGGCCTCCATCGTTCCCATCGCCTTTCCGCTCATCGCCGGTGCAGGTTCCATCACCACCCTGATCTCCCTCCGATCCCAGTACGACCACATCAACATTATCATCGCCCTGACCCTAAACATGGCCGTGGTTTACCTGGTACTACGCGGCACCCACTGGTTCGAGCGTATACTCGGCCCGACCGGGCTCATGATACTCAAGAAGTTCTTCGGGATTATTTTGCTGGCTATCGCAATTAAACTCTTTGTGGCGAATACGGGGATAAAGATTGGGGCATAGGGGCACAGGGGCTCAAGGGCATGGGGGCATGGGGGTTTAGGGACGGCGGTGAGCCAATTCCACAACACAGACAATTTCACTGAGCTTAATGATTCCCGGGTGATTGTATCCGTCAATCACGTCTATTCGGGTAAGGTTCCCGGAGGTATCCGGTTTTGGGGTTTGGCAGGAAAGGACGGTTACTGCCATGAAAAAACTCCGAAAAATTTGCGCATATCCATGGTTTCTGGTTGGTGGTATTCCTGATAAATTTAACGGATTTGCCGGATGATAACAATAACATCCGGATCCATCGGGACGGGGGGGGACCGGTGCGGGGTGGGACATGGGCGCCCACCGGGCGCGGGGGGCGGTACGTAATGATACACGGGCGCACGCGGCGCGCGGGGAGTCAGGTACGGGATGGAAACACGGGCGCACGCGGTGCGCCCCTACGGGAACAATGGCGGGTGCGAACCAATTCAACCAATTCAACCAATTCAACCAATTCAACCAATTCAACCAATTCAACATTTCAACATTTCAACATTTCCACCCATCTTTGCCCCATGCACATCACCATTCATACCGACGGCGCGGCACGGGGAAATCCGGGACCGGGGGGATACGGAGTCGTACTGCAGGCGCCGGGCGGGCAGCGGAAGGAGCTCTCAGGCGGATACCGGCTCACAACCAACAACCGCATGGAGTTGCTGGCTGTGATCATCGGGCTGGAAACGCTGAAGATTCAGGGCAGCGAGGTTACCATTTATACCGATTCGCGCTATGTGGCTGATGCCGTGGAGAAAGGCTGGGTGTTCACCTGGGCCAAAAATCAGTTCAAAAAGAAAAAGAATCCTGATCTCTGGAAACGGTTCCTCGCCATCTACCCCAAACACCGGGTCCGGTTTATCTGGATAAAAGGCCATGCCAACCATCCGGAGAATGAACGGTGCGATCAGCTGGCGGTTGAAGCCTCATTCGTAAATGCGCTGCCCGCGGATACTGTTTATGAGGCTGAACAGGCTTCAGAAGCAGGAAAACTTTTATAACTTTCCGACCACATTCACAAACGCGACAATAAATAAGAAATACCATGAATTTCAACCGGATCAATAACATTACCGGATGGATAATTTTTGCCATCGCATCACTGGTTTACCTGCTCACCATCGAGCCGACTGCCTCCTTCTGGGATTGCGGTGAGTTCATAGCCACGGCCAAGAACATGGAGATCGGGCATCCTCCCGGAGCCTCCTTCTGGATGCTTGTGAGCAAGTTTTTCTCGCTTTTTGCCTTTGGGAACGTAGCGGGAATTGCGAAAATGATGAATGTTCTTTCAGCACTTGCATCGGGATTTACCATCCTTTTCCTCTTCTGGTCGATCACACACCTTGCACGGAAGTTCTTTGCCAAGGGCATCGAAATGGCTAAAGGTGAACTGTATGCAATCATGGGCGCCGGGATCGTGGGAGCACTTACCTACACCTTTACCGACTCCTTCTGGTTCAGCGCAGTTGAGGCTGAAGTTTATGCCATGTCATCTCTTTTTACCGCCGCTGTTTTCTGGGCTATCCTGAAATGGGAAAACGTGGCCGACGAACCGCGAAGCGACCGGTGGCTGATCCTGATCGCCTACCTGATGGGGATCTCCATCGGTGTGCACATCCTGAACCTGCTGGCTCTCCCGGCAATAGTCCTGGTATACTATTTCAAACGCCACCCGGTTACCCGCAAAGGTATCTTTTACGCCGTGGCAGGTTCCTTCCTGTTGCTGGCAATCCTTCTTTACGGAGTCATCCAGCTTACCATCAAGGCAGCCTCCTGGTTTGAACTTTTCTTTATCAACACGATCGGGCTGCCGTATAATAGCGGGGTCCTGATTTTCATCCTCCTGTTGATCGGAGCCCTTGTTTACGCTCTGATGTGGTCGCAGAAAAAAGGCAAGGTCATGTGGAACACCATCTTCCTCATGCTTACCTTCATCATAATCGGCTATTCGTCGATCATCGTCCTCCCGATCCGGTCGGCAGCCAATCCGCCTCTCGATGAAAACAATCCCGATAACACACTTAGCCTGCTTTCGTATGTTAACCGGGAAGTCTACGGTCAGCGCCCTCTGCTTTACGGGGAGTATTTCAATGCTCCGATGGAGGACATCAAGGATGGCAAAAACTTCTATTACAAGAAAGACGGCAAGTATGCGGTGTCTGACAAGCGCACCGAATACATTTATAATAAAAAGTTCATGACTATTTTCCCGCGCATGTACAACGCGCAGGAACCAAAATATGCCGAAGCCTACAAGGAATGGGGGAAAATCAAGGGGAAACCCGTCAAGATTCAAAATCCTGAAGGCGAATATGAAATACGGAACGTTCCTACTTTTGGGGAGAACCTCCGTTTCTTCTTCCGCTATCAGCTGGGGCACATGTATTTCCGGTATTTCATGTGGAATTTTTCGGGTCGTCAGAGCGATGAACAGGGGTACGGAAATATTTCCACCGGCAACTGGATCACAGGAATCAAGTTCCTCGATGCCATGCGGTTAGGACCACAGGATGACCTGCCGAAATCCATGACGGAAAATAAGGGCCGTAACAAATACTTCATGCTTCCGCTGATTCTGGGACTCATCGGGGCCTGGTTCTATTTCAAGCGGCATAATCTCGGCTTTTGGACCGTTACGCTTCTCTTCATCATGACCGGAGCGATGATCATCGTTTACCTGAACGAGGTGCCCGTCACGCCAAGGGAAAGGGATTATGTCTATGTCGGTTCTTTTTATGCCTTCGCAATGTTTATCGGGATCGGAGTTCTTTATCTGTATGAGATCCTGAAGAAGAAACTGCAGCCGCATGTGGCGGCCATTGCGGTAACCGGAGTTTGCGTCCTGGCCGTTCCGGTGGTATTGGCAACCCAGAACTGGGATGACCACGATCGTTCGGGTCGCTATACCGCGCATGATTTTGCCTATAATTACCTTATCGGATTAGATAAGAATGCGCTGATCTTCACCAATGGTGACAATGATACCTTCCCGCTCTGGTACATGCAGGAGGTTGAAGGCGTCCGCACTGACGTGAGGGTCTGCTGCATGCCTTTTCTGCCGCAGGATTGGTATATCGACCAACTAAAACGGACCTATTATGAATCAAAGGCCCTGCCCCTGTCGATGGGGTTTGAGCAGTACCGGCAGGGAAAACGTGGATATGTTCCGATATTGGATGAGGTTAAGCAGCCCTATGACCTGAAGGAGCTGGTGGAATATGCGCTCAGCGACAAGCCCGGTGCCCTGAGAACCTCCTCAACCGGAAGGCAGTTCAATGTGATCCCGGCTTCAACGTGGGTGCTGCCGGTTAATAAAGAACAGGTCCTGCAAAACGGTACGGTTGCGCCGGGAAGGGAAGCCCAGATTGACTCCGCCATCATATGGACCATGGGACAGCAGCAGGTTTACAAGGATGAACTTGTGATTCTCGATATCCTGGCTCACAATAACTGGGAACGCCCGATGTACTATACCACTCCGGGCCAGAGCGGATCGGTTAAGCTCGATAATTACCTGGAACTGCAGGGTCTGAGCTACCGGTTAATTCCTGTTAAAGGCGACAAGCAGTCGGCGATGAAGGGCATGGTTAATACCGACATCATGTATGAGAACCTGATGAATAAATTCAAGTATACCAACCTGAACAACCCGAAAGTATACCAGGATGAGACTTGCCGGCGGATGTTGCAGAATATGAAAAACAATTTCAATCGTTTGGCAGGCGCCCTGCTTGATGAAGGGAAAACCGAAAAAGCCAATGCCGTGCTGAATAAGCTCGACCAGGCAATGCCGGTTGGCAATATGGGCTATACCTATCTGGATATTGAAAACGCCGAACTTTGGTATCGTGCCGGAAATTCTGCCAAAGGGCTGGACGCAGTGAAATTCGCTTTTGAGAATGTCAGGAACAATATGACCTATTACCTGAGCCTGCCGGCCAACCTGATCAACTCAGTGAACTCCGATATTTCGAACGTAATGAATTATGAACTTCCGCAGCTCATGCGGATTTCACAGGACTATAAGGAGGACGCACTGTACAAGGAGATCGAAGCCCGGTACAATGAATACTATTCACGGTATGTAGGCAAAGTGGGAAAACCCAGGTAATCTGTCAGGATGAATCGGATCTACCTATTTTTTCTGCTGACATCCGCAGGCCTGGCAGGATGCAATTCCAACCGCCTGCAGCCGGATCAATCGAGGTTATCAGGCACGATTACACCTGCTATATCAGGCTTTGTAACGGTTGCAGCCGGATCGGTCCTTGACAGCGCGAAGATCGGAAGAAACGGGAATTTCAGTCTGGATCTGGAATTGGCTGAACCCACAAAGGTACTGGTTTTCTTCGGGAAGCAGATCACAAACGTGCTTCTGGAACCCGGGAAGGATCTCATTATTAAACTGAATCCCGCAACATTTCCCGACAATATCACGTATGAGGGCGCCCTCGGTCCGGTTAACCGGTACCTGAGTCTCGCGAACCGGCTGGATCAGCAGACCCGGCTGGATCCTGCAAAGTTGTTTGCCATGCTTCCTGCCGATTTTATCCGGGTTACCGACTCGATCAAACGGCTCAAGATTACCCTGCTGGAAGAATTTGCAGCAAAATACAAAGAGATTGATCCTGAGTTTACCCGGCGTACAAAATCGGAATTTGAGTTCTCCTGGGCAGATCAGCGGATTCAGTACCCCGACAGGCACCTGCTGGCAACCGGCATTTTTCCCGAGCTTCCGGCCGGATATCACCCGGATTATCTGAATAACTTACGCCTGAACCGGGCTGAAAATCTTTCCAGCATTGTTTTCAAGGAATTCATAATGAATTATCTGGACTACAAACAGGAAGTCTATCTGGAGGAAAATCCCAAAACCCGGGAGCTGATATTTCCCGAATCAATTGCGCGATTCCGGGTTATTCACCGGGAATTCACCGATCCGCAGGTGCTCGACCTGCTGATTTTCCAGGCGATGAATGCACATCTTTCCAACTACGGTACCGCATATCTTGAATCGTTTATCACGGACTTCCGGATCACCTGCAAGAATCCCGACTATGTTAAGACCATCGAGACGCTTGTAACCAATCTGGAGACATTATCGGGCGGAAAGTCTGCCCCGGATTTTACCGCCTATACGATTGACGGGAAAAAAGTTAAGATCAGTGATTATTTCGGCAAGGTTCTTTATATCGGATTCTGGTCTTCCTGGTCGGAATGGAGCCTTCTTGAAATCCCGAGCTTTGAGCAGATCCGAAGGGAATTTGAAGGCCGTGATATCACTTTTATCATGGTTTCCCTTGATTTTGAGAAAGATAAAAACAAATGGGCCGCCACCGTCGAGCAAAACAATCTCGGAGGCATTCAGCTCATTCAAGATCACAAATCCACTGTTCTGCAGGAGAAATATTTCCTGACCGAGTTTCCCCGCTACTTTCTGATCGGCAAAGACGGAAAGATCATCAGCGTTTTTGCGCCGAGGCCGGTGGAGAATGTGCGGGAGACACTACGCAAAATAATTGGCCTCGCTCCGCTCGGCTAATTGGCTCCCT
>MEOR01000102.1:1416-5833 GCA_001769295.1 Bacteroidetes bacterium GWF2_49_14 | reverse complement strand
ATTATCTTCTTAGCCCGACAGAATACCATGTATTCGCTGAATTATACGGAGTTAAAGGATTTCCAACCTATGTGCTGATTGACAAAACCGGCAGAATAGCAAATCTTAATGCTCCCCGGCCCAGTTCAAAAAGCGAAATCATCAATGAAATCAAATCGCTGCTACAATAAATAACACGACATGTACAAACCTTTTGACAAAGAGACCCGTTACTACATCGATCTGGATTTGAAATCGATGAAAATCCTTAAATGGGACTACGACCACCGTACCATCCTGGTAACTCAGAAAATGTCCAATCCCGATCAGGTCCGCATTTACATCTCCAAAGGCCAGTACAACAAACTCACTATGCCGGAAACCCCGGGTACGGGCCGGCCTTAGCGCCGGCCCCGCAAAAAAAATGAATATCGCCTCCATCATCCTCGGCACCCGCGGCGACGTACAGCCCATGGTAGCCCTGGCCACCGGCCTGATCAGCCGGGGGCACAAAGTCGTGATCCTGGCGCCCCCAGAACATGAAGAATTGGTAACCAGCCATTCCGTTGATTTTATGCCCTTCGGGCCGGAAATCAAGAAAAAAATCCGGGAAAATCCGGAGAAACAGAAAGGCGGGGTGGCCGTGAAGATCTCGCCGAAAGAGGGAAAAAAATTCACCCTCGAACAAATGAGCCAGGTGCCGGAGCTCGTCCCCGATGCCGACCTGATCCTCGGCACCGGCATCGTGATGGGTGTTCACACCGCGGCCGATATACTCAAAATCCCATACCGCCTGGTCGCCTATTACCCGGTCATCCTGGGTCCGGGTGCGAACGATCCCGCCAAAAACCGGAGGATGTTTGGCTTCGGACGAGCCGTGATCAATGGCTTCTCAAGAGGGTACATGAACAAGTACCGGAAAAGTGTGGGACTGCCTCCCATCAGGGACGTGTGGGCCCACTGGATGGGCGAGGAGGTTATCCTGGCCTCCGACCCCGAGGTAAGCCCGGTGAGCCCGGGCGTGGCATTTCCCTGGACCCAGACCGGCTTCATGCTGCTGCCGTCAGGGAAACCGCTGCCTGATACGGTGGAATCATTTATCAATCAGGAAACTGCACCGGTTTATATCGGGTTCGGCAGCAACCCGATCACCGATCCGGAAAAATATACCCTGATGTTCGACGAGGTATGCCGAACCACCGGCCGGAGGCTGATCATCTCCAAAGGCTGGGCCGGATTGAAAGGCTCTTTGAATCCCGATATTCTTTTCGTGGATGAGATACCCTTCGAAAAGCTATTCCCGCGCATGTCGGCCATTGTCTACCACGGCGGCACCGGCACCCTGGCCGCCGCCATCCGCGCCGGCATTCCCCAGTCCATCTTCCCCTTTATGGGCGACCAGTTTGCCAATCGTAAGCAGGCCATTGCTCTCGGAATTGCTCCCGAAACCTGCGACTTCAAAAAAATGACCGCAGCAGCCCTCACCAACGCCATCAACGAATGTCTCAATAATCCCGCATATACAGAAAAAGCCGCAGCTCTTGCTGCCAAACTCAAAGAATCCCACGGCATAGAACTAACTATCAGCTATATAGAAGGGCTGATGAAAAATAAAGATTGAGATTCGAACGTACCCACCCCCATGAACCTCACATCCCTCGGCTACACCCCCAACCTCGACCGATTCCGTACTTCCGCCCAGCTTGAAGGCTTTGAAGTGGGTCGGGTGATCATTGAACACAAAGAACGGTATATCGTAAAAACCTCTGCAGGAGAATTCGATGCGGAGATCACGGGAAACATGCGCTTCACCGCGCAAAGCCGGGAGGATTTCCCGGCGGTGGGCGACTGGGTTGCCCTGACTGTCTATGACCAGGACCTGGCGATCATTCAGTCCATTTTCCCCAGATCTTCGGTGATCCGCCGGCAGGCGGTGGGTCATGACGGGGAAACCCAGGTCATCGCTGCCAATATCGATTTCGCATTCCTGGTTCAGGCCGTTGACCGCGACGTAAGCATCAACCGCCTGGAACGCTACCTCTCCATCTGCTTTGATTCCGGTATTGAACCGATCATCATCCTCAGCAAAACGGATCTCATCCCGGAGGAAAAACTGAACGAAATTACCGCTAATGTTCAAAATCGGGTTAAAGATGTACCCGTAGTAACCCTCAGTAACGAGACCGGAAGCGGATTCGATGCCATCGACAGCTTAATCCTCAAGGGAAAAACCTATTGCCTGCTCGGATCATCCGGAGTGGGAAAATCCACCCTCCTCAACAGGCTGTCGGGTCGCGACCTGATGAAAACCGCGCCGATCAGTGAAACCATCCAGAGGGGACGTCATGTGACCAGCCACCGCGAGCTTATCGTGCTCGAAAATGGAGGAATCCTGATCGACAATCCCGGAATGCGGGAGGTGGGTACCGCCGATGCCGGCGAGGGCCTGGGCCAGACTTTTAACGCCATCCTCTCGCTCGGGGAGAAGTGCCGCTTTGCCGACTGCACCCACACCTCCGAGCTGGGCTGCGCCGTACTGGCTGCCGTCGAAGAGGGCCGGATCGATGCTGCCTCCTACGAAAATTACCTGAAACTCCGCCGGGAACAGGCACATTTTGAAACATCCGCAGCCGAAAAACGTAAAAAGGACAAGATTTTTGGGAAAATGTTGAAGGATTACAACCAGAAAGATCCCAAGCAGAGGAAATCGTGACGCGTGACGCGTGACGCGAAAGAGTGACCAGTGACCAGTGACCAGCAACATGAGAATCCTACTGCCATTTAAAGCAAGATCGTTGGGTATAACACTGATAGTGCTGCTTCTGCTATCGGCAGTTCAGGTGCAGGGGCAGTTGTGGTACCTCACCCGGGGCACGGATGCCGATGAAGTAGCCTGGGGAGTGGATGCCGATAGCCTTGGATCAGTCTATTGGGCCGTGGCCGAAAAAAATCAGTGGCCATTTTGGTACTACAACATCACCCTGTATAAAATACGTCCCGATGCCGCTCAGGGATGGAAAAGCCCCTCCTGGGGATCAGGATTCAACGATATCGCATTCAAGGCAACCGTTTCCGGTGAACACGTCTACCTCTCCGGAAGAACCGATTCAACCGCTCTCCCGGTTTCGGGTGATGCTATGGTCATTTGTTTCAACACTTCCACAGGAACATTTGACTGGACATATGTGTACAAGCCCGTTCCGGATTATGGCTACGACGAGATTGACGGATTGGTCGTCCGGCCCGACGGAATCTACCTGACCGGCTGGAAACAGCAGCAGCAGGCAAATAACATGGATTTTCTGATCCAAAAGATCAGCCATTCGGGAAACCTTGTTTGGACAAGTACCTGGGATTATAATGGCCTGGGCCGTTTTGATGGAGCCAACGGGCACTGCGCCATTGACGATCGCTGCATCTATGCGGCTGGGCATGTAAACCGTACCAATATCGGGTCGGTAGATGGAGACGGCGCCCTGGCATGCTTCAGCCGTACCAATGGGGCTTTGCAGTGGCAGGTAACCTGGGGCGGACTGCTGTTTGACGATGCCCTCGGACTTGCCATGAGTGCCGATTCAATACTTTACATGACAGGATATACCGCAAGTTTTGGGAACGGCTCGCAAAATTTCCTGAACAAATATTCCCGTACCGGCGAACTCATCTGGAGCCGGATCTGGGGTGGCAGGGGTACCGAAGACTGCCGTTCACTGGTAACCGACGGCGACAGTCTGATTTTTGTGGTTGGCGCTACCTCAAGCTACGGACATGGTGGCAAGGATGTTTTTGTCCTGAAATACAATCAGAATGGAATCCTGATCGACTCACTGCTATGGGGAGGTGCCTATGATGAAATAGCGAAGGATTGTGTTCGGTCAGGGGATTTTATCTATATCACAGGCGAAACGAAAAGTTACGGAAACGGCCGGACCAATGGCGACCACAAGACCGATGGCCTGCTCCTGAAAATCAATGGGAGAACCATGGAAGCTCCCGATTCCACCATGACTACAGGAACCAATCTGGTCAGGGATGAAACTCCCATTTTGGACCTCTTCCCCAATCCCTGTGGCGGCATTTTTAAACTATTGGTTAGCGGTAGTGATCCCGCTTCTACCTTTAGCCTGATATTCATAGATGCACTCGGCCGGAAGGTCACTGCAATGCAATCCATCCAATCCGGCCAATCCCTCACCTGCAACCTCCCCGATGGAATCTATACCGTCAGGATCATTAAGGGGCAGACTGTTTTGGGTCACAAAAGAATTATCATGATCCATGACCAGTGACCAGTAACCAGCCCTCTTTGCTCCGAGGCAGCCTCAGAGCCTTAACCAGCAACCAGCAACCAGTAACCACCAACGATCTTCCAACCAGCACCAGCAACCCCCAACATGACCCTCTCCTCCCCCCGCCTAACCCTCATCCTCGTCACCTG
>MEOR01000102.1:0-1399 GCA_001769295.1 Bacteroidetes bacterium GWF2_49_14 | reverse complement strand
TCCACCGGCTCCATTCGGTGCCGGAAGTCGACGAGTTCAATACCCTCGGCATCCCGGAATCTATCGAAGTAACCCGCGAAGTGATGCGACCCGCCATCGAGGCTGAAAATGAAACGCCCCGAGGCAAATACGCGTGGAAAATCGTCCTCAGGGAAACCGGAGAGTTCATCGGCCTGGCCGGTATGAGCCTCTCGTGCGACCGCTTTCGCCTGGGCGAAATGTATTACAAGCTTTACCCCGATTTCTGGGGCCGTGGTTATGCCACCGAAGTGTGCAAAACCCTCATCCGCGCAGGGTTTGATAAATTCAACCTGCACCGGGTCGAAGCCGGCGTCGCCACAGAGAATATCCGCTCGGTCAGGGTCCTTGAAAAATCCGGCATGACCCGTGAAGGCCTACTTAGAAAAATCCTCCCCATCCGCGGAACCTGGGTCGACAACTATCACTATGCCATCGTAGAGGACGACCCGAGGGAAGATTGAGGATTTTGGGTTTCGGGTTTCGGGTTTCGGGCGCCAGAACTGTCATCCCGGCGGAGGCCGGGACCACCTGCCACACCCACCCCCACACTCTCACTCACACTCACCTCGTGGTAAGAGTAAAGGTTAGTAGGGGCGACCCTTGCGGTCGCCATGCAAATTTTAAGAACCACAGCCAGTGTTATCAATTTGATTTCGGTGGCGACCGCAAGGGTCGCCCCTACAAAACATCCGCGGGAAAAATAATAAGGAAGAGGTGAAGAGAGTGTGGGTGTGGGTGTGGGTGTGAGTGGGGCGGAAGGTCCCGGCCTCCCGGGGATGACAGGTCTGGCGCCCGATACCCGAAACCCGATACCCAAAAAAACAAGCCATTAGCACTTGTCATCCCCGCGGAAGCGGGGACCGCGACCCATAACCGGAAACTGGCAACAGACATCATGAAGACAATGGAAACAACCTTGACCTCCCTTCGAAGCCATCTCGGGCGCTCCGCCGATCCCGTCTGGAAAGCCGGTGCCGAACGCTACTTCAAGGAACCCGTAAAATTCTACGGCCTCAGCAATTCCGCCGCGAGGAAAATCGGAAGTGAATATTTCAGGCAGCTCAAAGGCAGTACAAAAGAGGAGATCCTTGCCCTCTGCGAGGAGCTCATGAAATCGGGCCTGATGGAGGAAACCATCATCGCCTGCAACTGGTCCGACCGGCTGAAAAAGAAGTTCTTGCCGGCCGATTTTGAAACCTTTGAGCGGTGGATCTCCCGGTACGTGAACAACTGGGCGGCCTGCGACACACTCTGCAACCACACCGTCGGAGAGTTTATCATGATGTATCCCGATTTTCTCTCCGAACTC
Source organism: Bacteroidetes bacterium GWF2_49_14 (assembly GCA_001769295.1). Classification (GTDB taxonomy): domain Bacteria; phylum Bacteroidota; class Bacteroidia; order Bacteroidales; family UBA12481; genus UBA12481. The sequence continues at coordinate 69 of MEOR01000102.1, read as the reverse complement.
AAAAGGTTCACCCAATCCGATAACCGCTGGATGCGACGGGCCGCTGCAGTTACACTGATTATCCCGGCT
>MEOR01000101.1 GCA_001769295.1 Bacteroidetes bacterium GWF2_49_14 | reverse complement strand
CATCCTAACATCCTCTCACAGTGTCTGGTTAAAGCGGAGGTAAGCTTCTTAAGGGTCAATTCCTTTTCGAGGATCAGGTTAGGCCATCCGTCGGGATCGATATCATCGAAATAAGCCAGACTTTTAATCGCATGATAATCATTTCGCTGGCTATATTTTGTGCGATAAAACCCGACAATATCCGTCAGGGAGAATTCCTTCAGCAGAAAGTATATATCAACAAAGTCTTTGGCCCGGGTGCCATTTCCGGTAATGGCATTGACCTTAAAGGCGGCAATATCCGGCTTTGATAGCATCCGGATACCGTCCATTGATATCGGTGGATTCACAAATGGATAATCGTGCTTGAGGAGATCAACAAAAGTGTCCCCGATAAATCCTTTAAGGGTATTAGTACTGGAGTATTGCTGGGAAAATGCGTAAGCCTTTTCCAGATGTTCGGTTAATGCCACTGTGTCAAATGACTTTTTGGTAAAAAAATCAATGTCCACCGAAATTCTGTGACCGATCTGTAAGGAAAGGGCCGTACCTCCAACCAGGTAAAACCCACTGAAGGCAGGATCCTGTTGGAGTCTGTCAATCAGGTCCAGTGTTGCGGGCGTAACTGTTTCCGTATGTAGCATGTCATTTTTGTCTTGGGAATTTTGAGGTAACTTACAACAAATGAGAATGTTTTAGGATCGAGGTAGCCAACCTTCATGATTTCTTCCCTGATGATCTCTTTCCCGTAGAATTGAAGTATCACCCGGAGTTCATCAAGGGTGCCCAGGCTAAACACACGCTCAATGATCAGTCGCCTGTGTTTAACAGGATCGAGCTCAGCGGCGTTGATATCCCAAAAAAGTTCCTTGCGGATTGGCAGGTCCATTATGTTGAATTTCTACACTAAGATAGTTAAAGAAGACCAAGAGACCAAGGGACGGAGAGACTGGAAGACTGAGAGACCAAGAGACCAAGAGACTGAGAGACTGAGAGACTGAGAGACCAAGAGACTGAGAGACCAAGAGACCAAGAGACCAAGAGACTGTGAGAACGGAGGAATCTCAATTGCGAAATAACCGGCAACCGGTAACTGGCAACCGGCAACTTCTAAAAGATCTCCACCGCTTTTGTAACCAGGAAATCCCGGATTTCTTCTTCCGGAACAGGGGTTCCCATAAATTCGACGGGTTCGGTGTAGTCGATATCCTTGAAATAGCTTAGCTGTGCTCTGAAAAGCTTTTCGGAAAATAACTGTCCGAATAGTTCAGTGGCCTGGCTTGAGATTTGGTTCAATGAAAAGTGATCCCTCAAAAGAAAAAACAGGTCTACATAATCCTTCCATTTGGAGCGGCGGCCGAGCGCAAAAGCCTTCATTGCTGCAAGCTCAGCAAGTCCGGGCAGTTTGATAATCCTATCGAAATCAGTCCCCGAGGGTACCGTATATGGGTATTGGAAGAAGGTAAGCTTGACCCCATTAACCGTAAGATTCATCTGTTCTTCAACCCTTCGCGTAACTTGGTATGGAAATCCGAATCCCGATATTTTCTCAAGATTCTTTACATGCCTGATCGGGCCCGTTTTAAACAGATCAAAATCCACTGACCGGCGATGTCCGATATGCAGTCCAATAGCCGTGCCTCCTACAAGGTAATACTCCCTGCGAAATTGACGGACTATGGGAAGCAGCTCCTCCTGGTTTTTTGTCAATATTTCCTTATGCATACTTCTTAAAAACCAGGGAAAAGAAAGAGTGAACTTCAGGGTAATAATTCAGCTTTTTCCGGCCTTCTGCCCCGAAAAATATCCGGGCAGTCTCGGATATCCCCAACAGAGAGCACAGTTTTCTCACCGCATCCATATCCCCGTAATTCAGGATCGTTTCCACGAGCAGTTCAAGGCTGATATTCTCTTTCTGATCCTCGGGTGTATACCAGAAGAGGCTGCTGTGTTCCCGGATGAACGCTTTGATTTCGGGGGCGTTATGTTTGTGCGGGGGCGTCATTTTCTTGACTAAAGATACTTAAAAAAGACTGTAAGACCAAGGGACGTAGAGACGCATACATGCGTCTGGAGACCGAGAGACGCAGGGGATGGAACAGATAGAATGGGATTATAACCTTGAAACACTTACATGTTGCCCGGCGATTGATCGCCGGGTTGGTGAAAAGCTACCATGAAACTACTGGTCGAGGCACTTAAGTGCCTCGACCAGTGAGACTTGTGCGTGTTTGTCGCCATCCCCGGCCTCAAGGCCGGGGTTACTGAAGAGTAACCTTCTTCCTTGGAACCAAGAGTTAATAAATATTGCAAGTTGCAGATATTTAGGATTGTAAGAACCAATGTAATGACTAGAAAACTGTCCTCCTTCTTGGAAGGTTCGTAGTATACGACATTGAGTGTTTGGTACAGATAGTGTACTACGCTGGAGTATTAGCAAAAAATCAGTGCATAAATCGTAATTTTCCCCAAAGAATTTCGCCCATGGATCCCCGTATAGCCCGATTTTTAAAGAAGCACCATGTAATGACCTTGTCCACCATAAGTGAGCAGGGCAGCTGGTCGGCACATGTGTTTTACGCCTGGATGCCCGATGCCGATGCCCTCGTTTTCACCACCGATCCCGAAACCCGCCATGGCCGTGAGATGCTCGCCAACCCTTCTGTAAGTGCGGGGATCGTGCTGGAGACGAAGGTGGTGGGAAGGATTAAGGGAGCGCAGTTGACGGGGAAGACTGAAAGACTTTTAGACGATAAGACTGTAAGCCCGTCTCACCAACCTACCGTCTTACAGTCCCAAAGTCTTACAGTCTTAAAGTCTTCCTCCCGAAATGCTTACCTAAAACGGTTCCCGTACGCTATCGCCGCCAAGCTCGATCTCTGGGTTCTCTATATCGATACCGCCAAATTCACCGATAACCGGCTTGGTTTTGGGAAAAAGGTACTTTGGGAGAGGCCCTATTGAGATTAATTCGATTTCTATTCTCATTCTATTGAGATTAATTCGTATTTTTAGCTCAATATAAAATCGGTTTACACATTTATGGAGCCAAAGTATATCCAGATTGTTACGGAGCAGAGGCGAGAAATCCCTTCTTTAATGAAGGTTGGATGGGTTAAAAGGGAGCAGGAATCCGGAATCAACATAAAGAGCCGGCTGGTTCAGGTGATTACTGGAGTCAGGCGTGCAGGAAAATCAACCCTGGTACATCGTGCCCTGGCCGGAACAACCTATGCGTATGCCAATTTTGATGATGAGCGTCTGGCTGATATCAGTCCGGACCAGCTAAACTTATTGCTGGAGGCATTGTATGTCGTTTACGGTGATTTTGAGAATCTTCTCCTCGACGAAATTCAGAATGTGAAGCATTGGCATCTCTTCGTGAACCGATTGCAGCGAAATAACCTCCATGTATTTTTAACCGGTTCCAATTCAAAGTTGCTGAATGATGAATTGGCCACACACCTATCAGGAAGATATACCCCGATGGAGCTATTTCCCTATTCATTCAGGGAGTATCTCCTGGCCAAAGAATTTCCGATCGAGCCCGAACCTGCCGCTAAATCTTATGGATTGCTGATCAATCATTTTAATGAATATCTGAGGGTTGGAGGATTACCAGAGATCGTGTCCGGAGAACCGGCAGATATCTATGCTGCAACATTGCTGGAAGCTATACTGACAAGGGATATTATCTATCGTTATCATATCCGTCACATACGGACCTTCAGAGAGATTGCCCGTTATTTGATTTCGAATTTTGGCAAGGAGATCAGTTACAACAGAATCAAAAACCTGTTTGCATTGGGTAGCGAAAACACAGCCAAGAATTATGTGGGGTACCTCGAAGAGGCCTGGCTTGTACTGACATTGCCTAAGTTTTCATTTAAGAATCAGGAGAGTCTCAGGTTTCGTAAAATCTATTGCATCGACAGTTCATTTTGTCAGGCTGTTGGTACGGGATTTTCGCAAAACAGCGGCCGATTGCTGGAAAACACTGTTTTTCTGGAGCTTATCCGTAGAACCCGACCGGGAGGATATGAGGTTTTCTTTTATAAAAAGACCGTTGAAGTTGATTTTGTGCTATACAGAAACCAGAAGGTTATTCAACTTATTCAGGTTGCCATACAAACTGATGACCCCAAGACCCGTCAGCGTGAAGTAAGGGCCTTACTTATCGCATCGGACGAACTTAAAGCAATGAATCTTATTATCATCACCTTGAATGAAGAGTATGAAATCAAGGAGTCGGGGAAAAGGATCAATGTGGTGCGGGTAACGGACTGGTTGCTAGGGCATAATCAGAAGACGTAGGGACGCATACATGCGTCCGAAGACCTAGAGACCAAGAGACTGAGAGACTATGATATTAATTACTGGGGCAACGGGATTGTTGGGCGCGCATACAGCATATGCACTTCTACGGAGATATGACAGGATAGCGGCTTTAAGGCGCGAAAAGGCATCGCTGGAAGGTTTGCGCGAGATTTTTTCTTTTTATACCGATGACCCCGGTGCCCTGCTGGAGCGCATTGAGTGGCGCACCGGTGACATGCTCGACCAGGAATCCCTCATCCGGGCCCTCGACGGCATCACCTGCGTGATCAACTGCGCCGCGATCGTCTCCTTCGACCCGTCGAAGCGGGAGGAGCTGATCAGGAATAATGTGGAGGGAACCAGGAATTTGGCAGAAGCGATAAGGAAGACTGTAAGACTTCCCATCCTTATCCACATCTCCTCAACCAGCGCCCTCGGCGACAGTCCCGGCAATGATCCTGATTTTTTGATCGACGAGGAAACCCCCCGCAATCCTAACCGCAAACACACCAGCTATTCAGAAACAAAATATTTATCAGAACAAACAATCAGAAACTCTTCACAAAGTCTTACAGTCTCAAAGTCTCAAAGTCTTACAGTCTTAAAGTCTTACAGTCTTCCCCACGTCTTCCTCAACCCCGGCATCATCCTCGGTCCGGGCCAGTGGGGCAAGGGCAGCTCGCAGCTGTTTGTGAAGGCCTGGGAGGGACTCCGCTTCTTCACGAAGGGGGGGACGGGGTATGTGGACGTACGCGATGTCGCTGATGTCATCGTAAAAA
>MEOR01000100.1 GCA_001769295.1 Bacteroidetes bacterium GWF2_49_14 | reverse complement strand
TGGTCTGGTTCCATTCTTTGTAAATATTGATCAGGTGCGGGGTGAGCTTGCGGCACCAGGGACAGTCGACATACCAGAAGTCCAGCAGCACCCACTTGCCCTTAAAATCCGACAGGGAAACCATCTGTCCCGTAGTATCGGGGAATGAAAATCCGGGAACCGGCTTGCCGTTGACGGTCCGGTCGGCAATGTCATACTCCTTCACGATATCCAGGTAGCGCTGGTCATCCTTGAAGGCCTTGAATGCCTCCACATATTCTTTCAGCTTCGCCGGCGGATCGGTCCTGACCAGTGGCAGGGCAATAACCAGTCCGGCATAGTTAGGATTGGCCCCGATGAGTTCATGGGTTTTGTCGAGAGCCCGCTGGTTAACAACCTCCCGGTCCAGCCAGATCGATTCACATTCTTCCTTGCTGCGCGGCTCTTTGGCATAGGCCTTGTTCCATTCCCGCCATATTTTGGTGACTTCATCCTGATAGGGTTTCTGCTCATCAAGCAATTTCTGCAGGATGATATTGTTCTCCGTTCCTCCCACCCTGAAACCATTTTCAGCAGTATAATCTACGGTAATGGTCCCGGGCTCGAGGATTATCCTTGCGGTCCTTTGGCCCGTCAGTGCAAACCCGACAGAAACCAGCTTTGGAAAAGTATCGACTATTCCGGTGAATGTGCATTTGTCATCCACCAGCTTTAACGTATCGGAGGAGGTGTACCAGTTGTTGTGCACCATCAGGCTGTCGGGGCCCCCGACGGCACTCACTCTGATGGTGTACTGGTTTTTTGGTGTACAGGAAGCCAGGGCTATCAGCACCAGCAGAAAAGGAAGGATCTTTTTCATGGCGGAAAGGATTTAGGGTAAATTTTTGCTAATATCGGGAAAAACTGGGTATCAGGTATCGGGTTTCGGGTTTCGGCCAGAACTGTCATCCTGACGAAAGTCAGGATCCCATGGCTCGGAGCACCTGTCGGGAGATTCCGGTTTGCACCGGAATGACACCATAGCGCCCGATACCCGACACCCGACACCCGATACCTGATACCCAAATCCTAAATCGGCAATGAAAAAGTCCCCCCTCTACCCCCTCATCCTGGTGAACTTCCAGTTCTTTATGCTCGGATTCGTTTGGAACCTGGCGAACGTGCTGGTGGCGCTGTTCCAGGAAACCTTCGGGCTGAATAATTTCCAGACTTCCCTGTTAACCTCGATATCCTTTTTTGCCTTTTTCGCGATATCCTACCCGGCCCGTCTGTTCATCGACAAATTTAAGACGGTGACAACCATAGTGGTGGGCTGCATGCTGGCTGCTCTCGGACTGCTGATTTTTGTCCCCGGGGCGGTGTTTATGTCGTACCCCCTGTTTTTAGCCGGGGTATTTGTGATGTTTTCCGGTGCCACCTTTCTTCAGGTTGCCTGCAATCCCTACGTCAGGGCTCTGGGGCCCGACAAGTCGGCTGCCAGCCGGATCAATTTTTCGCAGGGACTGGGTGCCGTGGGTGCCTTCCTGACTTCCTATGTAGCCGGGGGATTTATCCTGAAGTTATTCAAGGATGACCCGTTCCAGGGGATCATTTGGTTTTACCTGATCCTTACCGTGATGTATGCCGGGCTCGGATTCCTGATCCGCCTGGCCAAAATGCCGGTGAACCCGAATGAAGTCCCGCAGCAGCAAAACGCCGGGAATGTTCCAGATCGCTCGAAGAAGAGTGCCTGGAATTACCGCCATTTCAGGACCGGGTTTATTGTTCTTCTGCTCTACATGGGTGCTGAGGCCATTCTTTACCAGCTGATGACCCCTTATTTCATGCAGGAGGCGCCGATTGAAAAGTCACGCGCGGTGGATATATCGGGACTGATGTTTCTCGGTCTGATGATCGGCAGGCTGTTGGGGGCAGGTATGCTCATCAAGGTGAATCCCGGCCGGCTGGTGGGCTGGTTCGGTGCCATAGCCGGACTCCTGATTATCATATCCATGGCCAGCACCGGGTATGTGGCCATCTATTCCATAATCCTTACCGGCCTTTTTATCTCGATCATGTTTGCCACCATCTTCTCCTTGTCTATCGATGGTCTGGGGAGGTTCACCAATGAAGCTTCCTCCTACCTGATCATGGCCATCTCCGGAGGCTTCTTTATCCCGCTCCTGTTCGGGCTGGCTGCGGATTACCTGAGCCTGAAAACGTCGCTGTTCATTGTGCTGATTCCGTTGTTGCTGGCTTCGTGGTACGGGTTTTTCGGGGCACGGAGGCGATCCTGATTCGAACAATTTGCGGTTGTAATCGCAAAAAGTAATGACAATTTGCGGTTGTAATCGCAAAAAGTGTCCTTTCATCAAGATTGTTTATTTTAACCGGCCAAAACCTGACCCGGTGAAAAACAATTTTAAAGTATACCCTTACCGCTTTGTGATTCTTGGCGTGTTTATGCTGATGAACCTGGTGCTCCAGGTGCAGTGGCTGGCGCATGCGGCGGTTGCCAGGCCGGCGGCGGTTTTCTATGCCGGTCAGTTTGATCCGGCTTCCGTGCTGAACATCGATTTTCTGGCCATGCTTTACATGGTGATTTATGTGGTGGTGAGCATCCCGGCATCCTATATTATTGATACGCATGGCATCCGTGTGGGGCTGGCGATCGGTGCCGTTCTGACCGGGGTGTTTTCGATGGTAAAGGCTTTGACGGCAGACAGTTACACCGGAGTTTTGATTGCTCAGATTGGATTATCGGTGGCGCAGCCATTCATTCTGAATGCTGTGACGGCCGTTACCGTTCGCTGGTTTCCGATGAAGGAGCGGGCGCTGGCCGCGGGACTTTCGGCCCTGGCCCAATATCTTGGAATCATCATTGCCATGCTGGTGACCCCGATGCTGATCGGCACTGATCCCCTGAAACCCGGTTATGGACAAGGATTTGAACGAATGTTGATGGTATACGGTCTGATTTCGCTGGCTGCCTCTGTGCTGTCATTGATACTGATCCGCGAGCATCCGCCGCAGCCGCCGGCTGAGGAGGCGTATGTTCGTTACCCCTTCCGGAAAGGCATGGCACATCTGTTCCGCCAGCGGGACATGGTCATTACCCTTTTTCTTTTCCTGATCGGTCTGGGGATTTTCAATGCCGTGAGTTCCATGACGGATGCGATAACCGCCTATGCCGGGATACAGGATTCGAATGGCCTGATCGGCGGGTTGATGCTGATCGGAGGAATTATCGGTGCAATGATACTGCCGGCGCTCTCTGATAAATACAGGAAAAGGAAAATCTTCCTTGTGATCTGCCTCGCGGGGATGATCCCAGGGCTTTTCGGACTGGCCTTTGCGGGACGCATATCGGGGGATCATTCGGTGGTATTTGCGATTTCGCTGGTCTCTTCGTTTATTCTCGGATTTTTTGTAATGAGTGCGGGACCTATCGGATTTCAGTATGCTGCCGAAGTAAGTTATCCGGCTCCTGAATCGATGTCGCAGGGATTATTGCTCTGGGTTGGCCAGATCACCGGGATCCTGTTTGTGGCAGGAATGAGCGTTAATCATAACCAGCACCTGGGCTTATATCTGGCTCTGTTTGCCGGGATTTCCCTTTTGGTTTTTGCGGCCTCTCTTTTTTTAAGAGAATCCAGGCTGATTCAGGCGGAAACGTGATGGTGAAAACGGTTCCTTCCCCTTTGACTGACTTTACCTCGGTTACCCCATCAACCTGATCCAGTAGTTTTTTAGCCAGTGAGAGCCCCAGTCCCAGTCCTCCGTAGGAGCGGGTGAGCCCTTTTTCTTCTGTGGAATAGGGTGAAAACAGGTTGTTAACATGCTCACCGGCAATGCCAATGCCATTATCGCGAATTTCGATAGACAGGGATCCTCCGGGAATTTGGAACAAGCGGATGTCAACCTTTTTCCCATTGCTGAATTTGACCGCATTATTAAGAATTTGGGCCACCGATTGGGAAATACAGAAGTAGTCGCTGGTAATCAGGGGATAGTCTGTCTGGTTGGTAAATACTATCGGGGCATGGCGCTTTACTGATAAAGCCTCGATTTCACGGATCTGGCTTTCAATCAGTTCTCTCAGGTCTATTTCTTTCTTGTTGACCACAAAATCACCGATTTGGAGCCTTGAGAAATTAATGATCAGGTCTACGCTTCGCATCAGCCGGTTCCCGGCCTGATTGATCCGGTTGAAAAAGCCGTTTTCCTCCGGGCTGTACTTACCGGGATCCTCCGTTTGAAGAAGGTTGGTAAAGCCCAGGATGGCATTGAGAGGGGTCCGGATTTCGTGCGAAACGTTGGAAATAAATGCATCCTTCATCTGGTTTGCCTGTTCGGCCTGTTTCCGGGCCTGGTCGGCTTCTTCAAGAGCACGTTTCCGTGCTTCCTGGTCGATCAGGATTTTTCCGATCAGAACGGCGGCTAAGGGGTAGATCACCAGCACAGGAAAGACAATTCTTCTGAAGGTTTCGGCCATTACCTCTTTTGGAAGGGTCAGGATCAGTGCCAGCATTAGCAGATGAACAGCCAAACTAACAAACAGAAGCCGCCAGATGGTTAACCTGATATGATCCCTGCGCCAGCGGTAGAAGAAAAACAGTCCGACCAGCACAGATTCCATGATCACGAGAATACCCATGGTAGTTCCCGGCCCTCCGACCGTTAGCCGGGCAATGATGGCCATTAATCCGGCGATTATGCCGGTAACTGGTCCGAAAACCAGGCTGCTGAGGCTGAGTACCACCGACCTTCCATCGAAGATCAGTCCTGGCGAAAGAGTAAATGGAGCCAGTATTCCTATCACAGCGGCGGTTCCGAAAATCAAACCCTGAAGGCCTGCACCGGTAAGGGTTCTTACCTGCCACCTGTCATTGATGAATGCTGAAATGATGCTGATGGCAACCAGCAGAGAGAGATTGTATATCAGGCTAATCGTAATACCCACGCCACAAAAATAGCGAGACCGGTCATATAATACACGTTTCCATCAGTTTTTTGACTAACATCCGGTAACTTTAGCGGTTTTTAACAAAACTATGCCGGTGAGTCCCGAGATACAACTTCGATTTATTCTCAGGAGTGATGAACTCCTGGGCTGCACCCTGGAAGCATGTATTGCCGAGATTTCGCTTACGCTGGATTATGATACCTTCCTCAGGCCCATCGACCTGATGAATTTCAGATCCCTCGAGCCGCGGCCGGATCAGGCTGAGGTTTCGCTGATCCGCCTGGTGCGAGAGCTGTCATGGGAATCACTGGCCAAAAATCTAAGTAAAACAAAAGCGAGGTTGCCGGATATTCTAAAATCCAAGCCGGAGAGCTTTCATAAAAACCTGTTTCGCCCCATGGTCGATTCCCGAATGGCCAAAGCCATTCAATTCATCTCGGAGAACCGGATCGGTTTGTACTATGCACAGGGGCCGAAAATTTCACTGAAACCTTTGGAATTTCAGACCGAGCCGGCCGAGGTATCTTTTCATTTTGATAAAGGAGCAGGAGGTTTGAGCTATTTTATTTCGGTGGAGCATAATCGAAAAAAGCTCAATTTGCGAACACGGCCAGGGATGGTACTGTCGGAGAACCCATGTATCCTGCTTTCAGGCCATGTGGTGTACTCCGTGGACGGCATTGACGGCAAGCGGATCCGGCCGTTTTTGCTGAAAGACCGGATTGATATCCCCGCGCATATGGAGGAGAAATATTTCCAGACCTTTGTTTATCAGACTACCTGTCGTTATCCGGTGAATGCCGCCGGCTTTCAGGTGGAGACCCTGCGACCGGTGCCGGAACCTGTTCTGGAGTTGACCATTGACTGGCAGGGGGAGATGGTGGTGATTTTGTCCTTTCACTATAGTGACCATGAAGTGTTGTGGGGGAAAGAGGAGGACCGAATGGTGAGCATGGATGCAACCGCATTTCCGCCGGCCTACGAGGTCACGCTACGGGACCGTGGCGCAGAGTTGGATGTTTACAATTTCATTTTGGGGCTGGGGCTGAATTTCAAGAGCGGATCAGCTTTAATCCTCTCCCCGGAACTGCAGGAGCCCGGTGAGAACGGGTTGGGGATGGTTCAATTTCTATCTGAACGGAAGGGGCTTCTGGATACTCATAATATCGGGATAAAACAAACTCTTGATTCTGATTATTTTATCGGTAATTCCGGATTTGAGTCGGAAGTGGTGGAGGAGGGTGACTGGTTTGATTTGCGTATTCTGATTCGGGTGGGAGGATATGAATTTCCATTTACCCGTTTGAGAGACAATATTTTAGCGGGTAACAGAACGTATTTGTTACCCGATGGTAAGATTTTTTTAATTCCACAGGAGTGGTTTGGTCGTTTTCATGATGCCCTGGCGCTGAGCCGCCGGGAGGGTGGGAAAGTACGTTTACACCGATTTCAGTTCCCACTCCTGGAGGAGATGTTCTATGGCCTGCCCACGGAGAGTAAGAGCCTGGAGGGGTTGGTCGGGCGTCTGATGGATTCGGGAGCAGAGATTCAGAGCTCCACGGCTGATATTCTGCGTCCGTATCAGCTCGCCGGAGTGCGATGGCTGGTGGCCTTGGCCGGCGAAGGATTCGGTGGTTTTCTGGCCGATGACATGGGCCTGGGGAAAACGCTCCAGGTACTATCGATGCTCGATCATTTGCATAACGAACCCGGTTTCTCCGGCTCCAGTCTGGTGGTGATGCCGGTAAGCATTCTGCACAATTGGGAGAATGAGATCAGGAAGTTTACTCCTGGGCTCAGTTTTTACAGAATGACCGGACCCGACCGGGTCTCTGATCCGGGTTTTCTCAATGATTATGATGTGATTCTGTCGACCTACGGGGTGGTACGGAACGATATCGGGAAGCTGGAAGAGCTCTGGTTCAGTTTCGTTATTCTGGATGAAAGTCAGGCCGTGAAAAATCCTGATTCCGAAACGGCAAGGTCGGTTAAGAGACTGAAGAGCCGAAACCGGATGGTCCTGACCGGCACTCCGGTAGAAAACTCAATTACCGACCTCTGGTCGCAGATGGATTTTCTGAATCCCGGGTTGCTGGGAAGCCGTGAGATGTTTAACAGACAATATGCTGCCCCGATAGACCGGGGGATTGATCCGGCAAAGACTAATCGGATCCGGCACCTGGTCAGGCCTTTTATCCTCCGGCGGACCAAGGAGGCGGTGGCACCCGAGTTACCGCTGCTTACCGTTGAAACACGGTATTGTGATCCCACTGAGGAGCAATCCGCCGTGTATGAAACCCGGAAATCGGAGATCCGGAATTATTTGATGGACCAGAAAGCGGGAGATGGGACGACGGAGAACCGGATGGTGATCCTGAGCTATCTGCTTGAACTCCGGCTCATTTCGAACCATCCTGTGCTAAAGGATCCCGATTACAGGGGTTCATCAGGGAAGACCGACCACATCCTCTCCATGGTGGCGGAAATCGTATCCGAAGGGCATAAAATCCTGATATTCTCGCAGTTCGTTATGCACCTGGATTTAATCGGAGGGTTTCTGGAGGGAGCATCGATACCTTTTGTCAGTCTTACCGGATCCGACAGGCCCGAAGCACGAAGGAAGGCCATCGACCGTTTTAACCAGGATCCGGCGATACCGGTTTTTCTGATCAGCCTGAAGGCAGGGGGTGTGGGACTGAACCTGACGGCTGCGGATTATGTGTTTATCCTGGATCCCTGGTGGAACCCTGCGAGCGAATTGCAAGCCATCAGCCGGGCCCACCGGATCGGTCAGGATAAACCGGTTATAGCTTATAAATTCATCACCACCGGCAGCATTGAAGAAAAAGTACTGACTCTTCAATCCCGGAAACAGGGTCTCGCCGACCGGATGATCAATGAAAATTTACTGGATTTGTCGGATCCGGGGATGCTGGCCGAGCTACTTGGGTGAGGGGTTGGGTATCAGGTTGCCTTATTGCACTTGTCATCCCCGCGAAAGCGGGGACCGGATCAATTGTGTACCGCGCTTTATGGGACGCGGTCCCCGCTTTCGCGGGGATGACAACGCTCTTAATAATCTTTAGTGCTGAATCGTCAATCCAGGAACCCCCTGTTCTTCATCAGCGGTGTTATATCGGGCTGGCGGCCGCGGAAATTGATGAACATTTGCATCGGGTCCATGGTTCCGTCCTTCGACAAAATGTTGTCTCTCAGTGATTTAGCCGTTGCCTTATCGAAAAGCCCCTTTTCCTTGAAGGCTTCAAAGGCATCGTTATCCAGAACAGCAGCCCATTCATAGCTGTAATATCCGGAGTCATACCCGCCGGTAATATGGATAAAATAGGTGCTTCGGTAGCGCGGATAGATTTCCGGTATAAGTCCCTTGCCGGTCAGGTACTCTTTTTCAAAAGCCCCGATGTTGAGCCGTGTCGTGTCTGTGCGGCTGTGGAAGGCGATATCCAGGTAACATGCTGCCAGAAATTCGGTTGAGGTGAATCCCTGGTTGAAGTAGCTGCTCTTCTTCATCTTTTCGATCAGTGCATCCGGGATGGGTTCGCCGGTCTGATAGTGGCGTGCATAGGATTTCAGCACTTCCGGTTCGGTAGCCCAGTGCTCCATGATCTGGCTTGGGAGTTCCACGAAATCCCAAGCAATGAATGTAGTACTGAGTCGGTTTTCGGCGAAAAGTCCCTCGAGTGCATGGCCGAATTCATGGAAATGTGTGAGAGCCTCATCCAGGCTGATGAGTGCCGGGGTGTTGCCGGTGGGACGGGTAAAATTACCGACCATGGTAACCACTGGGGTGATTTCCCTGCCCTGCTTAAAACAATGCTCACGATAGGCTCCGCACCAGGCACCCTGCTGCTTGCTGGGGCGTGGGAAGAGGTCCATGTAAAGAATCCCGATATGCGATCCGTCGGCCTCCTTCACTTCGTAGGCCATGGCTTCGGCATGGGGTTTTGGAATGTCCGTGATCTCGGTAAAGGTTATCCCATAGAGTTTATTGGCCACATCAAAGGCGCCATCACGGACGTTTTCAACCTTGAAATAGGGCCGGAGTTCATTTTCATCGAGGTCATATTTTTCCTTGCGCAGTTTTTCGGCATAATAGAGCCAGTCACCGGGTTCGAGGTTGAATTTTCCGCCCTCCCGGCTTATGATCTGCTGCATTTCATCGCGGTCCTTAACGGCTGCCGGGATGGCTGCGGCCCATATTTTATCGAGGAGAGTCAGAACGTTTTCCGGGGTTTTGGCCATACGCGGTTCCAGGACGATTGCCGAATGGCTGGAATAGCCCAGCAGCTGGGCCCGGATGGTTCTCAGGCTGATGATTTTGGCCAGTATGTCGTTGTTGTTCTTGTCGTTGGGGTTGTTGCCGCGACTGAGGTATCCGTCGTACAGTTTTTTACGCAGGTCGCGGTTTTCGGCATATTGCAGGAAAGGTGTCATGCTCGGGCGGGTAGGCCCGAATACCCATTTACCTTCGAGGCCGGCGGCTTTAGCCGCCTCGGCGGCGGCTGAAATCACACTTTCCGGCAGCCCGGCCAGATCCTCTTTATTATCGATAACGAGCTTGAAGCCATTGGTTTCGGCCAGCACGTTCTGGTCGAACTGCACCGTGAGCACTGATAGCTCCTCATTCAGTTTTTTGAGCTGCTCCTTCTTCTCCGGATCCAGATTGGCTCCGTTGCGCACCAGCCCTTTGTAAATGTTCTCCAGGATGTACACTTCATCGGGCTTGAGGTTAAACTTCCCCTGATTTTCGTATACCGATTTGATCCGTTCAAAAAGCTTGGGATTCAGGTCGATGGCATCTCCGTGTGCAGAAAGCAGCGGGGAAATTTCCATCTGGATCTGCTGCAGAGAATCGCTCGTGTTCGCTTCGGCCAGGCTGAAGAACACCCGCGAAACCTTTGAGAGGAGCTCGCCTGATTCGTCGAGGGCTATGATGGTATTGGCAAAGGTGGGCTCTTTCTTGCTGTTGGCGATGGCATCCACCTCTTTCAGTTGCTCCTCCATGCCCAGTTTAAATGCAGGCATATAGTGATGCGGTTTGATCTGTTCAAAAGGCGGCACGCCGAATGGAGCGGTAAACTCGGCAACGAGGGGGTTGTCAGCTGCTTTTTTATCTGCTGCAGGCTTGCAGGAAGCGAGGAGGCAGAGGGCGGTGATAAGTAACAGGAGGTTTTTCATGGGTAGGTTTTTGGTTAGGAACGCGGTCCCCGCTTTTGCGGGGATGACAATAGCACTGGGGAAAATTACTTGTAGGGATGCGGTCCCCGCTTTCGCGGGGATGACAAGTGCTTTAGGCCGATTTTATAATGATCGTTTTCAAAATATCAGAAACATCCTCCAATGCATCGGTTGTTTGCTCGAGGGTTTCGAGGATCTCCTTATTCTTGATGAGCTCGATGGCGTTGTCCTCTGAGGTGAATAGTTCAGAAATCAGTTTGTGATAAATATCATCGGCCAGGTTTTCCAGTTCATTGATTTTTACGCAGGCTGTTGTGATGTTCTCCGGGTTCTTGAGGTTCCGGAGCTCTTTTACAGCAATCTGAACCTGCTGGCAACCGTGGATGATCACGATCATCATTTCGGTAAACTGAGGAAGCAGCTTTTGAGGTTGGTACAGCTTGATCTGCTGGCTGGCGGAATTGATATAATCGAGGACATCATCCATTTTGGAGGTTAGCTGATGGATATCTTCCCGGTCAAACGGGGTTATAAAAGTGACATCCAGCGCATCGAAAACGCCATGAGCCACATCGTCTGCTTTTTTCTCAAGTTGCTTGATCTGTTTGATTGATTCTTCCTGACCTGCCGGATTGGGGCTGTCGATCACTTTTGCCAGAATCTCGGCACTTTGGAACAGGTAATCTGCCAGAGCCTCGAACATCGGAAAGAATTTCTCCTCTTTCGGAAGCAGAATTCTTCTAAGGATTCCTTTTGCCATATCGTTGGATTGTTATGTGTAATGTAATTAAATACATCAAGAAATATACTCAATTTAGCCTGATATTTTTTCAGCAATAAAATAAACGATACCACTCAGGAGGATTGTGGCGGGTATGGTCAGGAGCCAGGCCAGGACAATATTTCCGGCCACTCCCCATCTGACAGCCGAGAGGCGCTTCGCCATGCCGACTCCCATGATTGACCCCGTTATTGTATGTGTTGTACTCACCGGGATTCCGCCCAGCGTACTGCCGATTACGGTTAAGGCACCGGCTGTTTCAGCACAAAATCCCTGAACCGGCTTGAGTTGCGTCAGGGAGTTGCCCAGTGTTTTGATTACTTTCCAGCCACCCAAAAGCGTACCCAATGAGATGGTGGCATAGCATGAGATTATGACCCACAGGGGCACGTGGAATTCTCCGGTCATATTTCCGGTGCTGAACAGGAGGATGGCAATAATTCCCATGGTTTTCTGGGCATCGTTGCTTCCGTGTCCCAGACTGAATACAGCCGAAGAGAGGAGTTGGAGGATCCTGAAAATGGAATCTACTTTTCTCGGGGATTTTTTCTTGAACAACCACATGGTACCTATCATTGCAAGATAACCAAGAACAATTCCAAGGAGGGGTGAAAGGAAAATAAAGAGGGTAACCTTAAGAATTCCTGTCATAACCAGAGTGTCAGGTCCGCCGATCAGAAGTGCGGGTCCGATAAGCCCTCCGATCAGCGCATGGGAAACACTGATCGGAAGTCCAAAAAAGGTGCAGACATATACCCAGATAATCGACCCGACAAGGGCTGCCAATACGACGTTTGCATTGACGATTTCTGCATCGACTATCCCTTTTCCGATCACAGTGGCAACCGTCACACCAAAAAGGAAGGCTGCGGCAAAGTTCCAGAAGGCTGCCCATGCAACTCCCTGAATCGGTGAGAGTACCTTAGTCGCGACTACAGTTGCAATTGAATTAGCCGCATCGTTCATTCCATTAAGGAAATTGAAGATCAATGCAATCGCGATTATTATTATTATGTAGGCAGACATTCCTTACTTTTTGCTAATCTCGGTGTTTGCAGACTGATGTGATTTTTTATACGGCTCATGCGGGTGCCAGCCGACAACGCCGAGCATGACAAAGAAGCCCACAACATAGGACAGGGCAACGTGCCAGCCTTTTTTGATGTAATTGACTGTATTTTTTGCTTCGGGGTAGATGTTGGATAGGGCAACACCGGCGGAGGATCCGAACCAGATCATTGAACCGCCGAATCCTACGGCATAAGCCAGGATTCCCCAATCGTACCCGCCTTGTTCCAGGCATAGTTTGGTGAGTGGAATATTGTCAAATACTGCGGATACAAATCCCAGACTGAAGGTAGTGACCCAGGAAGCCGGCGGCAGATCATCGACAGGCATCATGGAGGCAATGGTAACCAGGGACATCAGGAAAACGGTTCCTTTCCAGGCGTGTTTCATTTCGTTCCAGGGAGTTTTCCGGATCAATGCGCCGATAAATATAGCGATCCAGACTCCGGCTGCCGGAAAATCGAGCAGATAGTTTGTACTGATGGCTCCAACCAATATCAGGAAAACAATGAATAGCTTGCCTTTGTCTACCCGGATACCGGGGGCATTGTCTTTCAGTATAGGCTGATGTTTATGCTGCTGCCGGGCTCCGAAAAAACCAAAAATCAGGAAGGAGGCTGCAGAAGCAACAAATGCCTCCAATACCCAAACCGGCTCAACTCCATCGATCCACATGAGGGTGGTTGTGGTATCTCCCACAACCGAACCGGCTCCCCCGGCGTTACTGGCTGCCACAATGGCTGCGAGGAAGCCGAGATGGACCTTGCCTTTGTAAAGCACCATCGCCATGGTGCCACCGATCATGGCTGCGGCAATATTATCGAGGAAGGATGACAGGATCATAACCAGGAACAGAAGGACCAAACCACCGGTCCAATTGTTGGGCAGATAGTTTGGCAGAATCTCCGGAACCCTGGATTCTGCAAAATGTTTGGCAAGAATAGCAAAGCCAAACAGGAGCCCGAGCAGGTTCAGCAGCACGCGCCATTCCCCCTCATGATCGTCTCCGCCGATAATATGCTCAACTATGTTGAAGGAAGGATCGAAGATCAGTTTAAAGGCCAGGACAACAGCCAGTCCAACCAGTGCAACCTGCATCGTTTTGTGGTGGAATACGGCCACGCATATCAGGGTTATCGCGAATAAAATAAATTCTATCCGAACGGGACCGAGCGTTGGTACCTCACCACCGGCGGCTGCAAAGCTCAGGACCGGGGAAATGAGTAATCCGCCTGCGATTAAAAGCAAAGACTTCCAGTAAGGTTTGAATATGGTTTTTGGCATTGAAGAAATTATTAAAGGCTCAAAGGTAACCGCAAAAACAATTCAACCGCATATCAGAAATCTCATAGTTTATGACATTTATCAGTGATATAAATCATTGAAAGCGAGCCTGATTCTTCCGTAGCTTTATATGAGAAATCCGGAATTCTGAGAATTCGGATTCTATACCCTGGAGGTTTGGGGTGGCGCCGTCCCGGATTCAGTGATGCGTTACCTGAATGAGGATCCCTGGGACCGGTTATCGAAAATCAAGGCCGGAGTTGGGGATGCCACGCATCTTACAGCGGGGCTTAAACGAGCCGTCAGTGTCCCGGTCGATTTCCACACCCACTGCACTCCCGGATACGGACTCGCATCCACCCTGATGGCCATCCTGAATGGGGCAGATATCGTAGACACCGCCCTGTTGAATTTCTCAAGCTCCTCCTGGAGCTGTTTCCTTCGGTCGCACAGAACTTCCTTCAAAACCGCATTCACCGGCTGCAGCAGAAGACCATCCGCCGGATCGAAAAAGAAAGCGTATCAACAACGAAAAAGCCAGGGCCGAATACGACGATCTCACGCCCGATGAAAAGGATCAGCGTATGCTGGACTGGCTCTATTCCAGCACCTGGGCGACCTCGCAGCAGGAGTAGAGACGCATATATGCGTCTGATTGTGGAATTTAGGGTTAATCTTGAGATTTCAACGTTGAGATTCGAACGCAGAGTGTTGAATGTTGAAAATTAGATCCAAGGATAGCCCGATAGAAATCCCTGAATCTATCTTTCAACATTCAACACTCTGCGCTGGAGCCTCAACGTTCGAATCTCAAAATTCAAATCTCACTTCAAATAGCTCCGGACTTCTTCGATGGTCAAACGCTGAGAAGGCATGAAGCCTGAGCTGTCGGCGTACCGCTGCAAACTCCGCAGCAGCTGCCGTGCGCCGAGACGCTCATCGAGCTTGGTGGTAAGGTCGGCGCCGGTGAGGATGAGTTTGCCGTTTCCAACCTGATATTCAACTACCAGAGCCAGGCTGCGGTTGGTGAACCAGTCGTCGATGATCCTGACGATCGGCTGGTAAGAGGTATCGGGCTGGTTGATGATCAAGGGTTTGGCCCTGCTGATGATGTCCCACCACTGGTAATTGGTGTGGTATTCGGTGGGGAAATCAGCAAGGGCAGGATGCTTGGGATCGCAGAGGATGCCGAGTGTGTGCGGAGCCTGACCGCGGGTCCAGGCCGTGTTCCAGAAGATGCTGGAGAAGCCGAGTGCGATATTGCCTCCTTTATCCGCAGCAACGCCATCCGGGCCCAGGGCCAGGATAGCCGATCCGCCCTGTTCCAATAATTTCACCAGGGCCGGGGTGATGGCACCAAATACGGGGATCGAAGTGCCTGTAGTAGAGCCGGTTATAACCGGCTGTATAACCGGCTGTACAACCGGCTGTATAACCGGCCATTTATTGGGGTAGACCCAGAAGTCCCAGGAATTTGTGTGGTTAGCGATTGAAACTTCCATGGTAAATTTTGTGGCAACGGTGACAGTTGACAAAGGCCACTCAAAGGGCGCGATTGACGTATTGGTTCCGGTAGGTATGGATTGTGCCGGAAACACCTTTTCACTTACAATTGGTCCCTCGGAACTCTTAATTCTGATTTTCACATCCTCCTTCAAGTCTCTCGCGCAAAAGTTCGCAACCTCGATATCCGCCCGGAAAACATCAGAGTTTTGAAGGACCATCCTGTCGATTCTGGCAAGTGGGGTAACCGCATTGCAGAACCCACTGTATTCGGCAGGCGAGATATAGCCTTTCTCTTCCCAGAACGGGTCGAGGACACCGACCAGTGCGGTGCCCTGACCGGGGAAGTCGTGCAGGTCGAGGAGCTGGAAGCCGGCCATGCCGGGGGTTCTCAGTGCAGCCTCAATATCAGCCTTATAACAAAGAGCCTGTAATTTGCCCGAGGCCAGGAGGAATTGAGAAGAGAGATTTCCGAGGTTGGAAGATTCAAGGGTTTCACGAAAAATCTCAAAGTTCTTAGGTTTCAGGTTGCCGGTGTATTTCGGTATTTCGTTGAAGTTAGGGTAAACGCACCACTGTCCGATCTCATGGCTCACCACCGGCTTGTCCGGGAATTGGGCGGCCATGATTTCCCTGAAATCGAACCGTGTCTGGGGGGGCTGTGTATTTATGATGCTCCCCAGTCCCTGGCCCCAGCCCTGAATACGGGGTTCCGGCCGACAGTAGAAGTCCTGGGAGGGGATGGTTGGCCAGCCCGATGCAGCCGTGTACACCCGGCGGCTATCCTTGTTTTTCCAGTGGGTCACAAATTCATCGAGAAAGGCCACCTGGTTGCTGCCGCCCGGCTCATTGCCGTAGGACATCATTACGAAGGAAGGATGGTTGCCGTATTCGTTAACAATCCGCTCACTCTCGTCATACAGCCATTTATCGAATTCGTTGCCCGTACCTACATTGGCCCAGGCTCCGCACTCCACATACAGGTAGATCCCTTCCATGTCGGCCGCGGTAAAGGCTGCCTCGGGCGGGCACCAGCTGTGGAACCGCATGTGGTTGAGTCCGTGTGATTTTATAACCCGATAAATGCGCTGCCACTCTTCCACTCCCAGGGCGGGATAGCCGGTTTTCGGAAAGATGGCGCACTCCAGTGTGCCGCGCAGGAAGGTGGGCCGGCCGTTGATTGTGAACTGCGTACCCTCTGCTTTGAATTCCCGCATTCCAAACAGTATTTCCTGAAGTTCCGCCCGTCCGGTTGATTTCAGGGTAACTTCCAGATTGAGCTGGTAGAGGTTCGGACTGAACTCATCCCAGAACTGACAGGAATCACCCATTGGATAAATGAATTCGAACGCTTCGCTGCCAGCCGGAATCTCCTTAATGAATTTCACCGGACTCATCACGATCTGGCTGGTACCGGCTTTAAAGACACGGGCTTCAAAGGCGATCTCTTCCGGTTGGTCCGATGTGTTCTCAAAACCGCCCATAACCTTTAGCACCCGGTTTTTTATATCGGGATACACCTTGACAGGCCCGAGGGCCACGGTCGGAAGGGCTTCCAGCGTGATGCCCCCGACGATGCCGTTCCAGTTGCCCTGTGTGTGGTCGCTCACGCTGTGGGCATTCACGCCCACATCAACAAACATCCGGTTGTCCGCACGGATGGTGAGCAGGTGCCGGCCGGGTTTGGCATATTTTGAAAGGTCATACCGGTGCGGGGTGGCCAGGCTGGTCTCTTCTCCCAGCGGGGTATCGTCGAGCCAGAGGGTGGTGGTCCAGTGGCACCGTTCGAGCGTGAGGATAATCCGCTGGCCCTTCCATGCCGGTGGGATCCGGATCTCCCGCTGGTACCATGCGGCGCCCACATAATAAAAATCGGGCTGCAGCCAGAACGGGATTTTGATGTTCCCGGGCTTTCGGTATTTCTCGTATTTATCGGCCGAGTACCACGACTGGTCAACCACCTGCCCCGTCCACGCTGTATTCACCCCCACGGCAAACCCCTTTCCGTTGGAATCCAGTGTGCCCGGGAGGTGCAGCGTATCATCCGGAAACTGGGTCAGATAGTATTGCTGGTCTATTCCCTGATCCAGACTATCGATAATGAAATTCCAGGAGCCTGATAAGTCCTTTTTGTATTCTGTTTTATTGCACGCAAAAGAGATTACCAGAACAGAAATAAGGAGGAGTTTTGTTTTCATGTGGAATGTGGACATGTGATATTTTTCTCGCAAAGACGCAGAGACGCAAAGAAGGAAGGCAGATGCGAACTTTGCGGCTTTGCGACTTTGCGAGAAAATTTATTTCAGAGAAATTTCAACTTTGACCGAACTTGCATTTACCGGAATCGAAAATAGCCAGTTTTCTCCTGATTTTGCGCCTTTCACCGGAATTCCGTTGGCGGTGAGGCGGATTGTGCCGTTGTGAGGGGTGTGGATGGTTAATAGTGAATGGTGAATGGCTGAAAGACCGATGACCGATGACCGCAGACCGCCGTCGGTCGTCTGTCGTCGGTCATCCGTCGTCGATCGTCCGTCCTCAGTCTTTCGTCCGTCAATCGTCGTCGGTCGTCGGTCTTCGATCCCGAACGAAATCTTGCGGAAGTCCTCGCTCAGCCGGATCGGCTGCTCCGCGGCAAACCCATCCCTTTCCAGCTCCAGACTCACCCGGTTGGCTCCGTCGATGGCGGAGAAGCGGGTGCGAAGGCCGTCGCGGGGGATGATGCTGAATTCTTTTCCGTTCTGAACCAGTTCGCCGCCGTACCCGATCCACCCGAATATCGCGTCACGCGTTACGATGGTCCGGGCCATGCGGGTGGAAGCGCCGTAGCCGAGGTCGATCTCGCCGTCGTAGTGCCACGGTCCGCGCGGCACCTCCTTGCGGATCCAGGCATTGCCCCATTTGGAGTTGTTGAAGGTCCAGCCGCTGGCGCCGTCGTTTTCTTTGCCGGGGTACCAATAGCCGTAATTATCCTCCGGCTTGCCGCTGTTCATCAGGGCCCAGTGACAGAGATACGAGGCGTACCCGAGCTGGATCCAGTCATCGGGCCTGGCTGAAAAATTGATCCCGTAATCGAGGATGCCCCAGCCGCCCATGTTGGCCATATAGCTCATCGAGCCACCATCGGAACTGGAGGTGAAATCGGCACCAAGGAGGTAATACATGGTCTCCAGCCAGCCCCGCACGGCCAGTCCGCCCATCAGCTGACGGTCCATGAAAGCCCTCGCATCCTCCTGTTTCACAACCGGATGCGAATACCATTTCTGATATTTCTTATCGTACCAGAGGTTCGAATCGGGCTCCATCTTGTTCAGGGTTCCGTACTTCGCCAGCGCATAGCTCGATTCAAAAGCTGTCCGGTCCAGACTGTACTCGCTCCGGAACGGATATTTATCGTCGTACACAAAATATTTCACCTTCTTTTGCCACTCAGCCTCCAACTCTTGACTCTTTCCTCTTTCGTCTTTCTTCTTTAACTCCTCAATTAGATCAACGATCACCAGTTCATTATAGCATCCCCATTTATACGTCTCATACCACGGCAGTATCTCGTACGGATACTGAAAATAGGCCTTTGCAGTCTGGTAGGCCCGCTCGAGGTACTCATCGGCGGTGAGGTAGTGTACCTTATCGGGATAGAGTTTTGCAATCTGATACATGTGCCAGTAGAGCATGATGATGTGCGGGTAGTCGTAGGAGCGCCAGACGTTCATTTTGTCGAGGTTGCGGTTTTTCATGCCGGCGCGGAGGAGCGGATCGCGGTTTGCCATCCAGTTGGGGGTGCCGTAGATGCCATAGGGGTAGGGCGTTTCCTGATCGGTGCGCTGGAGCTTGCCCCAGACGAAGTTTTTCAGGTAGTATTCCACCGAGGCGATCTCGGCCGGATCGGGGTAGACCACGTTTTTGGCGGCCACAAACGGCGCCTTGCAGAGGGCCGGATCGTCGCAAGCCAGCACGTAGCCCCACCAGTAGTCGAACCCGTCGGTGTTATCGGGCCCCCGCAGCACCTTCTCCTTCATGTCGTACACCGAATAGAGGCCGTTGTACCACCTGGTGCTGTCACGGTGCTGCTGATGGTTGACAATGAACGAACTGCGCTTTTTTAACAGCGTTTCGAGCGGCTCGCAGGAGAAGAACTCGAGGTAGGTTTTCAGACCGTTGTTGTACCAGATCGTCAGTTTGTTCTCGCCGGGCTTTCTGAATGTAACCTGATATTGGAGGTGGTCATCGGGGAACTCCCGGAGGTAGGTGATGGTGGTTTTATCCCGATATTCCGCCGTGATGGAATCGATCCGGTTTTTCGTGTGGAGGGAGAAACGGGCGGAGAGATCGGAGGGAATGGTCATGCCGGGGACCACCCGGATATCGAACAGCCCGTTTTCGTAAAGCAGCTGCCGGAGCTCATCGAAGCTCTGTGCCCACTGGAAGCGCAGTCCGTATGTTTTCTTCGCGGTGGCCGATCCGGTCTTGCCCAGCTCCAGCATGGTGTTCGGCTGCCGCCAGGTACCACGGGTCTCGCGGCCGGCGGTTAACCCGGAGTGGATGAAGGCCTGATAGCTGCCCCGGCCCGTAAAGTACTCGAACTGAGTGCCCGGCTGCACCGTCACCAGCAGGTAGGGGGGCATGCCCGAGGGTTTTGTAAAATACAGGAACGACCCGTTTCCCTGGATAAAATGGTGCTTGGTGAAGCACTGCTCAAAAATGTACGCCGGATCCTCGCCCCCGGGCGTGCGCCAGGGGAACGGGATCGCCAGGTCCCCGATCGTCACCGGAAACTCCATCATGCTCTCAATCTCAATCTGATACTCCAGCGATCTTTCCCCCAACGAATACGTCTGCGTCATCTTCAACGGCATCCCCGGTATGTAGTCTTCAAATACTACCCCATCCTGATCATCTTGTTTCTTAACCTCTTTATCTTTGTTCTTTAATCTTTCTTCTTTCGTCTTCATCCGCGTTTCATCCTGATAAAGATCCAGCCAATCCCCCGGCCCCACTCTATATCTCACCACCGGCTTGCCAAAGGCGCCGGAGAAGAGGTTGGCTTGGGTAGTGTCTTGTGGGCAGGAGAGAGCGACCAGCCCGCGGGGCGAGAAGGTAGCTTTGAGGTTCTTGTTCTCCAGAGACTGCCCGAAGGCGAAAGGACAAAGGCGAAAGGCGAAAGAAAGAGAAAAGAAAAGAAAGATGGATTTCATTGGTTGCGGGTTTTTCAGGATATCAGAGAATGGCAAGAAAGTTAAATAAATGATGTGTAAAATTTCAATTATCCACTGGGTGTTGCATACTTAATGCCGAAAGGACCCAGCGTGCAATCTTAAAGCAAGCGGAGATTGATGTTGAGGAATTCCAGAGGGATTCTTAAGCTGGTTTGGCGAATAACCTTCTGATCGCTATTTTTGCCACATGAAATCACTCATTATCAAAGAAGAGGACATTAAGGACCTGGTCGCCAACTGGGGCTATAGCATTGTGTCGAACCACATCTCGGTGGACGGGATGAAGGTGGGATTCATGTACCGCGAAGAGCGCATGGACAAGGAAGACAGCGGCTGGCGGTTCCTCTCCGGTACCGAAACCGATGAGTACCTCGACGATCCCGAAAACAGCAAGGCGCTGGCCGTGAATGTGGTTGCGAACCTTGACCCCGCCATACTTCCCTACCTCAAGTACAAGGTAGGAAGTGAACTGGAGCGGGTTAGCGGGGCTGACACATTTCAGGAGTTGAAGGATGAGGTTTGAGGCTACAACGTTGAATCTCAAACTTCAAAATCCAATGCCGATGCCAACGGGCCAGCTATTATACTGATATACCCCGTATTCCTTATACCCCGGACAAATTGTGTA
>MEOR01000099.1:3681-5197 GCA_001769295.1 Bacteroidetes bacterium GWF2_49_14 | reverse complement strand
ACAGGATTATATCTCAGGCAACCGTATGGAACTGATATTCGACCTGCCGTTAGGAGAAATTGTTTTTGATTTTTACGACCGCCTGAAGAGTATTTCCAAAGGTTATGCATCCTTTGATTATCATCCGCACGGCTACCGTCCGTCGAAATTAATAAAACTCGATATTTTACTCAACGGTGAACCGGTAGATGCCCTCTCATCGCTGATCCATTTTGATAATGCCGTTTCACTCGGTCGCAGAATGTGTGAGAAACTAAGGGAACTGATACCGAGACAGCAATTCGACATTGCCATTCAGGCAGCCATCGGGGCTAAAATCATTGCCAGAGAGACAATTAAGGCCGTGCGCAAGGACGTTACTGCCAAATGCTACGGTGGTGATATCAGTCG
Source organism: Bacteroidetes bacterium GWF2_49_14 (assembly GCA_001769295.1). Taxonomy (GTDB): domain Bacteria; phylum Bacteroidota; class Bacteroidia; order Bacteroidales; family UBA12481; genus UBA12481. The sequence goes on along the minus strand of MEOR01000099.1, from coordinate 4,807 downwards.
AAAAAGGAAACTACTCGAAAAACAAAAAAAAGGAAAGAAACGTATGAAGCAAATCGGTTCCGTAGAGGTTCCGCAAAAAGCTTTCCTTGCCGTTCTGAAACTCGATTAATCCATCGGGAAACAATTTTCTTTTAATCTTGTTTGAACATTAAGCAATTTTAACCGTTAATGCAATAGCATATAAATTAATTCATCATGAATAGAAACCACAAAAGAGGAGTTGAAAATTGAAAGTTGAGAGTTGAGAATGAATACATTTGCACACTGTAATAACTTTCAACTCTCAACTTTCAACTCTCAACTTATTCGTTCTTTTGTGGTTCACAAAATATTAAGTTATAATGTCAGAAAAATTTGGTTACGTATCTCAGATCATTGGTCCGGTAGTAGATGTGTTTTTTGATATTCATGCAGAAGACCTAAAGTTGCCTGCCATCTATGATGCGCTAAGCATCGACAGGGAAAATGGAAAAGAACTGATTGTGGAGGCACAACAACATCTCGGGGAACACACCGTAAGATGTGTCGCCATGGATTCGACGGATGGTTTGCGCCGCGGATTAAAAGTGACTCCTCTTGGTATGCCCATCGGTATGCCTTCAGGCAATCAGGTCAAAGGACGACTGATGAATGTCATCGGAGAAGCCATCGATGGGATGAAACCGGTTGATAAAAAGGGAGCACTCCCGATACACCGAGAACCGCCCAGGTTTGAGGATCTGACGACCACCGAAAACATTTTACATACCGGAATAAAAGTGATCGACTTGCTTGAGCCCTATGTCAAAGGCGGAAAGATCGGTCTTTTCGGAGGTGCAGGTGTTGGAAAGACAGTGATCATTATGGAATTGATCAACAATATTGCAAAAAAACATAATGGTTTCTCTGTTTTTGCCGGAGTGGGCGAACGTACCCGCGAAGGTAATGACCTGCTCCGCGAAATGATTGAATCGGGTGTTATACGTTACGGTGAAGCTTTTAAAGAAAGTATGGAAGCCGGCAACTGGGACCTGACTAAAGTGGATTATAGCGAAGTAGAAAAATCGCAAGCTACACTTGTTTTCGGACAAATGAACGAACCTCCCGGTGCACGTTCTTCTGTTGCCCTTTCGGGACTCACAGTTGC
>MEOR01000099.1:764-3494 GCA_001769295.1 Bacteroidetes bacterium GWF2_49_14 | reverse complement strand
AAAAACGGATCCATCACTTCGGTACAAGCCGTTTATGTACCTGCCGACGACCTTACCGACCCTGCACCGGCCACTACATTTACTCACCTCGACGCGACTACGGTATTGAGCCGTAAAATAGCCGAACTCGGAATTTTTCCGGCGGTCGATCCGCTGGAGTCAACTTCCAGAATTCTTAATCCCCTGATTGTGGGTGAGGAACATTATGAAACAGCGCAAAGGGTAAAACAAATACTGCAACGTAACAAAGAATTACAGGACATTATCTCCATCCTGGGGATGGAAGAATTGTCGGACGAAGATAAAAAAACAGTGCAACGGGCACGAAAAGTACAGCGTTTCCTTTCACAACCTTTCGCCATGGCGGCACAATTTACAGGTGTACCCGGCGTGATGGTCTCAATTGAAGACACGATACGCGGCTTTAAGATGATATTGGATGGACAGTTGGATGAAATTCCGGAGATGGCATTCCTAAATGTGGGTACTATCGACGAAGCCATCGCCAACGGACATAAATTGATGAAAGCAGCGAGAAAGAAAGAGGTGTAATTTTGTCGACAGACGACAGACTGTAGACCGCAGTCCGTAGACTGTTGACTGTTGACTGTTGACAAAAAAAAGAAAAAACATGAAACTGGAGATCATAACCCCACAAAAAATTGAATTCTCCGACGAAGTCGATTCGGTGACTTTGCCGGGAGAGGCAGGCAGGTTTACTGTGCTCGGTAATCATGCACCACTCATCGCTTCCCTGGGCAAAGGTGTGATAAGTTATAAAATTCAGGGAAACGGCATTGGAAACTTCTCTATTGAAAGTGGTTTATGTGAGGTGGTTAACAACAGAGTTTCAGTCTGCACGGAACATATAAATTATATAAACAGTGATGAAACAGCTAAATAAAAAATTATTCATTCTGTACACGATAATCATACTCATAGCCGGATGGGGCGGATGGGGAATCCTGCAAGCATTGCCCGAACAAAACAACTTGTCGCTGTATCCTGTTATACCGGTATTCTTTTACATATTAGGAGTTGCAACAATCTATACGCTTACACATATCAACCGGGATAATCCAAGTAAAGTGACCAATATCTACCTGGTTTTTAAACTCATGAAATTCATTCTCTCGGCCATTTTCGTTGTAATTATTTTCACAGTTGCCAACGAGAGCCGGAAGGTACTTTTACTAACATTTGCCGGATATTATTTTATATATATTCTTTGCGAAGTATTGATTTACTCGCAGATAGAGAAAAAGGATAACGCTGAAAAAAGACATGCATAAATTTCTTCACATATCAGGTTTGCTACTGTGGTTCCTTTTGTTGACCCCTGTTGCGGCAAGGGCAAATGCCTCATCTGTTGCTGAAAAACAGGAAGGCAATCTTGATGTGAAAGAATTTATCCTTCATCATGTGGCCGATGCCTACGAATGGCACATTACCAATATCGGCGGAAAAGACATTACTATTCCGCTTCCGGTAATTGTTTACAGCAGTAATACCGGCTGGCATATTTTCATGTCGTCGAAATTTCATCAGCATCCGGTTTATTCTGGACTCTTTATTGCTCACGAAGGGAAATTTGCCGGAAAAATTATTGAAACCGATAAAAACGGAATAGAACAAAGACCTTTTGATATTTCTATCACAAAAATTGCCCTGTCGCTTATCCTTAGCAGTACCTTGCTTATTTTGCTGATTATGGGAGTAGCACGGGCTTACAAAAAACAGGGATATAATCCCAAAGGAAAATTTATCGCCCTGATGGAACTGTTCATCGTCGATATTTACGAAAGCATTATCAAACCCTGTGTGGGGAAAGATTACAAACGATATGCACCATATCTGCTCACGCTTTTCTTTTTTGTATTCATCAATAATGTAATGGGCTTAATCCCGTTCTTCCCCGGAGGGGCTAATGTTACCGGAAATATAGCCGTTACATTTATTCTGGCTTTTGTTACATTTTTAATTGTCAATATCTCGGGAACAAAAGAATATTGGAAAGAAATTTTATGGCCGGATGTTCCGACCTGGCTGAAAGCACCCGTTCCGTTGATGCCTGCAATTGAATTAGTGGGAGTATTCATGAAACCATTCGCGCTGATGATTCGTCTGTTTGCCAACATGCTGGCAGGACATTCCATCGCGCTGGCACTGACCTGTATCATCTTCGTAACGGTAAAAATGGGAATTGCCATGAACAGCGGTATGACGGCCATCGCTATATTTTTCAGCGTGTTCCTGAGTTTTGTTGAAATACTGGTGGCGTATATTCAGGCTTATGTCTTTACGATGCTTACTGCAGTATTTATAAGCCTGGCACGTGTAGAATCACATCATAAAACAGACAAAAAAATATTAACAACAAATAAAAACTAAAACACTATGTTACTTACAATTTTATTACAAGCTGGCGCAGGAGCAGGAATAGCTAAAATTGGCGCAGGATTGGGTATTGGCCTTGCAGCGATTGGTGCAGGACTGGGAATTGGTAAAATCGGTGGCGCTGCCATGGAAGGGATTGCCCGTCAACCTGAAGCTGCCAATGATATTCGTATGAATATGATTATCGCGGCAGCATTTATTGATGCCGTATCACTGTTTTCCATTGTTGTTTGCGGATTTATATTCTAATTCATATGTCATTACTTACGCCGGATACAGGACTGCTTTTCTGGATGACGCTATCATTCGGAATCGTGGTATTTATTCTTGTAA
>MEOR01000099.1:597-753 GCA_001769295.1 Bacteroidetes bacterium GWF2_49_14 | reverse complement strand
CCTGTCATCCTGAAAATGGTGGACGAACGGAAAGCATATATAGAGGAATCGTTGCAGATGGCCGAAAAAGCGCGTGAAGAACTGGAAAGTGTGCGCAAAGAAAGTACCTTTATCATTGAGAAAGCACACAAAGAGCAAATGAGAATTCTTCAAAAT
>MEOR01000099.1:0-492 GCA_001769295.1 Bacteroidetes bacterium GWF2_49_14 | reverse complement strand
GAGGACGCACTAAGGAATATCCGTCAGAGTGTTGCCCTGTTATCGGTGGATATAGCTGAGAAATTACTCAGAAACCGACTGGACATTAAAGATGGACAGGATGAGATGATCAATCGTCTGCTCGACGATATCCACATTCATAAATCGTAAATATTCATGAACACAGGTTTAATTGCCACCAGATATGCTACTGCCCTGCTCGGTTTTGCCGGTGACGCAGGTACTTCGGCAAAGGTGTACGATGAAATGAAGGTAATGGCCGGGGTATATGAAAATGTCCATGTGCTGACGGTGGAGCTCGAAGATCCTGTTCTGAGTAGGGAGAAGAAAAAACACATCATCCTTAGTTCTGCCGGCAACAATGTGTGCGAAACCACCCTGCGGTTTATCGACCTTGTACTGGAAAAGAAAAGAGAAGCGCTTCTGCGTTCGATGGTACTTAAATACATCGACCTTTACAGGAAAAAGAATAATATACATCAAACGACAATT
>MEOR01000098.1 GCA_001769295.1 Bacteroidetes bacterium GWF2_49_14 | reverse complement strand
CTTTGCCACACTTGCGTTGTAACGGCTCAGGATCAGACTGTAACCCAGGACTGGACGGTCTGCCTGACATATCAGGATGTCGTTGTGCCTGAAGTTACCACCTGGAGCGTTATGGCTTACAACTGCACTGACTCCGTAGCCGTTCAGTCGAACGAACTGGGTCGCGTGTTTATCGTAAACCAGAGTGCCATCAACATGAGTGCTCTGCCAAGTCCGCTTTCCCTGTATAACCTGGCCGACTGGACCAGTGCTGCAACTGTTGCATATAGTGTAAATGACTTGGTTGCCGACCGTTTGGGTGCATGGGCTACCGTAACTGCAGTCAATACCCCGGTTTATGTTCAGACCAATGGTCTGTACAGCGGAACCTACTGGGCATTTTCAGTAGATGCAAGTGGTAATATCAGCTGCATCAGCGCACAGAAACTCTATCTTGATATCTGTGATGTTGAAGTTGCTACCCTTTGCGACCTGCGCGCCCAGCCGATGGTATGGCGCTATACCCTGACCGAGGAAATCTTCGTAACCTATGAAGAAACCCGTTCCAGCGGTAATGTTAAATACCTGCAGAATGCAACTTGTGGGATTCTGGTTCAGGACAAACTGGGTGCCCTAACGACGTCTTATGGCGTTGGTGCTGGTGTAACCGGTCTGAAGGGTATGCTGGATAACAGCGGTACCGAACTGAAACTGATCCCGGTTTGCTGCTATTCTCCAACCAAAAGTTCAACTGGCAATGTAGTGACCCCGATTGAACTGACTTATAGCGAGTTCTACTCTTCCTGTTATACTGGAAGTCACTCTTATGAGTCGATGTTGGTAAAAATTACAACTCCAATTATTGCCTCCAATGACTACGGTCAGGGTCCGAATTGGATGTTTGACAACCTCGACCTGCTGACTGTTACAGCAACGGGTGGACACGACTGGTTTATTCAAAGCGTGTTTAACAGCCCGCTGATCGGAACTGCTATACCTACTGCTCCTGCTTTTTACACGGGTATTCGTACCAATGTTAACTGGGGAAGTATTTATGGTTTGATCACACCGAGAAAAGCAGCTGACATCACCATGGTTTCCGGTCCAATTCTTACGGCTAAGCCAAGCCCACTGTCAATCGAAGGTGTTCTTCCCGGACAGTGCAAGTCAGGTTATGTCACCATCTACAATGAAGGTGCTACTTTAACCGTAAATAACGTTACCATTTCGGGTGTTGCCAATATCACCGCTCTGTATCTTGACGATGCAGCAGCTGTCGATGGTTTCAACCTGGTAACTCCTCCGGCTGTTCCTTTCAGTATTGCTCCTTGGGCCACTCAGGTTGTTCGCGTAGATTTCTGCCCGACTGCCGTTGGTGACAAGTCGACCAATCTGATCGTCGAGTATGGTTTAGGTAAGACGCTGGTTGTTCCGATTAACGGAAAAACCGCTGTTATCAACGCGATACCGAACTGCATGACGTTCAACTCACCCCATCCTGGTGGTTCCGATTTCGGTGCTGCTTACATGGGCTGGATGCATCCTGAAGATAACATTACCTATCTGCAGAACTATGTTTCCACGGCATGGACAAATTATGACGGAAGTCCTGTAATTCACATGCGGCCTAGAAAGAGCGTTGGAGGTATTCGCCAGACCACTTGGATGGTTTCGCCAGGTTACATGGTAACTGGCACAGATCCGGTGATCTCATGGGTTGAGACTTCTTACAGTGGATTTAATTCTGCTCCTAAGAATAGCCCGAGAAATCTTTATGTTTCTACCAATGGTACTACTTGGAACTTGGTCGATTCATACAACACTAATTCGATGCCAGACGCATTCCTAGGTGGTCCATGGAGAACAAAGGCATATTCTCTTGCTGCTTATTCTGGTCAGACCATATGGTGGAAGTTCGAGCTGACTTCAGTTGCAAATGAATACACATATTGGGATATTGATAACATCTGTGTTCAGGAGAGGATTTCTACTCCGATCATCACCGGTGCTCCGAATCCTGGTGAATTTGGTGGCGTTCAGGTTAATGCTACCGGCACTATCGCTTTCAACATTAAGAATACCGGTATTTCGGTTCTGAAGATTAAGAAAGTTGAAGTTGTTGGTACCGGTTTTAGTCTGGTTGACGCTAATACCTATCCTGTAGAAGTAACCTCCAACAGTGGTGCCTTTGCTTATGCAGTCGGTACCAGTGCAGCTCAGCTTGATTTCAGTGTTAACTTCATGCCGACTGACATCGGTGTTAAAACCGGTAAGATCATTGTTACCTACGGCCTATATAGCGATATGACCTACGAAATCCCGTTGACGGGTGAAGGTTTGAGCTGCTACACTGCTGCTGTTGCCAACATTGGTGAAAACTGGGCTCCGAGCCAGAATACATGGTTCAAGTACACTGCGGATAAATTCTCAATCGTAGAAGTTAACAGCTGCCATCCTCACCAGCAGGATCCGGGCGCATACTCATGGGATACCTTCCTGTATGTTTATTCAGATTGCGAAGGCACCCTGATTGCTTCACATGATGATATGGAAATCGCCTGGTGTCCTTACAACCGTGCATCCTCTTCGGTGACCACTGTTGTTAATGCCGGCGAAACCATCTATATCTTCTGGCCGCTTGCATTCCCGACATCACTGCACGCTTTTGACGGATTCTTCTTCAATGTAAACGTTACCTACCCAATGGATGGTGATGTTTGCGAAAATGCAATCCCGCTGACCTTGCCGGTTGTTAACCATTTCGGTTCCACCGCACCGTTCAACGATGACTATGATCAGTCACCGTGCTCACCGTTCTCGAACTACATGGATGGTAATGACAAGGTTTACACCATTACGATAGCTGAAGAAGGCTACCTGACTGGTAACATCCTTGGCGCTTACGGTTCAATCCACGTACTTGACGTTTGCCCGAAAGAAGAGCTTACAAAAGATCATTGCAAGGCATTCGTTGGTGGTCCGAACGGCGGTCCGTTCCGCAAGAAAATTGCTGCTGGTACCTATTTCGTGATTATTTCGACCTGGGCTCCGCCTCAGACTGTTGACTATCTGCTCAACATGAGTTGGGAAAGTGGTTCAGCTGTTGAAAACGGTGACCTCACTAGCAATATGAGCGTTTATCCGAATCCGACCAATGGTAAGTTCACTGTTAGCATCACCAATCCTGAAGCTACAGATATGACTATCGAACTGGTTAATGTTTCGGGTCAGGTAGTATACCGCAACGAAGTAAAAGCTGCTTACAGCTACAATGATGAGATCGACGCCAGCCAGTTTGCAAAAGGTGTTTATTACCTGAAAGCAAACAACGGTAAAGACGTTAAGATCGAAAAAGTTGTTGTTCAGTAGGTAAGTTAGAAGTATAGACCTGACAGGTTTTTGAAACCTGTCAGGTTTAAAAAGCAAAGCCCCGGGAATTTCCCGGGGCTTTTCTTTTAAATGAGGGGCAATTTTTCCGTTTAATAAGTCCGGATGTATTCTTGGTCAACTATTTGTTTATCGGTCCTTATTTAAGCTTATAAGAGGGTCGAGAGATTAGTTGATCACGAGTTTTTGCACAACTGAAGATTTTCCGGCCGTCACTTTCATAAAATAGAGTCCTGTTGGCAGGTTGGTGCAGATCGTTTCTGTAGCCTCGCTTATGTTATGGAGCAGTTTTCGAAAGCAAACCTGGCCATTAATTGTGGAGATCACAATCTCAGTGTTAACCGGAGCCGGATTATTAATTGTAATGGTAAATTGCACATTTGTTGGATTAGGGTAAGCCGAGAATGCCGGAGCCAATGCTTCTGAGAATATTCCGGTTGTCTGGCCTGCATTATAGACATCATTAAGAACATTCCAGTACCTGATCACATAGCTGCGGTTCTGACCCCCATTCTGAAATTCGGAAGTTGACCAGTTGCCGTTAATCCGATATTTGTACTCGATCTTTTCTCCTGGCTTTTGTGAGTTATGTGTTAGACTATAAATGCCATCACCTTCAGGATCTGACATGTTTCCTGAACCAGACCAGTCATTAAAGGACCCTGAAATATCAATGAAATCAACGCCCGGTTTAAATTCGCCATTTGCAATGTGTTTATTCATATCCACATTGAAAGTTACATCCGCTGCACTTGGGCCACCCTTCCTGTTGAGGTTCAGTCCGATAATCGGAAGCTTGTCGGACTGATACCATGTGGATATTGATGTCAGGTAAATCATATTATGCGAAGTGAATTCAGCCCTGGCATTCTGGTCCCAGCCCAGGAACATTCCGGGTATTTCCCCGTCTGCCCAGGCTCTCCATGCAGCATAATACTGTCCGGGTGTTAAATATTCTGATTCACCATCCTTGGTCAGGGGTAGGGTAATCCATCCCAGTTTTGAACTGTCCATCGGAATAACTTCAGAGGTTATTACCTCAATGATGTCATCAGCTTCTGCATCGTATTTCATAAGGAGAAACTGAAAGCTTGGATTGGCCGTGGAGGTAAAGCTCTGGATTTTAGCGGTTATGCTGCTTACTTCAACATCGGTTTTTATATCGTAACGGACCGCCAGGAGGTCTCCTGCTTTATTGCCATTGGCCCACACACGGGTACTGATGGCAGATTCGGCAGTCATATCTGAACGCTGGTATAAGGAGTCGTTGATAGTAAAATAGAAAACGGAGCTGTTATCCACCGCTGTTTCCTCTCCGTTGTCAGCTGCAGCGGACAAAGATACTTTGTAATCACCATAATCATTTGGAGATAGCGGCTCCACGATTCTGAATGTGTCGCGCTCCAGTGGCCAGATGGTTGATTGTGATGAATTCTGGTTGAAAACTTCCACTCCATTTTTCAGAATTTTTGCGTTAAGCTTTGCGTTTTCAGCATCTGCCATGCCATTGTTCAGAAAAGCTCCCCTGAAATTAAAATCCCCCACAAGACCTGAACCCTCACCAGTCATTCCAATCTGGCTGAACGGGAGGTAATTGATATGACCGACCGGATTTTCGTAACCACCATTAACATCTACCCAGGAATCTTCCAGCTTCAGATCATTCTCATATGCCTCACACAAGGTGAGATCATCAATTGCCCAAAAATAGGCCGGCACGTCATGGAAGTAAATCTTGATCCTGACACTTGGCATTCCGGCTGCAACATCCGAAATGTTGAATTCAGGTGAACGGTATTTTACCGGGGTGAAGGTATTATGCCCAATCCCGAAACTAAGGTCATAGGTAGCCCAGTGGACACCATCGTCATTTGTCACCTGTAGCTCCAGATGACCTGTGTTGTCATTTTCACAGCAGAAGCGGTAGTATTGATTCAACTTCACCACAACACTGGGGCGGCCTGAGCAATTAATCGGGGGCGTCGTAATGTAGGTGTTGGATGCATTGTCGGTGGGTAGTCCATCGCGGTAGTTGTAGTAATCCATTGGCACTGCAATAAATCCGTCACCCCGGGTGCTGAACCAGGCGGGGCCGCGTTCATTGGTCCATCGGCCCTTAATGGAATCCTGCAGCCAGGTCCAGTTATTTCCGAGGTCAGCGAGATCCCGGATTTCCCAACCGGACGGAAGAGTCCATCCTTGCGGATCGTTGAGGTTTGCCCAGTCGAATGTGGTCGCCCAAATAATATCGCCGCCGGCTTTGGCTGCGGTTTGGGAGGCTAATGGCGGGTTGTCGCGCTGACTGAGCAGCGTACCTCCGGATTTTTT
>MEOR01000097.1 GCA_001769295.1 Bacteroidetes bacterium GWF2_49_14 | reverse complement strand
TGGGCATAGCCAAGACGGATCTTAGCCGGGATGAGTTTTTAAAGCATTGCTGGGAATGGACCGACAAGCATGGCGGCATTATCCTGGAGCAGCTGAAAAAGCTGGGTGCCTCCTGCGACTGGGATCGGACCCGGTTTACCATGGATCCGGGATTATCTGAAAGCGTTATTAAGGTTTTTGTTGATTTATACCGTAAGGGACACGTTTACCGGGGAGTGAGGATGGTTAACTGGGATCCCCAGGCGAAGACGGCCATTTCCGACGAAGAGGTTAATTACAAGGAGGTCCGGTCGAAATTGTATTATGTACGGTATGAGGTCGTTGACCATCCGGGCGAGTACCTGACAGTTGCCACAACCCGGCCGGAGACGATTCTCGGGGATACCGCGGTGTGTGTCAATCCGAAGGATCCCCGGTACCGGCACATGGTAGGGAAAAAAGTGGTGGTTCCGATGATCAACCGCATCGTGCCTGTGATCAGCGATGAATACGTGGACATGGAGTTTGGTACGGGTGCCCTGAAGATTACGCCGGCTCATGATGTGAACGATTACACTATCGGAATAAAGTATAACCTTGAGGTCATTGATGTTTTCAATGACGATGGTACAGTAAGTGAGAAGGCCGGGTTGTTTACCGGACTTGACCGTTTCGCAGCGCGAAAACTTTCTGTCGAACTGCTGGAGGAGTTGGGCAATTTGGTTAAGACGGAAGACTATCCCAACAAGCTTGGATACTCGGAGCGCACGGATGCCGTGATAGAGCCAAAGTTGTCGCGCCAATGGTTCCTGAAGATGGAAGACCTGGCAAAACCTGCACTGGAGAACGTCATGAACGATACGGTGCAGCTCATTCCTTCCAAGTTCAAGAACACCTACCGGCACTGGATGGAGAACATCAAAGACTGGTGCATATCGCGCCAGCTATGGTGGGGACACCGAATCCCGGCATGGTACCTTCCCGATGGGAGGGTTGTGGTCGCTGAAAATGAGGAAGGCGCGCTGGCAGAGGCCCGCATGGTTACCGGGGATGCCGGTCTTTCGTTAAATGATCTTCATCAGGATGAAGATGTTCTCGACACCTGGTTCAGTTCCTGGTTGTGGCCGATATCGGTATTTGACGGGATCAGGAATCCTGATAATCCTGATATCAGGTATTATTACCCAACCCATGACCTTATTACAGGTCCGGATATTCTTTTCTTCTGGGTTGCCCGCATGATCATTTCCGGGTATGAATACCGGAATGAGAAGCCATTCAATACGGTTTACCTGACAGGAATGGTTAGGGATGCCAAACGCAGGAAAATGTCAAAGTCTCTGGGTAATTCACCTGACCCGCTTGACCTGGTTGCCAAGTTTGGGGCCGACGGAGTCAGGGTTGGTATGCTGCTTTGCTCGCCTGCCGGGAATGACGTGATTTTTGACGAGTCACTTCCCGAGCAGGGCAGGAATTTTGGCAATAAAATCTGGAACGCATTCCGGCTGGTTTCTGGCTGGAGTATTGACAGCGGTCTGGTTCAGCCTGATACTGCGGCGATCGCGTACGATTGGTTCAGTGCACGTCTGGATCAGCAGATCGGGGTATTGAATGATCATTTTTCCAAATACCGGCTGTCGGAAGCCCTGATGTTAGCCTATAAGTTGTTCTGGGATGATTTTTCATCCTGGTACCTCGAGATAATCAAGCCAGCCTACGGACAACCCATTGACGAGTTATCGCAAAATCAGGCTATGTTGTTGATGGAGAAGCTATTATTGCTTCTTCACCCCTTTGTGCCATTTATAACGGAAGAACTCTGGCAGGCTCTTGCGGAGCGCAAACCGGGAGAATCAATCATGATATCACGGCAACCGGAGGGCGGCTCTTATGATGAATCGAAAATTGAGCAGTTTGACCGGCTTAAGGAGGCTGCGGTATTTATCCGTTCGGTTCGGGCTGAGAAAAACATCCCCATGAAAACCGCGATAGATCTTCACGTTTCAGCAACGGCAGGGGGGTACGATAAATCGCTGGATACCATTTTAATCAAGCTTTTAAATCTCTCAACGATTGTTTATTCCGATGAAAAACCCACCCAGGCAGCCAGCCAGGTGATCCGTTCGGTCGAGTATTCGATTCCCCTGGCAGAATCTGCTGATGAGGCCGGGGATCTTGAGAAGTTGCGGGATGAGCTTCAGTATGCCCTCGGCTTCCTGGAGAGTGTCAACAAAAAGTTGTCCAATGAGCGGTTCGTTCAAAGTGCTCCTCCGCAGGTGGTTGAAATCGAAAAGAGTAAAAAAGCGGATGCGGAAGCAAAAATCAAGGCAATCCGCGAGCGATTGGGGGATGTACGGTAGGGGCGTCCTGCGGACGCCCGTGATGACCGGAGCAAGTTGGTGAGGTGTTGTGAGGAATTGTGAGGAATAATGAGGGTTTAAAACGATATAGAATGGATCAGGAATTTGAATTTCGGGCAAATTTACTGGAGCGGTTTTTGGAGAAGCCCAGCAAGGATTTTACCAGGAAAGACATTGTCCGGTTTGTCGTTGGGAATAACATTAAGCGACTGAATTTCAGGTATGTAGCTGAGGACGGAAAGCTTAAGCTCCTGAATTTTGTTATCCACAGTATTGAATATCTGGAGGTTATGCTGGCCACAGGTGAACGGGTCGACGGGAGTAGCCTGTTTTCCTATATCGAGGCGGGTTCAAGCGACCTGTATGTAGTGCCAAGGTATTCGACATCATTTGTCAACCCTTTTGCGGAGGTTCCCACCCTGGATATCCTCTGTTCCTTCTATACCAACAAAGGGGAGCCGCTTGAAACGGCTCCGGAGTATATCCTCCGCAAAGCCACCCGTCTTTTCACGGAGAGAACCGGATTCACCTTCAAGGCTATGGGTGAGCTGGAATATTATGTCCAGGGCAAGAAGGAAGAGCTTTATCCCGCGGAGGACCAGAAAGGGTATCATTCCGCCAGTCCGTTCAGCAACTATGAGTATATCCGGCTGGAGGCGATGGACCTGATCGCGCAGTGCGGCGGCAAGATAAAGTACGGGCACAGCGAAGTTGGAAATTTCAGTACGGATGCCGAGAGTTTCGAGCAGCATGAGATTGAGTTTTTGCCCGTTAATGCTGAAGATGCAGCTAACCAGCTGGTGCTGGCCAAATGGATTTTGCGACAGCTCGGAGAAAAGTATGGAGTCAATATCAGCTTTGCGCCTAAAATTACCGTTGGGAAAGCGGGATCGGGATTGCATGTACATATGTATCTGGAGAAAGATGGCATAAACGTTATGGTCGAAGAGGGTCAGCTTAGTCCGGTTGCGCGCAGGTTTATTGCGGGCCTGATGGAATTGGCCGGAGCGCTGACGGCCTTTGGCAACACCATACCCACCTCCTATCTCAGGCTGGTTCCGCATCAGGAGGCTCCAACCAATATCTGCTGGGGTGACCGGAACCGCTCAGTACTGGTGAGGGTGCCGCTGGGATGGCTTGGCGGGGCCAATATGGTGAGGGATGCGAACCCACAGGATGAGAGTCCGGAATATGAGGGCATCAGCAAGCAAACCATTGAAATTCGCAGCCCTGATGGATCGGCCGATATTTATCATCTTTTTGCAGGATTAATTGTTGCAGGGCTGCGTGGCCTGGAAATGGAGAATGGACTTGAAAAGGCAGATTCCCTGTATGTTGATGTAAATATTTTCAAAGAGGAGAATAAGAAACGTTTGGAGATGCTCGAAAAGCTTCCGGATTGCTGCTATGGCTCCGCTGCGCTTCTGGAGAAAAAGAGAGCATTTTTTGAAAAAGACGGCATTTTTCCCCGCCGCACGATCGACAGTTTCATCGCACGCCTCAGGGCATACAATGACCAGGGGCTGAGCGAAAGGCTGTACGGCAAAACAGATGAAATCCGCACGCTGGTATACAAGTACCTCCATTACATGTAATCAATGGTGCTGCGGAGTTTTTAATACCGGTCTGTTTTTGGTTTTCCGTGCATTGTTGATGCTGGCATTAAGTTCAAATCCGATAAGCAGGACCAGTGAGTTAATGAAAAGCCAGATCAGGAATGCGATCAGGGTTCCGATGGAACCGTAGAATTTATTGTACTGCCCGAAGTTGTTGATATAGGCTGAAAACCCTACGGATGTGAGGATGATGAAGAATGAGGCCAGGATGCTTCCCGGGGTGATAAACTTGAATTCTTTTCTTTTCGCAGGTGCAAGGTAATAGAGGGATGAGATGCTGAAAAAGGTGAATATCAGTATGATAAGCCATTTCCCATTGTGAAGCAGGGCGATGAGGAATTTATTGGTAAGGATCTCTTCGGCCTGGAGAAAATCGATCACCATGCCGCTGAAGATGATCAGGATAATCGAGATTGATATCAGGATACAGAAAATGAAAATCAGGACGATGGATACCAGCTGCCTTTTCAGCCAGGTGCGGTTTTCGATGTTGTGGTAGCTGGCATTGAATGAATTCACCAGGGCGGCAATACCGCCGGTGGCAAAAAATAGCGCCAGAACAAAGCCAAATGATAGGAGGTCATTTCTTTTCCGGGTAATGATTTCCTGGATGGTGGTTTCCACGGCATCGTAAACATTTGCCGGCATCAGGTCATGGAGCAGGTTCATGAGCTCCCGCTGGAAGTTTTCAACGGGGATATAGGGTATCAGTGTAAACAGCACGATGATTGCCGGAAAAACGGCCAGGAAGAAATTATAGGCAATGGCGGAAGCCCGCATGGTGAGGGCTCCGTTTTTCATTCCATTCCAGAAGAATGATGAAACCTCAAAAACAGTGAGTCCTTCAAAGCCGGGTATAACGGACCTTTTAACCGACCGGAGGAGCCGGATGAGTCTGGTTTTGATGTTTCGGAACAGGCTCATTTCGGATTATGAGATTGCTTTCAGGCTGAAGTCGAGGCTGCTGATCTGGTGGGTCAGTGCACCGACGGAGATGTAATCGACTCCGGCGAGTGCAAATTCCCTGATATTCATAAGGTTAATTCCACCAGATGCTTCTGTTTCTACCCTTCCGCCGATCATTTCAACGGCCTGACTGATGCGGTCAGGCGTGAAATTATCGAGAAGGATGCGAAATACGCTTCCTTGTGTTACTATCTCGGAAACGTCCTGCAGGGAACGTGCTTCAACCTCAATTTTCAGGTCGAGGTGCTTTCTTTTCAGGTAATCCGTGGCTCGTTCAATGGCGGGGATGATGCCGCCGGCATAGTCAATGTGGTTGTCTTTAATCAGGATCATGTCATATAAGCCGATCCTGTGATTAAACCCTCCGCCGATACGAACCGCCTCCTTTTCAAGAAACCGCATATTGGGAGTTGTTTTCCGGGTATCCAGAATTTTGGCATTTGTTCCCCTGACTTTCTCCGCGAAAAGCGCCGTTTGCGTTGCTATACCGCTCATCCGCTGAATGATGTTGAGAACCAGTCGTTCGGTTTGAAGAATCGAGCGTTGCCTGCCTGAAACGATAAATGGCTTGTCGCCCGGAATAACCCTGGTCCCGTCCGGGATTTGAAGCCGGACCATCAAGCCGGGGTCAAAAATCTCAAAAACCCTTCCGGCGACCCGGGTTCCGGCCAGTATCCCGTCCTGTTTTGCGATAAGGAAAGCCTTTCCGGTCGCTTCTTCGGGGATACAGGAGAGGGTGGTGTGATCGCCGGAGCCGATATCTTCAGCCAGGGCATTTTCAATGAACCGGGTCAGCAGGTCGATACTCATCGGGTTTATTTCCAACAAAAGTATAAAGAAAGTATAAATTGGCGCGGAAATTGTAACTTCAAGGGGGTTTATTCTTAATCCGGTTCTCATGCTCAGTTCACAACCAGCGGAAGAGATTTCGATGAAAAGTTTAGTGCATGCCCTGCGGTTTTCCCTTCTTGCTCTCCTTTTTTTGCTCGCGGCCATTATTCTGGACCCCATCGCTCATCGTAAAACCCCGGTTCGCCTGAATAGTGCCGGCATTGAGCGTGACTTTCACAAAAAACTTGCCCGGCTTGACTTAACCGGTGCTGTGGTTCTTGAAACGGTAAAAAGGGACGGTTGGCCCGGAGCAGCTACAAATGACCCCGGGTTTTACAAGAGGTATACCGATGAGAATGATGGAATTGCCTTGTTTATTCTCCGCGGCGATTCGGTTCTTTTCTGGTCGGACAATTCTCTGGTCGTGTCGGATGCGGACCTTTCCGGGATCCAGACGGACCGGATTTACAACCTTCCCAACTGCAACGTTTTCTGCCGGGTATTTGAACAGGATTCCCTCAAGGTTGTGGGAATGACCTTTTTGAAGAAGTTTTTCCCCTACAATAATGAGTATGTCAGTACGGCATTCCTGATCGGGAAAAATATACCCCCATCATACCGGATCAGCGAGCCGCCGGTGCCGGGAGCAATAAGTATTCATGATGACCACGGAGAATACTGTTTTTGCATTGTTCCGGGCTATGAAATGGTGTCCCGGTCCAATCTTCACTGGATAACCCTTCTGTTTTACGGATTATTTTTCATCTTTCTCCTGCTGGGATTCAGCGACCTGATGAATGTGGGCCAGCGTCTCAAGCCATCCGGCTTGTGGCTGCTGGCGCTGGCGGCGGATTTATTTTTACTCCGATGGCTGTTTGGTGCTCTCGAATTTCCTCATTGCGTTTTCAGCCTTCCTCTTTTCAGGCCATTTGAGAATCCCCGGTTCCTGCTGGAATCCCGGGGTGGGTTTCTGGTAACTGCGGTTCTCCTGATATTTTTTTCTTACTGGTTCATGCGGGTTTTCAGATTATTCCCGGCATCCCTGAGTGCTGACCGTTCCAAAACCGATTCCCGGCTCGTTCAGAGCCTGGGTGTTGCCGGCTGGCTGATGGTTGCGGGTTTTTTCCTCCTGATCCACTGGCTGGCAGGGTACCTGTTAATCCAGCGGCCCGGTTTCCTGGAAATCACAAGAATCCTTTCTTTCAGCGCCTCAAGTGTCACCGATATGATCATCCTGGTAGGCCTGCTGATGGCCTACCTGATGGTAGTTCATGGCGTTGTCAGCCAGATGAAGCATCGCCTGACCTGGCCTCAGGCGGTCATCGGCCTCCTGCTGGCCACCGCCCTGGTTTTCGGCCTGGCCCGGTCAGGAAATGCCGGCCCGGATCTGGGCGACCTGGGTTTTTTCTATGTTACGGCGGTGTTATCGGTTTACCTGAATTATACTCCGGTTAAGCGGCTCTCGCATGGCATTGCCGTGATCCTCATTTTCCTGATTTCAACTTATCTGGTAGCCATCACAGATGAGGCCAACCGCAGCAAAGAAGCTGTCAGCCAGCCCGATATCCTCGACAGGCTTTCCAATGAGCACGACCCGATTGCGGAAATGCTGCTTGCCCAGGCCGATCCTGAGATTCAAAAGGATACGCTGCTCGGCAAAATGGTCATTAATCCCGCGCTCAGCCCCTCGGAGAGCCAGTCAGTCATTACCTCTTATCTCAAAAAGCGCTATTTCGGCCTATACTGGAACCGTTATGAGATCCAGGCCCGAACCTGTGATTCAGTCAGCCGGATTCTTATACAACCCGATAATTTTGAAGTGCCCTGCCTTCCCTATTTTCTGGGCGAGATGCGCGACCGTTTCGGGACCAGGCTGACCGGTACGGCCGGGTTCTATTATCTTGACAATTTTGACGGGCTGATAGATTATCTCGGTGTATACAGGTATTTCAATGCCGACAGCACCTATGGCGCCAACCTGATTATCAATATCGACTCCAGGCTTGTTGCCCAGGAGATGGGATATCCTGAACTCCTGGTGACAGGACGAATCAATCATGACAGCTTGTTTACCAACTATTCCTATGCCAAATATCAGCATGGAAAATTGCAGTCTGTGTCGGGTAACTTCGGATATAGCCTGACGAGCGACGGGTATCCGGGCAAGACCGGCGAAATCCTGACCTTCGTCAGGGATGGCTATCGTCATTGGATCAAGCGGATTGACAGCGAAAACCAGATGGTGATCAGCAGGCCGGTACTGCGGTTGCTGGATTACGTGGTGACCTTCTCCTATGTATTTGTATTTCTTTTTATTATCTATTTCCTGGTATATGTTGTCCTGCAGTACCGGACCCTGATCTCTGTCCGCAGCCTTGGACTCAAGCAGCGCATTCAGCTTACCCTGATATCGATCCTGGTTTTCTCCTTTCTCCTGATCGGAGGGGGGATGACCTATTTTGTGATCCAGCAGTACCGGGAGAGTACCACCAAGCTGATCGTTGAGAAAACGGAATCACTGCTGACGGACCTTCAGCATAAGATAGAAAAGGAGCAGGTGCTGACAAGGGACTGGAACGACGAGACCTACCGGGGTCTTGATGAGCTGCTGCTTAAGTTCTCGTATGTTTTTAATACGGACATGAATATTTTCGACCCGCAAGGGAACCTGATAGTATCAACCCGGCCGGAGGTATTCGATTATTACCTTGCCGGAAAGAAGATGAATCCGATTGCCTATGATGCACTCCATAACCAACAGCGTACCAGCTTTATAATAAGAGAGAGCATTGAGAGCCTGGGGTATTATTCCTCCTATGTTCCTCTGCTTAACCAGGACGGCATCCTCCTGGGCTACCTGAATCTTCCCTATTTCAGCAGACAGACCGAGATACGAAGAGAGATCGCAAACCTGGTTGTCGCCATGCTCAATGGCTATTTTATCCTGATTATGCTGAGTATCTTTTTTGCGGTGGTTCTGGCAAATCAGGTTTCAAAACCGCTGGAGCAGCTGCAGACCAAGCTTGCGGGATTGCGGTTTGGAAGGAAAAACCTGGAGATTGATTACAGGCGTGATGATGAGATCGGGAAACTCGTCCGGGATTACAACCGCATGGTCAACGAACTGCAGGCAGGTGCCGAGAAACTGGCCCGTTCGGAGCGGGAGACTGCCTGGCGCGAGATGGCTCGCCAGATTGCTCATGAGATCAAGAATCCGCTCACCCCGATGAAACTGAGCGTCCAGCATCTCAGAAGAGCATGGAAAGATCAGGCTCCCAACCTGGATATGCATATTGACAAGGTAACCAATACCCTTATTGATCAGATTGATACCCTCTCATCCATTGCAAGTGAGTTTTCACGATTTGCACAAATGCCCGGGGCTCACTTTGAGCCGATCGACCTGGTTTCAAAGCTCAGGCAGGTGACCTACCTTTTCGTGGACAGCTGCAAGGTTACCCTTCACGAAGTTGAGCCATCCGGCCAGGAGGTGGTACTGTATGCAGATCCCGAGCAGCTGCTTCAGGTTTTCAATAACCTGATGCGTAATGCGATCCAGGCGGTTCCGGAGACGAAGGAACCAACGGTTGATATTTTCATCGACGTAAGGGATCACCGGGTGATTGTGAGGATTGCCGACAACGGCAGCGGGATTCCGGATGAGCTGCACGACCGGCTTTTCGAGCCGAATTTTACTACCAAAAGTTCAGGCATGGGTTTGGGGCTGGCCATAACCAAGAAGATAGTTGAGGGAACCGAGGGGAATATCTGGTTTGAGACCGTAAAGAACGAAGGCACCACCTTTTATATTGAATGGCCCCTTTATCAGCCCGAAAAGTAATTACCAGACAATAACGGTAGTGGTATCCGTGTTGCTGTGATTCAGGGCGCGGTCGACCAGGTGTAACTGGTATCGGAATTCATTGAAAGGGAGCGGATTGAATTCCGACCAGGGGTACTCGAGGGTTACGGATATGTCGGCAATCAATGTTTTATTCTGGCCGGTAGGGGATATGTCGGGAATCCGGAATCGCTTAAGACCACCCGGCTCCGGGACCTCGGTAAAGATTCCGTTTTCACCCTTATATTCCTGGATAAACAGGTTGTAATAGTAGAGGCTGTCCTTGTTGAAGGGTCCGGATGTGTCGGTGGTAGCCAGCCCGATGTCCCCGTTTCCGTCGACCATGTGAAAGGTAAGGGTAACACGTTTGACGTCATTATCGAGGACATCCGATGAATCCTTCACCACAACTCCTGTAAAACTGATTTCCGGTATGTCCGGGTAATCAACAACCGGTTTGCACGATACTGTAGCCAGTATCAGAAATCCTGCGAGGAATAGATTCAGTCTGTCAGTTTTCATGTCTATTTTTCCCTGAAAAAGATCTGGATGGGAACTCCGGTAAAGTTAAAGGATTCGCGGATTTTGTTTTCTATATACCTTTTATAGGGTTCCTTTACATATTGCGGAAGGTTACAAAACAGCGCAAAGGCCGGCGATGGATTCGGCAGCTGGGTGGCATACTTGATTTTCACGAATTTACCCTTCTCAGCCGGTGGCGGATACGCTTCAATGGCAGCCTGAATGAGTTCATTCAGTTTCGATGTGGCAATCTTCTGTTTCCGGTTTCCATAAACCTCAATGGCTGTTTCCAGGGCTTTTAGCACGCGCTGTTTGGTGAGTGCTGAAACAAAAAGGATGGGAACATCGGTATAAGGGGCGATCCGTTCCTGGATTTCTTTGGTAAACTCCTTGGTGGAATTGGTTTGTTTTTCCATCAGGTCCCACTTGTTGACCAGTAGCACCACTCCCTTCCGGTTTCGCTGAATGATCCCGAAGAGGTTAACGTCCTGAGCCTTAATTCCTTCCGTAGCATCAATCATCAGGAGACACACGTCGCTGCTCTCAATGGAGCGGATAGCGCGCATCACTGAATAGAATTCGATGTCATCGGTCACCTTTCCCTTTTTCCGGACGCCGGCCGTGTCGACCAGGTAGAAATCCAGCCCGAACTTTTCGTAGCGCGTATTGATCGAATCACGTGTGGTTCCTGAGATCGGGGTAACGATGTGACGCTCCTCGCCGAGCAGGGCATTAACCAGCGAAGATTTTCCGACATTCGGGCGGCCCACGATGGCGAATCTGGGAATGTCGGGCGCCTCTTCCTCCGGTTTATCTGTGAAAGTCGCCACAACGGCATCGAGCAGATCGCCGGTTCCGCTGCCGTTGACGGAAGAGATGGGATAAACCTGGCCGAGGCCGAGGCTGTAAAATTCATTTGCTTCGAAGTATCGGGTGTTATTATCGGCCTTGTTGGCTGCCAGGAAAACCGGTTTGTTTATTTTTCTCAGGAAGCCGGCTACCATGTGGTCAAGGTCGGCGATTCCGGATTCCACATCCGTTACGAACACAATCACATCCGCCTCTTCGATGGCAAGCAGGACCTGTTTTCTGATTTCTGCCTCAAAGATATCAGCGGAATTGCGGATATATCCACCGGTATCGATCACCGAAAACTCATGACCGTTCCAGAACGCTTTGCCGTAGTGACGGTCGCGGGTGACGCCGCTGGATTCATGCACGATGGCCTGGCGTGATTGAACCAACCGGTTGAAGAGGGTGGATTTTCCGACATTTGGCCGACCGACAATTGCAACGATATTTGGCATACTCCTGGTGTTATATTTCGTAACCGAATGATTTGAGCATATCCGGCCGGTTTCTCCAATCCTTGGCTACCTTGACAAAGAGCTCAATAAATATTTTTTTCTCGAAGAAGGTTTCGAGGTCTTTACGGGCGAGAATTCCGACCTGTTTCAAAGCACTGCCCTTGTGCCCGATCAGGATCCCTTTCTGCGAGTCGCGTTCCACGTAGATAACGGTTCGTATGCGGATGATATCCTCGCTCTCCTTAAATTCTTCCACAACTGGTTCAACCGCATACGGAACCTCTTTCTGGTAGGTTTCCAGGATGGCTCCGCGAATGATTTCGGTCACGAAAAACCGTTCCGGCCGGTCTGTCAGCTGATCCCTGTCGAAATAGGGCGGTGCCTCAGGCAGAAGTTCGAGGATCCGATTAAAGAGGTTGTCGAGATTGAATTTGAGCAGGGCGGATGATGGAAAGATCTCGGCTTTTGGGAATATCTCCTGCCATTTGAGAACCAGAGCTTCCACTTCCTGCTGGTTACTAAGGTCTATCTTGTTGATAATCAAAAGAAGTGGGACCTTTGTCTTTTTAACGATTTCCAGAATGTCGGCATTCTTGTCGCTGGTTTCCAGAACGTCGGTAATATATAACAGGATATCGGCATCCGAAAGGGCGGATCGGGCGGCCTTGACCATTGCATCCTGCAGTTTATAGGCAGGCTTGATCAGTCCGGGGGTATCGGAGTATACAATCTGATAATCGTCGCCGTTCACAATTCCGAAAATCCGGTGCCGGGTGGTCTGGGATTTGGCAGTAATCACCGAAAGCCGTTCCCCGACCAGGGCATTCATCAGGGTAGATTTCCCGACGTTAGGGTTGCCGATTATATTTACGAAGCCGGATTTCATAGCAGGAGGATCAGGATTTATTCATTTTAAGCCAACCGATTTCTTTTGGCGATAACATTCTCCATTTTCCGCGGGGCAGGTTCTTTTTGTTGAGGCCGGCGAAGTAAACCCGGTCGAGTTTAAGTATCTCGATGCCAAGCTGTTCGAACATCCGGCGTACGATCCGGTTTTTTCCCGAATGAATTTCGATTTGCAGGAATCTTTTTGATGCGGGATCAAGGTAGCTTATGGAGTCCACTTTCATGGGGCCATCCTCGAGTTCAATACCGTTTGTTAGCTTTTCAACCATCTCGTCGGTAACGTTTTGAGCGGTTTCCACTTCGTAGATTTTCCGGATCCGGTATCTGGGGTGGGTGAGCCGTCCGGCCAATTCGCCGTCATTGGTGATCAGGAGTATGCCGGTAGTGTTTCGGTCGAGGCGTCCCACGGGGAACACGCGCAGGTCGGTGGCGCTGCTGATGAGGTCCATCACCGTGCGTCGGCCCTCCGGGTCATCGGTGGTTGTGAGGGTGTCCTTGGGTTTATTGAGAAGGATGTAAACTTTTCTTTCGTTTTTGACGATTTTGCCGTTAACCTTAACGGTGTCATCGGGATTGACCTTGGTTCCCAGCTCAGTAACCGTTTTCCCATTGATTTGCACCACGCCCCTGCTGATGAGATCATCCGCGTCGCGCCTTGAGCAGATGCCCGAGGAGGCGATATAGCGGTTGAGCCGCATGGTGGTCGACCGGGGGTTCTTGATAACGGTGAGTGGTTTTCTGTACACTGCTGTAAATTTTGGGGTTGCAAAGGTTAACAAAATAAAAATAGCCTTTGCAAAGTTATCAGGAAAACTCAATACCTTGCATCCCCATTAATCATCTTATGACTCTTATTAAATCGATTTCCGGAATCCGGGGCACTATCGGAGGGCGTCCCGGCGATGGCCTTACCCCTCCTGATATTGTGCGTTTTACTGCTGCATTCGGAACCTGGGCTCTGCATAACAGCCCCAGCCCGGGCGGCAAGCCCTGCATGGTAGTGGGGCGGGATGCACGAACATCCGGTCAGATGGTGGATGCCCTGGTTTGTTCAACCCTGATGGGGCTCGGCATCGATGTGATCAACGCCGGGCTTGCCACAACGCCAACCGTAGAAATGGCCGTGCCCGAGAGCAGTGCCATTGCAGGCATAATCATTACTGCAAGCCATAATCCAGGGCAGTGGAATGCACTGAAACTGCTGAATCACCTTGGGGAATTTATCAGCGGTCCGCAGGGGGAGGAGGTACTGGTGCTGGCGGAGCAGACGATGTATGAATTTGCACCGGCTGATAAGCTGGGATCTTACCAAAACAAGGATTTTCTACCGTTTCACATAAAAAAGATACTGGAACTACCGGAGGTCGACCGCAAGGCGATCGGTGATGCAGGCTTCCGGGTTGCGCTGGACGCAGTAAATTCAGTGGGAGGCTTTGCGGTTCCCGCTATTCTGGAGGCCCTGGGAGTAAAACATATTTACAAAATCAATTGCAATCCTGATGGTCTTTTTGCGCATAATCCGGAGCCGTTGCCGGCTCACCTCACCGATCTTTCCCGCGAGGTGACCAGGCGGGGAGCCGATCTTGGCATTGCGGTTGATCCGGATGTGGACAGGCTGGCCTTTATGAGCGAAGACGGAAGCTTTTTCGGCGAGGAGTATACCCTCGTGGCGGTGGCTGATTATATTCTGACACACAAACCCGGGAACGCGGTATCCAATATGTCGTCGAGCCGGGCCCTGAGGCTGGTTACCGAGAAACATGGCGGCCGCTACCTTGCCACCGCGGTGGGTGAGGTGAATGTGGTGCGGGGCATGAAGTCGACCGGTGCGGTAATCGGCGGTGAGGGTAATGGCGGGGTCATTTTTCCGGGGTTGCATTTCGGAAGGGATTCCCTGGTTGGAATCGCCCTGTTTCTGAGCCACCTGGCCCATCAGAAATTAAAATTGACAGAATTGAGAGCCCTCTATCCTTCCTTTGAGATGTCGAAGAAAAAGATTGATCTGCTGCCCGGGACCAATGTGGAGCGTATTATTGAGGTGCTGGCTGGCCGGAATGCTAATTATCCGTTGCAAACCGAAGACGGATTGAAAATAGACCGGCCCGATGGGTGGGTACATCTGCGGCGATCCAATACGGAACCTATTATCAGGATTATTGCCGAAGCGGAAACAAAAACCGCTGCAGATCAGCTGGCGGACTCTTATATTAAGGATATTCTTGAATTAGTTAACAATTGTTAAATATCCCTAATTCTGATGTAATCATTTCTGGGACCAGCGGTCTTACTGTATGTTTGCAGGCAATTGCGAATTTTATCCTGAAGACAATCATTGCTTAAAGAAAATCATCATTTATGAAAAGGCGCTGGATCTTTATAATTGCACTAGTAGTAGTTCTTGGAGCTATTGTTTTATACAGCCTTACCAATCGGGAAAAAGCTGTAGAGATTAAGGCCGTTGTGGAGAACGGTGTGTTTGATGTGGTGGTCAGTACCACCGGTGAACTCGCCGCCCTTCGGTCGGTTGATATCCGTGGGCCGGAAGGTCTGAGGGATTCCAGGGTTCATGAAGTTAAGATTGTTGACCTGGTGCCTGAAGGTACCATGGTTCGCAAGGGCGATTTCGTCTGCAGCCTGGATAAAACGGCCGCAACCAGTTCCCTGCAAAATATGGACGACCAGATAGAGCGTGACGAAGCCTCCCTCCGTCAGACTCAGCTCGATACCACCATGAGCCTCCGCGATTACCGAAACCAGATCAAGGACCTTGAGTATGCCGTTGAAGAGCGGCAGATCGTGCTGGATCAATCCCAGTATGAGCCACCGGCAACCATCCGTTCGGCCGAGATGAACCTCGACAAGGCGCAAAGAGCCTATGAACAGGCGCTGGTTAACTACGGACTGCGCAAGGAACAGAGTGAAGCTTCCATGACCAAGGCGGAAATCAACCTTAGGCGCCAGCAGCAGCAGCGCGCGGAAATCGTAAGGGTTCTGGACCAGTTTACGGTTTATGCGCCTCAGGATGGAATGGTAATATATAAGAAAGAGTGGGGCGGAGCCAAAAGGAAAGTAGGAACATCCATCTCTTTCTGGGATCCCGTTGTGGCTACCTTGCCCGACCTGACCAAGATGATCACCAAGACCTATGTCAATGAGATTGATATCAGCAAGGTAAGGGTCAATCAGCCCGTTGTAATTGGGGTGGATGCATTTCCGGACCGCCAGTACACAGGGGTAATCACAGAGGTTGCCAACGTCGGGGAACAACTCCCCAATTCGGATGCCAAGGTTTTTGAGGTGGTGGTTGAGGTCAATGAGACCGACACCACGCTGCGGCCAGGGATGACCACGGTAACCCAGATCAAGACGAACAGCTATCCCGATGTGAAGTACCTGCCGCTGGAGGCAATACATTCGAACGATTCGATGTCCTATGTTTATAAAGTCGGTAGCAAGGTCAGGCAGATCCTTGATCTGGGCGAGGCCAATGAGAATCATATCATTGTCAATGACGGGCTTGCCGCGGGCGAGGAGGTTTTCCTGACTGTTCCGGAGAAAGGCGAAGAATGGGAATTTAAGGGCCTCGATATCTATGAACGGGTGAAAACGCGCCGCCTTGAGGAAGAAAAGCGGAAACGCGAGGAGATGGAAAAGGTTCGCCTGGATCAGGAGGAGCGGATGAAGCGAGACAGCCAGGGCGGAATGCCGGGAATGCAGGGCTTTGATATGAAGAACCTGACCAAAGAGCAGAAGGAACAGATGCAGAAAATGATGCAGGGCGGCGGAGCAGCCCGACCGGCCGGCCAGAGCGGCGGAACCATGAGTGTAACCATTCAACGTTAATCCCGATAACATGTTCCGACGTTATTTCCACGATATCATTATAGCTGTGGAGGCCATCATGGCCAACAAGCTCAAGTCGGTTCTCACGGCCCTCGGGATCATCTTCGGCGTGGCCGCGGTAATCAGCATGCTGGCCATCGGCCAGGGAGCACAGAAGGAAATCCTTGACCAGATCAAGCTGGTGGGGGTAAATAATATTATCATTTCCCCGATCGTTGATGTGGCCTCAGCTTCCACTTCAGAGGAGGACAGCAAGAAAGAGTCCAAGAAGTTTTCTTCCGGACTTAATCTTCTGGATGTCAGGGCTATCGAATCGATATTGCCTACTGTAAAGCAGGTAAGTTCTGAAATTCAGCTCAATTCATTTGTACAGCATAACCAGATCCGGAGACCGACCGTACTAATGGGGGTGAATCCCTCCTATTTTTCCTTGTTTAACCTGAGCCTGGAAAAGGGAGACCTTTTCGGTCCGATCCATGAACAGACCGGCCAGTCGGTTTGTGTGATCGGATCCAGCGTTGCCACCCTGCTGTTTCCTGCAGAGAATCCGCTCGGCCAGTTTCTGAAGGTCGGACACAACTGGCTGAGGATCATTGGTGTACTGGAGAAACGTGATGTGGTGGTTTCCTCCTCATCAGCCGGTTTGGGAATATCCAATACCAACGACCAGGTATTTGTGCCTTCAAAGACCATGCTGGTGAGGTATCTTAACAGGGCGATCATGAACCTGAAGATGGGCGAGGTGTCAACCTCCATGAGGTTTTTCGGTGGAGGCAGGGGCATGTCCATTGCGCGATCCATGACCACAGGCAGCGATCAGGGCACCTCGGTTGAAACAAACTACAACCAGCTCGACAAGATTATCATTCAGGTGAAAGAGACTGAAGACCTTCAGTCGACCACGGAGATACTGACCCGCATGCTGATGCGGCGGCACAACGGTGTTGCCGACTTTAAAATAACCGTGCCCGAACTGCTGTTAAAGCAGCAGCAGCGCACCAAGGACATCTTCAACATTGTTTTGGGTGCAATCGCCAGCATTTCATTGATCGTAGGCGGGATCGGCATTATGAATATCATGCTGGCGTCAGTGATGGAGCGTATACGCGAAATCGGAACCCGGCAGGCTATCGGAGCTTCCAGGAAGGACATTATTGTTCAATTCCTCTCTGAGTCTACCCTTATCAGCATCGTAGGAGGTCTGATCGGTGTTATCCTGGGCTTTATTCTGGCAAAGCTCATTATGGAATTTGCTGATATTCTGACTATTGTAACCCCGTTCTCGGTGCTGGTAGCATTCGGAGTATCTGCCGCGGTAGGGATCATCTTCGGATATCTGCCTGCCAAGCGCGCCTCGGAGCAGGACCCGGTGGAATCGCTCAGGGCATCGTAAAACTCAAAACCACAAATAAAACATGGCAACATGAGAAAATCAATCTTTCTTGTATTCACCTTAAGCCTCCTATTGCCCCTGTCGATAAATGCCCAGCAAGCCCAGATACGGAAACTTACCCTTGGGGACGTGATTCAGCTTGCCCAGGAAAACTCCCTTCAGGCCTTGCTCGCCAAGCACCGCTTCCGCAGCAGTTACTGGCAATACAGGTCCTATCAGGCCAATTACCTGCCTTCGGTTTCTTTACAGACCGATATTGTAGATCTGCAGAGGGCGATTACGAAAAGTCTGGTTTATGAAGGCGGCCAGTGGGTGGAAAAGTATGCACCCACCAACCGTCTGAACTCTTCGATAAGCCTGGAAGCGAGCCAGAATATTCCGCTCACGGGAGGCCGTATTTTTGTGGCCTCGGAATTAGGGCGCCTCGACCTTCTGAATGACGATCCGGCTACCCTGATGTCGACACCGGTGAGCATCGGACTCAGCCAGCCCCTGTTCGGCTTCAACCAGTTCAAATGGCAGAAAAAAATCGAGCCGATGCGGTATGAGGAGGCCAAGAAGCAGTACCTCTCCTCGATGGAAGATGTGAATCAGCGGGCCGTTTCCTACTTTTTCGACCTGGCTCTGGAACAGATGAACGTCAAGACATCGGAGTTCAACGTTGCCAACAACGATACCCTCTATCAGATTGCAAAAGGGCGGTTTGAGTTGGGTATGATAGACCAGGGCGACCTGATGCAGATGGAGCTGAACGTGCTGACCAGCACCGATGATTTGGTTAAGGATAAATTAAATCTTGAGGTCAGGAAATCCAACCTTCGGACTTTTCTGGGCTTTAACGACAATATCAATCTTGAGCTTGTGACCTCGCTTGATGTACCGGTACTCACGGTTGATGTTGGAGAAGCCCTGCAACGCGCCCGTGAGAATAATCCAGAAATGATCTCCATGGAGCGGAGCATCCTTGAAGCGGAGCAGAATCTGGCCAAAACCAAGGCGAGTTCGAGGTTTAACGCGAACATGATGGCCAGCTACGGATTAACCCAGCGTGCCAGTGACCTGCAGAATGTGTACAAGGATCCACAACAGTCCCAGCGTCTGAATATCGGGGTAACGGTTCCGATTCTTGACTGGGGAATGCGCAAGGGGCAGGTCAAGATGGCACGGTCGAGCCTGGATGTCACTTTGGTGAACGTTCAGCAACAGAAGATTGATTTTGAGCAGCAGGTTTATCTGGACATCATGCAGTTTAACATGCAGGATGACCAGCTCCTTCTGGCTGCAAAAACCGATACCATCTCCCGTACCCGGTACGACATCACCAAGCAGAAATTCATGATCGGCAAGGTCGACGTGCTCAAGCTCAATGATGCCCTTGCCCAGAAGGACAGGGCTATTGCCAACTATATGAGTGCATTGAGAACCTATTGGTCCAGCTTTTACAATGTAAGGAAAACCACCCTTTGGGATTTTGAGAAGAAGCAGCCTCTTGAACAGAACTATGAGGACCTGATCCGATAGAAACAGAACGATTCTGAGGAGGCAGTTCCATGGCGGAATTGCCTCTTTTTTTTCAAATATTTCCATTATATTTGCGCGTTCAAAAATGAACGTATCAAAAAGAATAATTAAAACCGATTCAAATGCGTAATAAAGGAGCGATCAAGCTGGTAGCGATTCTAATGGCATTAGTGTGCATCTACCAGTTATCCTTCACGGTAGTGACATCACGGATCGAAAAGAAGGCCACTGAATATGCTACAGGTCTTGCCAAAGGAAACCCTGATAAGCTGACTTCCCTGAAAGCATACTACAAGGATTCCCTGGCCGGAGAGACCGTTTACAATTTCCTCGGGCTGAAAAAGTATACCTATCGTGAATGCCAGGAGCGCGAATTCAACCTGGGTCTCGACCTGAAAGGCGGGATGAACGTCATGCTGGAAGTTTCCGTGAACGACCTGGTTCTTTCACTGGCCAACAATTCCAACGACAATACTTTCAAAACGGCCATGCAGCTGGCTCATGAACGGCAGATCGCCGGAAGCCAGGATGATTTTGTTACGCTATTTGGAAACGCGTTTAACGAGACGGATCCGAATGCAAAGCTTGCAGCCATCTTCAATACAATTGAGCTGCGTGACCGGATCAAGTACAACTCCACCAATGAAGAGGTGTTGAATGTTCTTCATGAAGAGACCAAAATTGCCATTGCAAACTCGGTTCGCATACTCCGCACCCGTATTGACCAGTTTGGGGTAGCCCAGCCGAACTTCCAGGAACTGGGTACTGCCGGTCGGGTTATGATCGAGCTGCCGGGCATCAACGATCCCGAACGCGTACGGAAACTTCTGCAGGTTGCTGCAAAGCTTGAGTTCTGGGAAACCTATGAGAATAACGAGGTGTATGGTTTCATGAATGATGCCAATACCCGTTTGCGGGACCTGAATACGGCAGCATCGACAACCGTCAATGATACAACTGCCACTCCGGCTGCAACAGAGACTGCTGCCGCTGATACCACAAAGACCAGCCTGCTGGACAAGATCGAAAAAGATACAACCAAAGCTTCCAAGGATCAGTCCCTGGAGGAATTCAAGAAAGAGAATCCTTTGTTCGGCATCCTGCTTCCCAATGCCAATGAGGGTAACCTGATGCAGGGACCTGTTGTGGGCTATGCGCATTTCAGGGACACGGCGAAAGTCAATGCGGTTTTTGCCAATCCGCAGATCCAGACGATCTTCCCCACAACCATGAAATTCTTCTGGACCTCCAATCCGATTGACGGCAACGAAGAGATGTTCGCTTTGCTGGCGATCAAGGTCAGCAACCGGGAAGGCAAACCGGCACTTGACGGTGCCATGGTTGTAAATGCCCGGTCCGACTTCGGCGGCACAAGCAACCAGCCTGAAGTTTCTCTTTCGATGAATGCCGAAGGTGCCAAGATCTGGCAACGCCTGACCAAGGAAAATGTTGGGAAAAGCATTGCTATTGTCCTTGACAATTCTGTCCGTTCCTATCCGACCGTTAACGGTGAGATTGCAGGTGGTCGCTCTTCGATTTCCGGCGGCGGCATGACCATTGAAGAAGCACAGGACCTTGCCAACATTCTGAATGTGGGCCGCATGGATGCCCCGGCAAAAATCACATCGGAAAATGTGGTAGGACCGTCACTCGGTGAGGAATCCGTCAGATCGGGCCTTGCATCATTCGCCCTCGCATTCCTGCTGGTACTGCTCTATATGGCATTTTATTACAACCGGGCCGGTTTGGTTGCCAATATCGCACTGATTATTAACATGTTTTTCCTGGTTGGGGTTCTGGCTTCCCTTGGAGCAGTCCTGACTCTCCCCGGTATTGCAGGTATTGTTCTGACCCTGGGTATGGCCGTTGACGCCAACGTAATCATCTACGAGCGAATCCGTGAGGAGCTCCGGTCAGGCAAGGGAATAAAGCTTGCCGTCAAGGAGGGTTACAAACACGCCATGTCGGCTATTATCGACGGTAACGTCACAACATTGCTGACCGGTGTTATTCTTTATGTTTTTGGTTCAGGCCCGATCAGGGGTTTTGCCACTACGCTGGTTATCGGTATCCTTACCTCCCTGTTCACCGCAATCTTTATTTCGAGGATCATTTTCGAAAGAATAATGGATAAGGACAGGAAACTGGCATTCGGTAACAAGTATACCATTGACTTCATGCATAATGTCGACCTGAAGTTCCTTGACAAACGGAAAGTTTTCTATATCGTCTCCGGTGTCCTCATGACGCTTTCCATCATTTCCCTGGCTACCCGCGGACTGAACATGGGGGTCGACTTTACGGGAGGACGGACCTATATCGTCCAGTTTGACAAGCCCGTGAATACACAGGAACTGTCAAAGACCATCGGAACTGCTTTCCAGGGTGAACAACCGCAGATTACCACATTTGGTTCACCTGACCGGGTAAAGATCACCACAAAGTATATGATTAAAAATGACGCACCGGATGTGAGTGCGCAAATCGACCAGGCCCTTTACCAGGGATGTCAGACCTATCTGCCTCAGGGAACGGATTTCAACACATTCAATACCGTCAACAAACAGTCGAGCCAGTTGGTAGGACCTACCGTTGCTTCGGATATTGTCCGGGCAGCCTTCTTGGCTATTATCTTTGCCCTCATCGGGATCTTCCTCTATATCTTCGTCCGGTTCAGGAACTGGCATTTCGGCCTGGGGGGTGTTGCCGCACTCTTCCATGACACAATCATTGTACTCGGTATTTACTCGATACTCTACAGCATCATGCCTTTCTCCATGGAGATTGACCAGGCCTTTATTGCTGCCATCCTGACGATTATCGGGTATTCTATCAACGATACCGTAATCGTATTCGACAGGGTGAGGGAGTTTACAACCCTCTTCCGGAAACGCGACAGGAGAGATATTATCAGCCACTCCATCAACTCAACCCTGGGCCGTACCCTTAACACGGCCGGCACCACGCTGGTTGTTTTGATCGCCATCTTCCTTTTCGGGGGAGCATCTATTCGCGGATTTGTATTCGCCCTGCTGTTTGGTATCGCTTTCGGTACCTACTCATCGATCTTCGTTGCCTCCGCTCTGGTTTATGATCTCCACGTATGGCAAGAGAAGCGCGCATTGAAAAAACATCAACTTACCAAATAACAGAAAAGCCCCGGACAGCCTCCGGGGTTTTTTTGTATCTTTATAGGCTATTTTTG
>MEOR01000096.1:2590-29656 GCA_001769295.1 Bacteroidetes bacterium GWF2_49_14 | reverse complement strand
AGACGTACGGATCAGTGCTTATGATCTGGATCTTGAACTGATTAAGAAACGTCGGAAAATCATTGATGCCGGAGAATCCGACCGCTATTTATTCCTTTTGCAATATTCATTTGGTCAAATGATGTTGGCAATCTATGATAAAGCTGATGGCAGTTTTACCCCTAATTACAATAACAAATTTGTTGACGATCTAACCGGCATGGACTCCGTCAGAATCTCTGGATCAAATGTTTATGGAAATTACCTGTACTGCCTTGTCAATGCATTTGATTTTATCCATTACTTTAACGGTCACGGTAAGGATTCCGACTTTTCACAGAACCTAAAAACCAAAGCCGTTATGAATGTCATCAGCGAAAACAGTAATCCCGTTTTGCTAAAGATCAGACTAAAAACCTTTTCAAATTGAGTCATGGAAGATACCTCCGCCCAAACTATCCGGGAAACTCTAAACAGCCAGCGCGCTTTTTTTGCTACAAATCAGACTAAAAACCTGAATTTCAGGCTTGAACAGCTCCGGAGATTCAAGGCAGCAATCAAAAAATTCGAAAAGCCGATCACCGTAGCCCTTTGGAAGGATCTTCATAAATCCGCGGAGGAGGCTTACCTGACCGAAATCAGCATGGTTATGCAGGACCTCGATAACCATATCCGGCATTTGAAACGGTGGGCAAAGCCAAAAAGGGTTCCCACACCCTTCCATCTGCTGCCATCCAGAAGCCGGATTTATTATGAACCGCTAGGGGTCGCCCTCGTTCTGGCCGCCTGGAACTACCCGTTTCAGCTCCTCATGAACCCGCTCATCGGTGCCATCTCGTCGGGCTGCTGCGCAATGCTCAAGCCATCACCCTATACTCCCCATGTGGCGGGGGTGATGGAAGAGTTGATCCGCGATACCTTCCGGCCCGATTATGTATCACTGGTCCAGGGAAGCCGAAAGGTCAACGCCATACTCTTAGAACAGCGCTTTGATTTTATCTTTTACACGGGCAGCCCCGCCGTGGGTAAAGTGGTCATGCGCGCCGCCGCGGAAAGCCTCACTCCGCTGGTCCTGGAACTGGGCGGAAAAAGCCCCTGTATTGTGGATCGGGAAGCCAACCTGGAGATTGCAGCCAAAAAAATCGCCTGGGGAAAGACCATTAACGCCGGTCAAACCTGCATCGCACCCGATTACCTGTTTGTCCACCGGTCAGTCAAGGAGGAACTCCTTGTGAAAATCATTGCACATTTTGACCGGACCTACGGCCAGGATGTCCATAAAAGTCCCTGGTACCCCCGGATCGTCAGTCATTCCGCCCTGGAGCGGCTTCAGAAACTGCTTCTTCACGGCACGATCATCTATGGAGGCCGGGTAGAACACGCCGACCGCTACATGGCGCCCACCATTATTGATGATATTCAGCCCGATTTTCCGATCATGCAGGAGGAGATCTTTGGACCGATTTTGCCGGTCCTCACCTTTGACCGAATCGAGGAGGTATACTCGTTTGTCAATTCAAGGGAAAAACCCCTGGCACTCTATTATTTCGGAAATCCATCCAGGGGAAGGGAGGTTCTGGACCACACAACTTCAGGCGGAGGATGCATAAATGATGTTCTGCTCCATATTGCCAACCACAACCTGCCCTACGGAGGTATCGGCAACAGCGGTCTGGGGCACTACCACGGACACCACAGCTTCCTGGCCTTCAGCAACTCCCGCTCCTATGTCCTGAGCCCCACATGGTTCGACTTGCCGGTTAAATACGTGCCATTCAAAGGATTTCGATGGGTTAAGAAAATCATTTAATCTCACCCTCACCATGAAGACAGCGCCACAAAACATCGATGAATATATCCTCGGATTTCCGCCGGAAATCCAGGGAATTCTGGAAGAGATCCGCGCAACCATCCGGGCAGCAGCTCCGGAGGCTACCGAAGCCATCAGCTACCAGATGCCAACCTTTAAGCTGAACGGGAACCTGGTTCATTTCGCAGGGTACAAGAACCATATCGGATTTTATCCCGTGCCCTCTGGAATAGACGCTTTTAAGGAGGAACTCTCAAAATTCAAGGGAGCCAAAGGCTCCGTGCAATTTCCGCTCGGTAAACCGATGCCCCTCGATCTCATCAGCAGAATCGTGAAATTCCGGGTTGCTGAAAACCTTGCAAAATCCACTCAAAAACCACACCTGTAGAGACGGATCATTATCCGTCTCTACGATATTCATTCTATTGTGACCTACTGTGCCTATTGTGGTTCGAAAAAAGAATATTGAATAATTGCCATGAACAACTACCCTGATTATACCGCCCGGAAAATCACCGAATCCCTCACCATCGACGGAAACCTCTCAAAAGAGATCTGGCAGAATGCCCGCTGGAGCAAGCGTTTCGCCGACATGGTCACCGGCGATCCCGGCATGTTCAATACCCAGACTGCCATCCTCTGGAGCGATACACATCTTTACATTGCCTTCAAAGCAGAGGAACCTTTTCTCGAGGCACACCTTACCGAACGCGACAGTATCATTTTCCTGGAGAGCGATCTCGAAGTCTTCATCGACGGAGGCGATTGCTACTACGAACTCGAGGTAAATGCCGCCAATACGGTATATGAGGTGTTCTTCATCTGGAAAGATGCATATACAAAAGGAAGCCGGTTCGATATCCCGATGTTCGACGTACATCAGCCGGATGCCTATACATTTGGCGGCGACTATGACCGGAGCGGCGCAACTTTCTGGAAAGGAACCAACCCGCGGGGAATCCGCTGGGCCTTTACCCGGTTCGATATGCCCGGACTGGAAACCGCCGTCCGGCTCGATGGAACCCTCAATGACAACTGTGATGTAGACAAAGGCTGGAGCCTCGAGATTGCCATCCCATGGAGCAGCCTGGAACTCCTGGCTAACAGCCGTCCATTGCCGCCGCAACCCGGCGATATCTGGACGATGTTCCTCGGCCGGTTCCAGAAACTTAACGCCGGCGGCAATGAGATCCAACCCCATCCGGCCATGGTTCTTAACAGCCACGGGATCTACGACACCCATATGCCCGATAAATGGAGCCGTGTGGAATTTAACAGGTAGTAAGGATGGCCAGTTAATAGATGCATCCGGAACGACAACCGGGTGCTGAACAATTTTCCGCAAAAGCTGTTATATCATCTGAATTAAAACAAACCCATGAGAATCTTATTGTTCCTTTTAATCAGCCTGATTTCTCTGGGCGGCTTTGCCCAGACTCAGCTGGACCTGAATAAAGAAGCCCATGATTCCTTTCTGAAAGCCGATAAGGAATTGAACCAGGTTTACCAGAAACTACTGACTATTTACAAGGAAGATACCGCCTTCATTAAAAATCTGAAAGCTTCCCAGCGAATCTGGATCACCTTCCGGGATGCCGAACTAAAAATGAAATACCCCGACCGCGAGCCGGGATATTACGGCAGTATCCATCCTTTATGCCAGGCGAATTATCTCGAGTATCTTACCCGCGAGAGGATCCGTACCTTACAACTATGGGTTGATGGCATGACCGAACAGGACGAATGCGGCGGCAGCGTCAGGGCTGCAGAAGCAGGTTCTCAGGGAGAGGACCGCGAACCGGGCCACGCTGAAAACCGTGAATTCGGTAGAATTATGCGGATTGAGGACAGCGGATACCCGATGTTTGTGGTTACGGTTGAATTCCCCGAACGGAACTACGAAGTTGATTTTGACCTGAATGCCGAATCCATCGGAGTTGACGCAGCAAAATTGAATACGTTCAAGGGAAAATATGCCGTGATTTATTATCTGAGTGAGATCGAAAACAATATGTTCGACATCCTTTACAAAGGAAAATCACTTCTCGGTGAGTACGCTCCGGAGAAAGATCCGTCCTGGAAGATTATCACCGGAACACTGGGACGATGCACAGCCACAACGGCCGGCGACCTGCCCGATCTGGTCACGGTTACTGACAAGGAAGGAATTGAGGTTGCTTTTGACTATTTTATAACCCCCGAGATGGTAGCGGTAAACGGTAAAGAGGTGACCATTTTTTACGATTCGCGAGGCGTTCAGAAAATAACCTACCTTCGGGCTGTCAAAGAGTAAATCACCGGCGATCCCTTAAAAAATGATCTGGACCAGACGTAGTTTCCAGTATTCAATTATTCTATTGCTGGCATTGGTCTGGGGCAGTTCCTTTATCCTGATGAAAATCGGGCTTAAAAGCTTCTCACCCAACCAGGCTGCAGCAATCCGGATCCTTTTGGCTTCCCTCTTCCTCCTTCCGCTCGCAATAAAAAACCTGAAGTATCTGAAGCGAAAGGACATTAAAAGTTTGCTGGTGGCAGGTTTCATCGGCAGTTTCATTCCCGCCTTTCTTTTTACCCGGGCTCAAACGCGGGTCGACAGCGCCGTTGCCGGTATGCTGAACTCATTGACCCCGGTTTTTACCCTGATCGTGGGAATCCTCTTTTTCAAAACACGAACCGGATGGAAACAGGTGCTGGGCCTGATGCTGGGCCTCGCCGGTGCCGTTTGGCTTGTCTCAATCGGGGAAGGGGTGACGCTCCGCAGCATTAATACCTATGCCCTCTTCATCGTACTGGCCACTCTGATGTATGGTACCAATGTCAACGTAATCAAATCGACACTCACCCATCTGACCGGCATTCAGATCACCTCCCTGTCGTTTATGTTTCTTTGGCCGTTTGCCCTGATTTATCTGCTCACCACAGACTTTCAGCCCGTCCTCGCCAGTCCGGGCTGGCCCAGGCACCTGCTGGCCCTGGTTACACTGGGCATCGTCGGCACTGCTCTGGCCATGCTGCTGATGAACAGCCTGATCCGCTATACTTCGGCCGTATTCGCTTCCTCCGTAACCTACATTATCCCGGTTTTTGCCATCGGCTGGGGAATACTCGATGGCGAGAAGGTCACCCTGCTTCATTTGGGAAGCATGGCGCTCATCCTCCTGGGAGTATACCTGATCAACATCCGCCCATCCGTAAACACATCCCCGCTATCCGTAAATCGGGCCGGTGACGCGTGACGC
This sequence comes from Bacteroidetes bacterium GWF2_49_14, assembly GCA_001769295.1. GTDB lineage: Bacteria > Bacteroidota > Bacteroidia > Bacteroidales > UBA12481 > UBA12481. Next base: position 24,628 of record MEOR01000096.1, on the reverse strand, counting down.
GAAATAGAGACCAGTCCCGTAGTCTCTTGGTCTCTTGGTCTTAAAGTCTCTTCGTCTCCCCTGTAACCTCCACCTCCCCTCATCCGTTTTACACAAAATCAGCCACCATGAAAAAGCTCCTGTTTTTCCTCCTCCTCCTCCTTTCAGGCTTCCTCTCTGCTCAAACGAGCCGCCCCCTTTACCAGCCCCGCGAGATCCAAACAGCTCTGCAATCCGGAACGAGAAGTACCGACGGCAGGCCCGGTCCAGACTATTTCCAGAACCGCGCCGAATATGTTATAAAGGCTGAATTTGATCCCGGCTCAAAGATGCTGTCCGGAACGGAAACCATCACCTATGAAAACAATAGCAGGGATTCTCTCGGTCAGCTGTACTTCAATCTATACCAGAACCTTTATAAAAAGGGTACGGCAAAGGATTCAGACATCGAGGCAGCCAATCTGCACGACGGGGTTGAGATTCTCTCGGTAAAAGCTGGAGGGATAACCGTTTCGCCGGAGAGATTCCGCTCCTTCTCCACCATTTTCGGATTTCCGTTGCCCACTAAAATGGCTCCTGATAGCAAAATATCCATCGAGATTCAGTGGAAACAAAAGATGCCCGAAACGATCGCCAAACGCCAGGGCACCTATCAGAAAACCAATTTCTTTATCGCTTACTGGTACCCCAAACTCTGCGTGTATGACGATATCGAAGGATGGAACACAGCCGGGCATACCGGTCAGGCCGAATTTTACAGCGATTATTCTGATTATCAGGTTGAGATCATAGTACCGGCATCCTTTACCGTATGGTCCTCGGGCTCCCTGATGAACGGAGACGAAATCTATCAGGATAAATTTTTAAAAAGAATAGAGGCCGCGTCAAAGTCGGATTCCGTTATCCGGGTCATTACCGGGGCCGACCGGGCGGAGGGAAAGATCACCAGACCGGCAAAAAAACATACCTGGAAATATCAGCTGATCAACCAGATGGATTTTGCTTTCGGACTAAGCAACACGTACCTGTGGGATGCAACGAGCACTCTTGCCGGCAATAAACGGGTCAGCATCCATTCGGTTTACAGCCCCGCCGCCGTCAACTGCAACAAGATTCCGGATATAACCCGAAAAGCCATCCGGTACTATTCACTGCAAATTCCGGCCCTGGCCTACCCGGAAGAAAACATCACCCTTTTTGAAGGAGGACCAGGCGGCATGGAGTTCCCCGGGATGATCAATCAGCAGGATTACAAGGAAGCCATGGAAACCATGATGGTAACAGTCCACGAGCTCGGCCATGCCTACCTGCCCTTTTATGCCGGGATCAATGAACAGAAATACGGATGGATCGACGAAGGCATTTTTACCCTGATAGGCTTTCTGGCCTTTTGCGATCAGGCTGGCGACAAGGACCTGAATTTTTTCCAGATGCTGACCTCCAAATACAGCGAGGATGCCGGATACCAGGCAGTGGACATTCCGATCATGGATATGTCATACAAACTGGGGGATTTTACCTATGGTTTTGTAACCTACCTGAAGCCCACTGCCGCTTTCTTTGTGTTGCACGATTATCTGGGCGCAGATAAGTTCACCCGCGGGATTTCGGAATTTCTGACCCGATGGAAAGGACTCCATCCCACTCCATACGACCTTTTCAACACCTTTAACACCATAGCGGGTGAGGATCTGGCCTGGTTCTGGAAACCCTGGTTTTTTGAATTCGGATATGCCGATCTCGCCATTGGCAAGGTCGGAAAATCAGGCGCCGGCCATACCGTCGAAATACTCAATAAGGGCGGCTATCCCCTGCCAGTCAATCTGACCATCAAATATTCCGATGGCACCGAAAAGATCTTCACCGAAAGAATGAACTGCTGGAAATCAGGCATCAGTTCGCTGACAATCAACGTGCCGTCAGGTGAAATCCGGGAAATTCTCCTCAACCCCAGGCTGGTGCCAGAGGCAGAGTACGACGGTAACCGGTGGAAGCAGTGAAACAGCGAAGACTTAATCGGTTGCCGGTTAGCCGGTTGGGCCAGAAGTTACAATAGTGGTTCCGGGACGCGGTCCCCGCTTTCGCGGGGATGACAAGTGCCACAGCGTTACCTCAAGAGCGTTGTCATCCCCGCGAAAGCGGGGACCGCGTCCCAACCCCCGACTCTCTGAACAAAAAATCCTCAAGGTTGTTAAACTTGTAACTTATCAACCACACCATGTCAAGAGTCAGTACCTACCTCAATTTCCCCCGGAACACGGAGGAAGCATTCAATTTCTACAAATCGGTTTTCGGTGGCGAATTCGGCGGCCACGGAATCATGCGGTTAGGCGACACTCCTCCTGCGGAAGGAATGCCAGCACTTTCTGAAGACGATAAAAACCTGGTCATGCACATCGAACTCCCAATCCTGGGCGGTCATGTACTCATGGGAACGGATGCTCCGGAATCCATGGGTTTCAAACTTGTAGCGGGGAATAATGTTACCATCATGCTTCAACCGGAGACCCGAAAAGAAACCGATGAACTCTTCAAGGCCCTTTCCGCCGGCGCATCCGCCGTACAGGAACCTCAGGATCAGTTCTGGGGCGACTATTATGGATCCTGCACGGATAAATTCGGCATTCAGTGGATGTTCAACTGTTCAGAGAAAAAATCCTGAAAACATGGAACGTGTAACGATCACCCTTCGTGCCACAATCAAGGCTCCGGTTGAAACCGTCTGGAAATGCTGGACCTCTCCGGAACACATTACCGGCTGGAATGCAGCATCCGATGATTGGCATACCCGGCATGCAACCAATGACCTGAGAGCCGGTGGGAAATTTAACTCCAGGATGGAAGCCAGAGACGGCTCGGAGGGGTTTGATTTTTGGGGCATTTATGACGAGGTGGTCCACCATAAGAAACTGGATTCCACCTTGGGTGACGGACGAAAATTGACGATAAGCTTCACTCCTGTTGGAAACACAACCGAGGTGGTCGAGTCATTTGAAACAGAAGACCAGAATTCGCATGAACTCCAGCGTGCCGGCTGGCAGGCGATTCTCGATAACTTTGTAAAATACACAGAAGCACTGGTATAGTTGCCGGTTGCCGGTTACCAGTTGCCAGTTAAGCCAGTTCGAATCATTCGTACTGATTCCCCCGTCTCTTGGTCTCTTGGCCTCTTAGTCTCTCGGTCTTACAGTCTTACAGTCTTACAGTCTTTCTTATTACCTTCGTTCCCATGAACGAAAAAGAGACTCTTAGCTGGCTGCTATCCGGCGACCTATCCATCCAGTTCCAGGTCCACCGCGATCTTCTGGATACGGCCAGGCCTGATCTTCAGAGGCGTATTGCCACTGAAGGCTGGGGAGCACTATTCCTCTCAAAACAGCGACCCGACGGCCACTGGGGCATGAAGTTCTATCAGCCTAAGTGGATTTCCACACACTATACCCTGCAGGATTTACGCAACCTCTGCATATCTCAGGATATTGGGCCTGTCCGGGAAATTATCGATCGTATAATTACCTGCGAACGGGCAAAGGACGGGGGAATCAACCCGGTTGGAAGCGTGGATAAAAGCGACGTATGCATCAACGGAATGTTCCTGCATTACGCGTGCTATTTCGGCATCGATGCTTCAAAACTGGAGCCGGTCATTGATTTCATCCTTTCCCAAAAGATGTCCGACGGCGGCTTCAATTGCCGGTCCAACCGGTCGGGCGCCATCCACAGTTCCCTCCACACCACCATCTCGGTGCTCGAAGGAATCGAGGAATATGAACGCAACGGTTACTTGTATCGCCTGGATGAATTACGGGAAGCCCGGCAATCTTCCGTTGAATTTATCCTCAGACACAAGTTTTTCCTCTCCGAACGAACCGGGGAGGTCATCCACGGGGATTTCCTCCGCATGGCCTACCCTTTCCGCTGGCGGTATGATTTTTTGCGGGCTCTCGATTATTTCCAGTCTGCCCGGATTCCGCATGATCCCCGGATGGATCCCGCCATTGAAATCCTCCTTGGCAAACAAAATAAAGACGGCACATGGAACGTACCGGCCAAAATTCCCGGCCAGGTCCATTTCGATATGGAAACCGCCGGAAAGCCGAGCCGGTGGAATACGCTGCGTGCGCTGCGCATACTAAGGAGGTATCATGACGTGGGACGCGGTCCCCGCTTTCGCGGGGATGACAACGCACTAGAGTTACCCTGTTGCACTTGTCATCCCCGCGAAAGCGGGGACCGGGTGCCAACTTTCCCCTCTTCCTTGGTCATCCCGGTGAAAACCGGGATCTCCCTGCTAGTGCTCCTAGGCATGAGATTCCGGCCTTCGCCGGAATGACAGTACGGGCCGGCTTTAGCGCCGGCCTAACCAACAACCAGCATGACCCCACAAATAACTGAGATACCCAAAAAAATCATCGTCGGCAACCGCCTCACGATGTCGATATCCGCCAACCGGACCCGCGAACTGTGGCAATCCTTCATGCCCCGCAGGAATGAGATTCCCAACAGAGTCAGCTCGGACTTGTTTTCTTTACAATTATATGATCCTCAATATTTTAACCCATTCAACCCTGATACTCTCTTCGAAAAATGGGCGGGAGTTGAGGTTCCTGATCTTACGGGCGTACCGGTTGGAATGGAAACCCTGACCATCCCTGCCGGAAGGTATGCCGTGTTCGTCTATAAAGGACCGGCCAGCGACAGTCCTCAAATCTTCGGTTACATTTTCGGAACCTGGCTTCCAGCCTCCGGTTACCTGCTTGACGACCGGCCGCACTTCGAAATCCTGGGAAACAAATATAAAAACGAGGGTCCGTATTCGGAAGAAGAAATCTGGATACCCGTTACCCGACAACCTTTACCTGATGGACAGTACCTATGAAAAAACTCATCCTGCTCTCACTCGCCCTTTGCCTGATGATAACGGTCTCAGGCCAGACCCCCGAAACCGGTAAACTGATAGACAATTACCTTGCACAGCTGGCATTGGAGAAAAACTTCTCAGGAGGCCTTCTGATTGTACAAGATGGCAGGAAGGTTTTCAGTAAGGGATATGGCTGGGCCGACCGTGAAAAGAAGGTCCCCTTCACCCCGGGCACTCTGGCCTCGATGGGCAGCATAACCAAAGCTTTTACGGCTGCTGCAATCATGAAGCTGGTGGAACAGAATAAAATAACCACCGGCGACCCGCTGAAAAAGTTCTTTCCGGCAGTTCCTGCCGACAAGGCAGACATTACCCTCCATCAGCTTCTTACCCACTCATCGGGATTTCATGAATTTCTGAATGAGGATGGAGGCGACTATGCGAAAATAGGCACGGAAGAATTCCTTAAAAGAGCCTTTGAAGAGCCACTGGCCTTTAAGCCGGGCGAAAAAGCGGTCTATACGAATGTCGGGATGAGCATTCTGGGAATTGTGATTGAACAGGTATCCGGCCTGGACTATGAAAAGTATCTGAAAATCAACCTGTTTGATCCCATTGGGATAAAAAAGATTGGCTACCACTATCCGGTTTTGCCAGGAGATACGATAGCCGTCGGTTATCAAAACGGGAACCGCTGGGGAACTCTCCAGGAACATTTCGGACAGGCTGGCGGTGGGCCCTATTGGAACCTGAAAGCGAACGGAGGACTGGAAGCCTCCCTCGATGATATGTTTCTTTGGATCAATGCTTTTACCGACTACACAATTCTGGACCAGCAAACCATTCAGAAAATGTTTTCTCCACTGGTCCAGGAAGAGGGATATAACGGAAATTCCTGGTTCGGATATGGGTGCAACATTTCACGTTCCCGGAGGAATACAAAAATGATCGACAACGGGGGTAGCAACGGTATCTATTTTGCCCGGCTGATCCGGCTGCCACAGGAGGGGGTTGTTTTCTATATGGTAACCAATGAAAGCTCAATCAGTACCAACAAGGTTCTGCCAAATGTAACCCAGCTCTGGTTTACCGGAATCATCAGTCAGGATGCTTTGACGATGCAGCCGAAGTTTGAAAATCCGCTGTCCAAACGGATTTATGATCTTCTCGAAAAACCATCCGCCGCTGACCTTGCCAGCGAACTTGCTAAGGAAAGAATAACGGTCGATGACGACATGGTTTTGCTGGAAGTCGGTCAGGCACTGATGCAAGAAAACAAACCCGAGAAAGCCTTGCTGCTCTATCAGTACTACACCCAATCATTCCCGAACATTGTGGTTGCCTGGAACGACCTCGGTGATATCTACCTCGCACTGAACAACAAAGACGAAGCAAGACGCTGTTATCAACAGGCTTTAAAAATCCGTCCTGAAAACCCACGGGCCAAGGAATCCCTTAATAGACTGCAAAATGAAATCAATATCTGGAATGAGTTCTTAGACCTTGTTAAAACCGGCCGGTTGACCAAAGATAAAGTTAAGCCCCTGGCAGAATTAGGGGATAGTTTTACCCCGATACTCATAGGCTTTATGGATAGCATACGCTCCCAGGCAGCACCTGAAGACTGGACGACATTACCGGAAATTATTAAGGTCGATAACCGGATTCAATTCATTGTACCCTGGTCAACCCGGTATCAAAAAGTCAATTATTGTTTCTCGTTTGTACTTGAAAACTCACAATGGTACTTCCAGCACCTGGAGGCTATTTTCATTCGTCTTGATAAACTGCCCTTACTTCCCGTATCTGATTTCCCTGATGTTTCTGAGCAACAAAAGGCATGGGCAAGAGAAGAGACCTACTGGTCCTTCATCGTATTAAATATGTTCCTGCCCATTAAAGAAAAACTGGGAAAAGAGTATGCCCTCAACCTCCTGCGGGATGGAATGGGATATTTTGTCGGTGCAAAAACCTGGGTTCCATTCGTTCCTCCTCACAAAGCATTCATCCTGTATCTTTGCTGGGAACAAGCCAATTTAAGAGGAAACTCCGTTACCCTTGAGATACTTACCGACACTCGGGCCGTAATACAATTAGAAGTCCAGTTCTTGTATTTGTATTTTAATGCCGGGCACCTTAAACCCAAAATTTCTTTTGAGGATTACAAGCAAATTTTTGAGACCATCTGGCAGGACCGTGCGAAAAATGCCGGATGGGATCTGGATATCAATTATACTTCTGACAATAAAGTTGTGTTCTCCTTCAACCGTTACAGTAATTGATCATCAGCCATTTGTCTCCCGTCACGCGTCACGCATCACGTGTTACGCGTCACGCTTCACGAAAAACAGGCGGGCAGACCATGGGTCTGCCCCTACCAGTTACCGGTCAATTCAAAATCTTAACCATCCCGTCCTCAAACGTCCCTGCAGCGAACGGTCCCGGGAATGGTTTCCTGATGTCGCGTTTTTTGCCAAAAAAATCGGTCTCCAGCCGGTAAGACTTACCGTCAAACTGCTCGTACGGCAGGTCGGGGACTTTGACAAATCCCAATAATTCCGTGGTTACCATTTTCCGCTCCTGCTGGCTGCCCCAGGCAGGATCAAGCTTCAGATCCAGGTACCAGCCATCCGCTTTTTGAACCAGATTCAGCATCGGAGAATAATCTGCCAGCACCAGCGGATAAGGTTCCGCCTTGCCGGGAAGCGCACCATTCAAGTAAACATTCCCGTCCATCCATACAGGCAATATGGTTTTGTCATACTGCCCCAGGTTTGCCGGTCCGATCAGGATATTATTGTAAAAACGATCGTCTCCACTCTCATTTTTTGCCAGTCCGAGCACCTCGGTACCATGGGCTTTCAAATGCGGGGTGAGCCGCTGTTCCCCGGCGTAAACATAAATCCCGCCGGCAATTATATTATGTGAAAAAGCGGCACCCTGCGAATTGATCAGCAGTGCATTTTTCGAAAGGAACAGGTTGTTGTCTATCAGGGCCGGACCGTGGTTGACTTCAAGGAAAATATCCTCGCTTGGACCGTTATCATGAAACAGGTTGTTGGTTACCCGGGTCCCCTGTGCCATCCAGTCGAGCCAGAGTCCCCGGTTGCATCTGTAAATATGGTTATTGCCGATGACTGCATCAACCGCACCGTGGAACTTGATCCCGGCCATCTCGGCCCCGGTGAAGAGTTGCCGGATGTGAATATCATGGATCTCGTTTCCGGTTACCACGCTGAAAGTGCAGCCCATGCTCCCGACAACACCCGTTTGTTCACAATGTGATATATGGTTGTTTCTTACAATATGATGCCCGATATTCTCCGGTGACCAGCCGCGCGCGGTGGCCCTTTCGATGGTTTTCACGTAGCCTTCGGCCGAGTTCGCGGAAGTATTGTCAAATTCATCTCCATGCTTGCCCAGCGCGATTCCCGAACAGGCCGAATACCTGACGGTATTATTTTCGATGATCCAACCCTTGCTCCAGTTGGTGCCGATCAGTCCCACCTGTTCAGCCGTTGGAGGCGCCCAGTTTGTAGCCGCCTGTTCCATCGTGAATCCCTTGATGGTTATATAGTTGATGCCTGTCTTCTCCGGATAAAAAACCGCCTTCCGCACGTTGATCTCCACCACACGGGTATTCGGATCAACTCCCGGGAACTGAGCCCACACCGTGGTCGTCCCCTCCTTAATTGTATCCGAAACGGCAAACCAGAGCGGAGTCTTTCCAACAGGCTTCATTACGCTGTCGGCAAGGGGTGCTTCGGTCAGCCAATGCCCGTCGAGATAAACGGCAGCTGTATGATGCGGCCGTCCCAGCGGCTCAAACCAGTCTCCCTGGATTAGGTCGAGGAAGGGATTGAAATCCCCGAACAAACTGTTCGTCACAACCGCTTTCCACGTATCTTCCTGTACCTTTTCCCAACCGGTGATCACCTCTGATCCCTTTACCGTTACGTTCTCACCATCCGCTGCACGGTAAGTTATCCTTTCCTGATCTGAATTCCCTCCGCGGGGAGGATCGATTCGTTCCCGGTAAATACCTTCGTGAACAATAACCGCATCACCCGGCTGCGCAATGGCTGCCGCCGCAGAAATGGTTTTGAACGGTGCCTTCGCGGTTCCGGTGTTCGAATCATTCCCGGTAACAGAAACATGGTAATCATTGCCCTGCGGCCCGCAGGCCGATAGAAGCAGCCCTGTGATCAGGGTCGAAAATAGTGTTAATGGTTTCATAGCTTGTCTTTAATTCAGATACTTAGGTTGTGCCCGAAGTTAATAATTACCGCATTACCAAATTGACACATTGGCAAATTGGCACATTAGCACATTGATCAATTGGCACATTTACCATTTGGCAAATTTCTTCTGTTTCCCGGCAAAATCATTGTTTTATTTGCTGTACACACCTATCTTCAACTCCCTCAATCCACTAACCCGTTTGCTGGCATCCCGGCCGCAGCAATCGGGTTGCAGATCAGTCCGTTTTATGGGACTGAAGTGGCGAAGCTGTGAACGACGGATGACGGACGACGGATGACCGATGACCGGGAATTGATGATTGACGATTTTGGGTATCGGGTACCGGGTATCAGTTATTGGGAACGGGGCTCTCCGAGGGTGTCATCCCGGCGAAGGCCGGGATCCCCAGTCTCGGAGCAGCTGGCGGGAGATCCTGACTTTCGTCAGGATGACACCGGAGAGCCCCTTACCCATATCCTGATACCTGATACCCGATAAAACCAGCACCAGACATGCGCCATACCGTAGCCTTCTTCCTGATATTTTTAACTCTTGGCAGCTGCATCTCCCATAAGTACCCCACACGCAACCTCACCACCCTGCGGAATCCGGATAAGCTTAAATCTGATGTTGACTTCGCGTACCATAAACTTCAGACACTCCATCCCCGGCTCTATGAGTACACCCCGAAAGAAGTGCTGGATTTCAAATTCGACAGCCTGAAATCGGAATTAACAACCCCGATGACCAGCAATGAATTTTATTTCTGGCTGGCTCCGGTGATTGCTGCTGTCGGGCAGGGGCATGCCCTTCTGCAGCCACTGGAAGCCAACCTCTCCTTCAGCCAAAAAATCAAGCTGGCTTCCGGAAGTTCACCGCTCAGCCAGTATGAATTTGAAAAATTCAATGATAAGCTTTACATCACGCGAAACATCTCAGGGAACAAAGGCATTAAACCCGGAACCGAAGTGGTGACGGTTAACGGAATAGATCCGGACTGGCTGATATCGAAATACCGGCCGGCGATTCCATCCGACGGGTTTAATACGACATTCAGAGAACGAAAACTGGGAACCTGGTTTCCATTGTACTATTATTATTACCGGGGAATGGCCGACACGCTGAATTGTGTTTTGAAATTTAACGACACCCTCAGCAAGGTAACCCTGACAAGGCCGGAACGGAAAATCTCTCTGGAAAACCTAAAAAGCAAGGAGCAGAGGACTGCTGAAAAACCCGTCCGGGAGATGGCCCGCGAAAAAGCTGAGGAACAGGGATATGACCCTCAAACCAAAACCTGGAGCAAGAACCTCACCTTCACCAGTCCCGACAGCAGCATCGCCATCCTTACCGTCAGGGATTTTTCTAACGGGGCCTATACGGATTACTACCGGAAATGTTTCCGAATGCTCGATTCACTGAAAACCGAAACCCTGATCCTGGATATCAGGGACAATCCGGGCGGAAACGCCCCGGATGCCGCCTGCCTGTTTTCCTATCTCACCGACACCGGCTTCATTTTCCATGACAAAGCGGAAGTAGTGTCTAAAAACAGTATCACCAAATATCGTTATTTCAGGGGCAATCCCTTGTTGATCAATATGATCCTGGCTGTTGGGTATCCGATGCAGTTGCTACAGAAAGGTATGTTGCTGCTGATGACACAGCAGGGCGACGACCAGAAATATTATGCATCATTCCCCGAATCGGATTCGGCCAGGCCGAAAAAGAAGCGCTTCAGGGGAGATCTTTACGTCGTAATCAATGGCGGAACCTTCTCCGCTGCCGCAACCCTGGCCTCCAACCTTAAAGGCATCGACCGGGGGACTTTCGTCGGCGAAGAAACCGGGGGTTCCGCCAATGGAACCGTGGCCGGAAAAATGGCCCTGATAAAATTGCCCGAATCCAATCTGTGGTTCACCTTTGGCCTTGCCCACATCCAGCCTCATTACCATTCGGGGCTCCCAGGCCGCGGAGTTATGCCTGATGTTGAGATCAAACCCACTCTTCAGGACCGGATCAACGGGGTGGATCCGGAGATACGGTGGGTTGTTGACCACCTGTGAACTCCCATATAAATTCTTCCATTTGGGGTTCGGGGTTTATGGTTTGGGGCACAAGGTCGCATCAAAGCGACCCTAAACCCCGGACCCCATACCTCGAATCCCTTGTCGGCAACCGGCAACCCATTTTTTGTGCACATTTGTGAGAGTTTATTTGTGAATATTGGTGGTTTAAATAATGAAAAACCAATTAATCCTTATCGGAATTTTACTGACGAGCGCTACCCTGCTCGCCCAGAACCCCAATGAATTTATGGTAACCGGAAGTCTGAAAAACATTACAGACGCCAAGGCTTCTATTGAATACAACAAGATTGCGGTGGAGATAACCAATGGCTCCTTTTCAGCCAGGTCCGAAATCACAGAACCCACCGTGGCCCGGATGTTCATTACCGACAAGCGCCTGATGAAAACCGCGAAAAGCGGAGGATATTATCCGGTCAAATCCATGAATATCTGGCTGATACTTTATCCCGGAGCGAACATCAGGGTAAAAGGGGAGATCTCCGATTTTGCTGATGCCTATGCTTACGACGGAGGAGAAAACGACATCCTCGCCGGATTGCACCAGGGACTCTTCCCGCTGCTGAATGCCTCTGTCAATATTGATCTCCGTTTCGATTATGAAAAGGATTCCATGCCCCCGGAGGTAAAGGCGAAGCTGGAAAAAGAGAAAAAAGTTCTGGATGAAAAGGCTCAGAAATTACGTCTAAAGTTCCTGGAAAAAAGTGTCTCTTCCATGGCGGGTGTATGGCTGCTCAACGACATGGTCATCCGCTCTCAGATTTCGATGGAGGAAGTCGACCGGCTGCTGAAAAAAGTGGACAAAAAATACTTTTCCACCTCCTGGTACATCGGGCTCTCTGATCGGGTTAAGGGATATAAATCGACGCAGGTCGGGATGGTGGCCCCGGAGATCATTACCCGGCTGACCCCCGACAGCACCCTTTTTGAATTGAAAAGCATGCGGGGTAAATTTGTGATCATCGACTTCTGGGGTACATGGTGCGGCCCCTGCATTGCCGGCATGCCACGGATGAAAGAGTTCCGCGACAAGCACGCCGGCAAAGTGCTGATCCTCGGAGTGGCCCAGGACCGGAGCTTCGAAGTGTGGAAGAAATTCATTGAAACTCATAAGCTCAACTGGAAGAACGTATTTGCAGGTAAAGGCGCCGAAGACTGGGTTCTGAAATACAACGTCCAGGGATTCCCAACCAAACTGCTTCTCAGTCCGGAAGGTGTTATCCTCTACCGGTTTACCGGAGAGGAAGAAGGGTTTTATGAGACCATAGAAAAATTGATAAATGCCCGGTTGTAGGGGCGCACGGCGTGCGCCCGTGACGCGTGAAACGTGATGCGTGACGCGTGATGCGTGTCATTCCGGCGCAGGCCGGAATCCCATGCCTCGGAGCATTTTTCAGGAGATTCCGGCTTTCACCGGAATGACATCAGAGTAACCAATAACAAGCAACTAAAACACCATCTACATGAAACCACTCCTCCTCCCCCTCCTCCTCCTCGGCGGCACACTTTGTGCACAGCAAACCGACAAAGGCCTCAGTTCCATCACCGAAGCCGAACTAAGGAATCACATCTTCTTCCTGGCCTCCGACTATATGAACGGCCGGGTTTCAACCACGCCCGAGTACGCGATTGCCGCGAATTACGTGGCTTCACAGTTTAAGGCAGCCGGTCTGCAGCCTGCTGTACCAATTGAAGGCGGAGAACCGGTCTACATGCAGGGGCTGCCATTTGCCCGCACCGTGTGGAACGATAAGATCCTGTGGACGGTCAGCTGCAATGGAAAAGAAACACAGTTGCTCCATAAATCGGACTATAAAATCATGCAGGGCAGCAACTTGAACCACGAAAACCTTCAGTTGGTTTACGTTGGTTATGGAATTGAAGATCCCGGCCAAAAGTGGAACGACTTCAAGGATCTCGACCTCACCGGTAAGATAGTGGTCTGCCTGTCAGGTACTCCCAGGAAGAACGGCGAACCGGTGCTTCCGAAAGAGGTGAACGACAGGTATAACGGTCGCCGCGGCAACAGCATGAAAGTGTTCAGCGGCATCATGTCAAAAGGGGCGGTAGCTGTTATCATGGTGGATCTGGATGGCAGCTCGGGCCAGGATTTCGATCAGGCCAACAGCACGTTTACTGCGGAAAGAACCGTGTATAAAGGCAGCCAGAGGGCTGGCCGGATGGGCTCATTCCCAACTACCTACATGGTAAAACCCGCATTCCTCGACCTGGTTATGGCCGGCAACAAGAACAATCCAAATCTCAATCCTGATAATGTTCTGAAAAACTACAAACCGCAGGCACTCGAAGGGATCACGCTCAACAGCAAGGTGGAAATACTTACCGAGGATGTCCTGCTTTCCAATAATGTGATCGGAGTAGTACCCGGTACCGATCCGGTCCTGAAGGATGAGTATATCGTGGTGGGCGGGCATCTGGATCACGTGCGCGCCCAGCAGGGTAAGGTTTGCAACGGCGCCGATGACAATGCCAGCGGATCGGCCGGCGTAATGGAGATCGCCGAGGCCGTGGCCCTGAACCCCTGTAAAAGAACGGTCATCTTTGCCACATGGAGCGGCGAGGAAATGGGACTGCTCGGCTCGGCCTACTTCCTGGAAAGCGGACTATTCCCGAAAGAGAAGATCAAATTCAATATCAACCTCGATATGATCGGCCGCACCGGTAAGGGCAATGAGGAGACCCGTGCACATTATGTGGTAACGGATAAAAAATATGTACAGGAACTTAAAACCTTTATCAATGATCTGAATAAAGGCGTCACCGATTTTCCGATCCTCATCGACGACGACGAGCACTCCCCCGGAGGAAGTGACCACATGACCTTTATCCAGAAAGGTATCCCTGCTTTCTTCTTCTTCTCGGGTATCCACGCCGACCTGCACAACCCGGGCGACGATCCTGAAAAGATCGACTACCCGAAAGCCGCAGCGGTAAGCAAGCTCGGATATCTTATTGCACTGAAGCTCGGCAACATGGACGTGGTTCCCACTTTCCAGTGACCACAATTAACCGGCAACCGGCAAAAGTACGGGCCGGCCTTAGCGCCGGCCCAACCACCAACCAGTAATCAGCAACCCGTCCATGTCCTTCCTCACCACCCTCCACTCCCTTGCCGGATCCACCATCGCTGAACTTACCGGCGATGGCCTGATCATCAATAGTCCGCAGGACGCCCTGGACATCATGGGCGACCTCTATTTCCAGGGCATCGGTAAGGTAATCCTGCATGAGGAAAACATCTCACCCGAATTCTTCGATCTTAGCACCGGCATGGCAGGCGAAATCCTGCAGAAATTCTCCACCTACCGGATCAGGCTTTCCATCGTCGGCGATTTCTCGAAATATACCCGAAAAAGCATCCGGGATTTCATTTCTGAGAGTAACCGCCACGGACATACAACCTTTGTAGGAAGTCTGGAGGAGGCGGTGAAGAACGTGACACGTGACGCGTGACATGGTGTCATCCCGGCTTTCGCCGGGATGACAGCCCTTTAGTACGGGCCGGCCTCAGCGCCAGCCCAGCCATCGTACGGGCCGGCCTTAGTGCCGGCCCATCCACCAACCACTTACCCCCCCCATGGTCATCGGCATCGACATCGGCAGCACTACCACAAAAAGTGTTGCCATCTATCCTGATAATAGTTTCAAAACCCTGATCACCAAGGCATTTGACCCGATAACCTCCGCAACAGGAGCGTTGGGCAAGATGCTGATGGAAAACAAACTGGAGATCGCCTCGGTGAAAAACATCGTTCTCACCGGCGTGGGAGCCTCCGGAATTGAAGGCAACCTTTTCGGTATCCCCACCTCGAAGATTGAGGAGATCCAGGCACTCGGACTGGGCGGCATGTATCTTTCCGGAAAGACCGGTGTGGTCATCGCAAACCTGGGAACCGGAACCGCCCTGGTGGAAGCCCATAAAGGCCGGATCCACCACATTGGCGGAACCGCCGTCGGCGGCGGAACCATCCTCGGCCTCGCCAAGGCGATGCTCAAAATATCGGACCTCGATATTCTTTTCGAAATGGCCTCCAGGGGACGGCAGGGTCAGGTCGACCTGCTGATCGGAGATATCGCCGGAGCGGATATCGGATTTCTGAAAAAAGAGATGACCGCCTCCAACTTTGGAAAACTGGCCGACAATGCCACCCCTGAAGATATCGCACTCGGCATTTTCACCATGGTATTCCAGGTGATCGGCACCGTCTCCGCTTTCGCCGCCAAAAGCCGCAACATAAGCACCATCGTGGTTACCGGCACGGCAAGCAACACCTCCATCGGAAAACGAATCCTCGACGCTATCGCCGAAATGTACGACATAAGCTTTATCTATCCCGATCATGCCGCCTACGCCACCGCCATCGGCGCTGCGTTAAAAGACAGATGACGGATGACTGACGACCGATGACTGACGACCGATGGAAGATTGATGAGTGACGATTGACGAATTTGGATTCGGGGTATAAGGTTTGGGGTACAAGGTCGCATCATGGCGACCCTAAACCTCGGACCTTAAACCTCGGACCCCATACCTCGAACTAGTAACCGGCAACCGGCAACCAGTAACCGGCAACTAATTTTATTTTCTTGTCAATTTATTTGGACATGATGTAAACTTTATTTTACTTTGTGTGCGTTATTCTTTACACAATGTTAAGTTGAACATACTAAAACTACAATCATGCCCTACCAGGAAAAACAAAGCATCGTAAACATTTTCAGCGGATTGCTGATAAGCTCAATCTTCGCATGGATCATTTACCAGCGGCAGGCCAATGGCCTCATCGATCTGACGACCGACTACCGGCAATGGGGGATTATTTACCTGATATTCATCGGGGTATCCATTATTGCCCGTATTATCATTTACATCATCTTTCACATTCTCAATGCGATCGCTACCCGCGAAATGGACATTCCGGTAACCGACGAGAGGGATAAACTGATCCGGCTTAAAGCCACGAGGAACTCGTATAATGCCTTTTTCATCGGTTTCGCCCCTCTGTTCCTGCTACTTGCGGTCGGCATGCCCGTCTTCTGGATATTCATTGGCTTCGCAGCAAGTGGCCTGATAGCTGAGATCGTTGAAAACGTTTCCCAAATCTACTATTACCGGAAGGGAGTCTGAAATGGTTAAAAGTCAGATTCAAAACAACATCCGGGTTCTACGGTTTAATAACACCGAGATGACCCAGCAGCAGCTTGCCGATGCCGTCGGCGTATCCCGGCAAACCATTGTGGCCATCGAAAAAGGAAACTACTCACCCTCACTGGAACTGGCCTTCCGGATCGCTCACACGTTCAAAACACCGCTTGAGGATGTATTCACCTATAACTCAAACCCCGATGAATAACCCTGAAGCACTTGTCATCCCCGCGAAAGCGGGGACCGCGACCCTTAAACGAAAGTTGGCAAAAGCACTTGTCATCCCCGCGAAAGCGGGGACCGCGACCCTTAAACGAAAGTTGGCGAAAGCACTTGTCATCCCCGCGAAAGCGGGGACCGCGACCCCCTTTACCCCACTTGAGCAGTGCATTTATGCTGCCCTCGAAACCTACTCCAACGTACACCGCGGCAGCGGGCACAATTCCGTAGTATCCACCAGGCTCTACGAGCAGGCGCGCAAAACGGTTCTTGAATACCTCGGACTCCCGGGAAGCCGCTATTCAGTCATCTTCTGCACACCCCTGCGGGCGGTAAAACTGACTGCCCAACTACGTGAAAAAGATTATAAGAGTGTATCAGGCCATGATTTTGGCCTTGCCATCGGCCTCACCGCCCTGGCCGTCAAAAAATCAGCCCTGCCCGCTGGGGCGCCCTTCGAAACCGGCGGCGGAACCACACGGCTGATGTCGAAGGATTGGGTACTTTGGGCGAAAGGACCTGATAAATTCGAGCCCGGAACACCTGCCATAATAAACGTGATTGCTTTGGCCAAAGTGCTTCAGCTAAGAGGAAAGCCGGGTCAGGAGGCTCTAGCGGATCAGGGAATGGAAAACCTTTCCGCCAATGAAATCCTTTACCAGGACGAGTTTGGGACATACACCGGCCGCCAACTGCTGGATCAACTCCGTCAAGCCCTGATTGGCAGGGACATGGAGGTTCCAACTTCTGATGGTTCAAAACCCTATATCAACCTCGATAACAGTGCAAGCACGCCCACCTTCACACCTGTTTGGGATGCTTTCCGCAAAACTATGCTCCAGCCCGAAGCGGTTAAAAAACAGATCGTTGAAGAGGTGAAATGCATTTGCGCAAGCTTTCTCGGTGCATCTCAGTCCGGATATGAAGTGATTTTCACCTCAAACACAACCGAAGCTATCAACCTTGCGGCCGAAAGTCTCGGTCGTGAATTCGGTCCAGAAACCGAGCCTGTGGTGATCAACACCCTCCTGGAGCACTCCTCGAACGACCTGCCCTGGCGGATGCTTTCAGGTGGAACACTCATCCGGTTATCCATTGATAATGAAGGATCCATCGACCTCAACGAACTGGAAAACCTGCTGAAGGCATACAACCGGGATGAACAGTTCGGTAAAAAACGGGTTCGCCTCGTGGCTATCAGCGGCGCCTCCAATGTTCTCGGCATCTGCAATGACCTGACAGAAATCAGCCGGATCGTTCACCGGTATGATGCACGTCTGCTGGTGGATGCCGCGCAGCTGGTGGCGCACAGGGAAGTGAAAATGGAACAGGCCGGGATTGATTACCTCGCCTTTTCCGCTCATAAAATCTATGCACCCTTCGGCACCGGCGCTCTGGTAACCAGGAAAGGCCTGCTGACATTCAACTCCTCCGAAATGGAGCGGATTCGCTTATCGGGAGAGGAAAACGCAGGGGGAATCGCCGCACTGGGCAAGGCGATCCTTCTGGTCCAAAGAATTGGAATGGACATAATCACTCAGGAAGAATCGGCACTAATCCGGCGGGCTCTGGCCGGCCTGTCTGCCGTCCCTGGTCTCCATCTCTACGGTATCTCTGACCCGGATTCCCCTGCAATAGCCCGTAAGACGGGAGTCATGGTCTTCAGCCTGAAAGGCAAGATGGCCAATCAAATCTCACGTGAGCTCGCTGTCCGCTCAGCGATCGGCACCCGCTATGGCTGCCATTGCGCCCATATTCTTATCAAGCACATCCTCGGAGTTTCGCCCGGTCTTGAAAAGTTCCAGCGCAGGATGCTGTCTGTCCTCCCCAACCTTAGGCTTCCCGGCGTGGCCCGTGTAAGTTTCGGTCTTCAGAATACCGGACAGGAAGTTGATATCCTGATCGATTCCCTGATTCACCTGAATCACAATTTAAACAATTGACCCTCATGCCTGTTAGTTTAAAAAAACAGATATGAAAAAATTGTTGCCCCTCTTTGTAATGGCATTGTGTTCGGTAATACTTGCTCAGGCACAGTCCAAAGAAACTATTACCATTGATATTGGAGCTGTAAATATCACCGACCCCGTGGTTAAGCCACATATGCTTGGGGTTATTGCAGGGCCCGCTCCGAATTACAGGTCCCCGGCGCCTGACCTAACGTCAAGATACCGGGATATCGGGGTTACAACCATCCGGAACAACGACTATTTCGATGACCGGCTGGACATGGAGCGGATGTTTTTTAGCGGCAGCTATCCAATTAACCAATTCACTCCGGTTTATCCAAAGTGGGACGGCAGCCCGGATGATCCGGGAAATTATCATTTCACCGAGAGTGATGCGCAATTTCAGAATTGGGTTGATGGGGGATTCGTTCCATTCTTCAGGCTGGGTGGAGAAAACAGCCATATACCGAGACAACATGACTATAAAGGCCCGAGAAGCACTGAAGAAGCAAACTGGATTCAGGCCGGATTGAAAGTTGTTGACCGGTATAATACTTTCGGGGGCAAAACCAATACACTTCAGAACTATCTTGATATCTGGACCGAATATCCCCAACATTCGTTTTGGGACCGGGATTCTTTGGCTTTCAACAATTTCTGGTGTAGTACTTTCGACGCCCTGAAAAAGAGTTATCCGTCGCTGAAAATTGGCGGACCAGGGTTCAACACTTCTGTGTCGACACATTTGGGCAATTCAACTTCCGGTAACGTCAAAATTTGGATTGAACTGTTCCTCAAGGAATTAAAAACACGTAATCTTAAACCGGATTGGATAGGATTCCATGTATTCAGCAATAGTATTGAAGACTTTTACAATGCCTCAGTGGCCTTTCGGAAACTGTTGATGGCGGAAGCTCCGTTCAACAGCTATTCATCAGTGTGGGGAAGCGGGAACAACAGCTTTTTTAAGGACACCGAATTAATTTGTGATGCCTGGGGTTTTGATAATGATCAATCACTTTCCGCGTCTGCACGGGACTCCCTGTTCAACAAACAAATGGGAGCGGCCCACCATGTCGGTGCTTTTATTGCATTCCAGCAGGCTGATATAGAAAGAGCCTATATTTACCGTGGTGGCGAAATGGGGTCCGACACCGCCGCAGGTGTTATGGGCCTTTTTCAGGGAAATGCAGAAGGCGGCTATAAGCCGGTAGCCTATGGTTTTAAACTTTGCTCAAGAATGCAGACCCACTATAATAAAAAGTTGGTGACTCCTGTCTTTGCCCAGGCTTCCGGAGGTAGTAAAATCTGGACCCTGGCCGGAGAAGACAGTAAAGGAAATAAAGCCATTCTTATCGCAAATCCAACCGATAAAGAGATTGATTTGTCCCTGACCCTCAACGGCCTCCAATTGTCAACGGCTACCTATCCGGTTGTTAAACAATATGTTGTTACTGATTCCAACCCCGGGGAAACAGGCACCTCCTGGAGCGGTGGCAGTTTCACTCTGGCACCATACACTGCAAACCTGATAACCATGGCGGCGGCTGGATCCGGTATACTGGAAGAATCTGTCGACAATGAAGTTATTGTAACGTTTCCAAATCCTGCTAATGATATTCTCAATTTCTCCGGTAAACTGGAAAACATAAAAGTTTACAATGCACACGGGCAACAAGTATTGCCCGATATCAAATCAGCCACAAGCCTGTCAGTTGTAAATCTGCCCGATGGTGTCTATTTTCTGCATTCGACCAATGCCATCCGGAAGTTTCTCGTCAGGCACCAGACCCATCAGCAACCATGAAACCAACCCGCCTCCTCCCCCTCTGCCTGGCCGTACTGACCAGCCTCTCTGCACATGCGCAGACTATCAATGTGGAGCAGAAGCTCAAAGGCATAGATGTGACAATAACCCAGATACTTAAAGACTGGAATGTCCCCGGCTGCGGCGTGGGAATCGTGGTAAAGGATAAGCTGGTGTTTGCCAATGGTTACGGATACCGCAATCTGGAAAACAAACTGCCCGTAACGCCAAATACCCTGTTCCAGATCGCCTCCAACACCAAACTATTCACCGCAACCGCTATCGGTCTGCTGGTGACGGAAGGAAAACTCGACTGGGATCTGCCTGTAAAAAAATACATCCCCGGAATTGAGTTCTATTCCGATGAACTGACCAAAAGCGTGACCATCCGGGATATGTTGTCGCACCGTACTGGGATTTCCCGGCACGACAATATCTGGTACCGGTCCGACTTCACCCGTCAGGAGTTGTTCGACCGGTTGAAATACCTCGAGCCCAGCATCCCGTTCCGCCAGGGGTATTTGTACAATAACCTGATGTATGCCGCGGCTGGTTCGGTAGTGGAGTACCTCTCGGGTCAGACCTGGGAGGCATTTGTCACCGAAAGGCTGTTTAAACCGCTGGGAATGAGCCACTCTATGTTTGTAACGGAGGAGATGATCAGGCAACCGGATTTCATGACTCCGTATTACGAGAAAAGAGATTCCACAATCCTGCTTCCCTATCCCTTCTATACCCGATTCCAGGGCGTTGGGCCTTGCGGATCGATCATTTCCAGTATCAATGACCTTTCGAACTGGATGATCGCACAGCTGCATAACGGACGGTTTAATAACCAGCAGGTAATCCCCGTTGCAGTTTTCCGGGAGACCCTGCAGCCGGCCGGGCTCTCCGCATCCGTCCCCGACAAATACTTCGAAAATCTGAATTCAATGTATGGAATGGGCAGGAGCACTTCAAGTTACAAAGGCCATTATCGGGTCCAGCATACGGGCGCCATCGGGGGCATCTATTCAATTGTCTCCATTTTGCCCGTTGATAGCATCGGGATCATAGTCTTTACCAACGGAGCCCATGCCGGATCTCTACCGGGAATTATTGCTAATACCCTGTATGACAAGCTACTTGACCTTGAAGTTACACCCTGGAGCGAGCGAAACCTGAAAGATTATCAGAAAAACAAGATCACCGACCGGGAAGCCAGGAACAAGCCTGATGTTGACCGGGTTCCCGACACACGGCCGTCCCATCCGCTGAAAGATTTCGCAGGCTCCTTTGAAGATGCGGCCTATGGGGTTGTGAAAATTGAAGAAAGGGGAGGCGTGCTGTGGTTTAATTACAACACCATGATGCTTCCGCTACATCATTATCATTACGACCGGTTTGTTTCCGAAGATGATGAACTCAACGGCAAATGGTCGCTCCTGTTCACCACCGATGCCCAGGGAACCGTTCAAAATATCAGGACCAGTATGGATGAAAAAGAAGTCGTTTTCGTCCGAAAAGCCGATGCGCGACTCTCAGATCCGGCTTTTCTGAAGACCCTGGTTGGCACCTATGAGCTAAATGGAAACACCATTAGTCTGATAATCAGCAATAATCAACTTATTGTCGCTGGCTCACCACCACAACATCTGGATCCATACAAAGGAATGACCTTCCGCATCCGTGAATTCTCCGACCAGACCGTCGAATTCATCCTTGATGAATCCAATAAACCCACCGGC
>MEOR01000096.1:0-2321 GCA_001769295.1 Bacteroidetes bacterium GWF2_49_14 | reverse complement strand
GATGCGCTGGCCAACCCGCGCGGGGTAACGACCCTTAAAATATCAAATGTGAGGATCGACAGCCTGCCGAAAGAGATCGGCACCCTGACGAATCTGAAAACTCTCTACCTATTCAGGAATAAAATGCAGAAAATCCCCGAAGAGATCGGGAATCTTAAAAACCTTGAAACACTGGTTATCAGCAGTAACCAGCTGAAGGAACTTCCGGCATCGATCGGAAAATGCACCAAACTGAAGTTCATCTCGCTGAAAAACAATAAGCTGACTGAACTTCCGGCAGAGATCGGGGATCTGTTCCAGCTCAAAGAATTATATCTGGAATACAATGAGCTCTATTCCCTGCCGGCCACAATCGGCAACCTGACAAACCTTGAGAACCTGCATCTGGGTTATAACAACCTGGTTACCTTGCCCGCTTCGATTGGAGAATTATCGGCACTAAGATTCCTGAGGATCGGGAAAAACAGTTTGGTTGAAATTCCCGACGAAATCGGCAACCTGAAAAACCTCGTCGAATTAAACGCCGCCTTCTGCGGCCCTATGGTCAGGATCCCTGAAACCATCCAGTACTGCGATAAACTGGATTACCTTTATATTGATCAAACCATGTATTTACCTCACTCCATCAACATGGTAAACAACAGGTTACGGATCATCCGGCTGGGAAGATGAGGGGGATTGAAGATTTAGGATTGACGATTGACGATTTGGGGTACGGGGTTTTAGGTTTGGGGTATAGGGCAGCATCAAAGCGACCCCATACCTCGAACCCAATACCCCGAACCCCTAACCGGCAACCGGCAACCGGTAACCGGCAACTACCCCCGCCAAGGCCTGCTCCGTTGCAACTTACCGAGCGAGTCCAGCACAATGTTACAATCCTCCACCACCTGGAAGTCATACATACCCACGCAGATGAAATCGGCTCCGTTGTTGAAGGCAAAGGGGATGCCCTCATTCGGGTGGATGGCGCCGGCGGCGAGGATCTTGAATCCGATCCAGGGCTCCTCCAGGCCGTTCATGAAATCGATGGTCTCCTGCGGGGAAAAATCGAAAATATTGTCCTTGAAGGCCGGATCTACGGTCGACTGTTTCTCCGGGTCCACCCGGGCCGACCAGTAGTTATGATGATGCATGGTTTTCACCCAGTAATCGGGCCTGATGCCATGCTCCACGCATCCCTTCACGGTTTCCAGGCGGTGCGCCCCAATGCCGGCTGGCTTCCCATAGGAGCGGATCAGTTCGAGGTTTGTGGCAATCAGGTCATATTTTCCTTCGTTAGTAGCCCGGTCGGCCACGCCCCCATGAAAATAGATGGCACTGGCTCCTCCTTCGAGCGACTTCTCAATCGACTCCTTTGAGTTGCCGCCGTCGGAAATGAACTGCATCCTGCCGCCGGTCTCGTGCCAGTACTTATTGATGATCCTGCACAACGCAGGGTTGGTGATCAGCGCATTGATCCCGCACTTTTCGGCCAGCTGCATGGTCATCATGATCCGTTCATCGGTATGGTACATCTTCACCAGCTTGTCGGCATAGATCAGGTCCCGGGCATGCGACCAGCCCCCGATGAGGTTCCCGCCCATTATCATCCGGCTGATCTCGAGGTTCCCGATCCTGCCCTTCGGAATCTGCCCTTTCAGGTCCGCAAGCGAGGATAGCGCAAAAGTCTTGATCGTTGCGCCTGAGGTGGCATCCATCTGGTCCAGGAGGAACTTTTTCTCGAAACTGTCCCAGCGCTTCTTCTTGTAAACCGCGTAGGCAAAAGCCCCCAGCAGCGGCACCGAAACCAGGTCGCGCAGTACCTCACGCCGCCGGTTCGGACCCTCTTCCGACTTCTCCTGCGGAATCGGGGCACTTGGCTTCTCCTCGCGCCACCGCCGGATCAGGCGGTCGAGGCTAAAGAAAAGCTCTCCCGGCAGAAACACAAACACCAGCAATAGAGCCAGTTCGATTAATGTTTTATTTACCCAGATATAGTTCCCCTCGTTGAGGGCTCCGAATGTGTGCCCCGGCAGCGGCGGATACGCGGCAAAATAAAACAGCATCAGCAGAGCCCCGGCCAGCGACGACCATCGGATTAAAAGCCCGATAAATAAGGAAAGTCCGATGAGGATCAAACCCCAGGTATTCAGAAAATCCACAACCCCGATGGCTCCTGACGAATCCGCCATCTTATGAAAAAGATCCGAAAACACCCAGTTCGAGCCCATCAGGTAGATTTTCGCGCTCCACGCCGGGTTCATCAGTTTAACAAGGCCTTCATACAGAAAATGCCATCCGACCAGGATGCGCAGGGCAGTCAGAAAGTAGGGGAGGTA
>MEOR01000095.1:5325-6034 GCA_001769295.1 Bacteroidetes bacterium GWF2_49_14 | reverse complement strand
TTCCGGGCGGTGAGTTTGCGTGCCGTGGATGTAATTGTATACAAGATATTCACCAGTACTATTCCGCAGTTCTTTCAATATAATACGCTGAATACGAGTGATAATATAAAAAGTGTCGGGCGCCCTGTGTACCGTAAGACGATTCGTCTTGACCTGAATAAGGAACTCGATTTGACGAAATGGAATGTGTTTTCCATCGACCTGACACCTCTCGTTAAAAAGGATCCGAAGGCACTCTACAAGGTTGAGATCCGTTTTCGCCTGCCATTCGCTGTTACTGAATGTACCGGGCAGCCAACTGCGGATATTACTTCCTATTTTCTTCCGGAATCTTTTGATGAGGAGTATCTGGCCAACTGGGATTCCGATGGATATTATTATGAGGATTATTACCCGGCTGACTTTAACTGGGAAAAGCGGGATGACCCATGCGATGTCTCCTACTATATCCCCGACCGGTTTATCAGTAAAAATATTTTAGCTACCAATCTGGGCATTCTGGTTAAATCATACGATCATCGGAAGTTATCGGTGGTTGTGACGAACTTATTAACAGCCAAGCCCATGTCGGGTGCCATGGTGAAGATGTATAATTTTCAGCAACAGGTTCTTGGGGAAGGAATTACCAATGGTGACGGTATTGCCGAGGTGGCCCTTGGTGATGTTCCTTACCTGGTTGAGGCCTCTGCGGATAACCAATCCGGATATC
>MEOR01000095.1:0-5271 GCA_001769295.1 Bacteroidetes bacterium GWF2_49_14 | reverse complement strand
ATGAGGTCAAGAAGGGGATCAAGGGATTTCTTTATGGAGAGAGGGAAGTTTGGCGGCCAGGCGACACCCTTTTTATGACCTTTATTTTATTTGACCGGGAGCACTTGCTGCCAGCAGATCAACCTGTTGTGTTCGAGCTGTATAACTCAAAAGTCCAGCTGGTTTCGAAGCAGGTTAAAACATCAGGAAAGGATGGATTTTATTGTTTTCCGACTCCCACAGCCGATGGCGATCCAACGGGAAACTGGATGGCGGCTGTTCAGGTTGGCGGAACGCGTTTTGAAAAGCAGGTTAAAGTGGAGACCATCAAACCCAACCGGCTGAAAATCAATATCGATTTCACTAACAGTCCCTTGCGCTCCGGTAAACCAGGGCAGAAAGCGCTTTTCCGGTCGGCCTGGCTGCATGGCGCATCAGCGGGGAACCTGCGCGCGGAGGTTAAGGTTAGGTTTACAAGAGGAAAGAGTGTGTTTGCCGGTTATGACAACTACGTGTTTGAGGATCCGTCAAGAGATTTCAGCTCCTATGAGGAGACACTTTTTGACGGAACCCTGGATGGTGACGGCTACGTAGAGTTTCCCTTGAATTTTCTGGCAAACCAGGAGGCTCCCGGGATGTTAAATGCGATTTTCAACAGCCGGGTTTTTGAACAGGGAGGCGATTTCAGCTCGGATATGATTTCGGTGCCTTTCTCACCCTTCGAGCGGTATGTGGGGATTTCAACCGGAGGCTCGGATGAAACCCGGAAAACTCTGGAAACGGGAAAGGATCACACCATCCAGGTGGTTGTTCTGAACCCCGACGGAGCTCCCGTAAAGGCTAACGGATTGATTGCAAGGGTTTACAAGATCGAATGGAGATGGTGGTGGGGTGCCTCGCAGGAAGATCTGGCCTCTTATATCGGGCGCAAGGATGTGTTTATGGTTCAGGAAACGGTGATTAATGCACCCAACGGAAAGGGAAGTTTTTCTTTCCGGGTGGATTATCCGGATTGGGGAAGATATATGGTGATCGTATCCGACACGGAAAAAGGGCATAGTACCGGGCAGATTTTGTATATCGACTGGCCGTCATCGGTTGACCGCAGCGACCGCGAGAATCCTTCGGGTGCTGCTATCCTGAGTTTTTCGGCCGATAAAAAGGTTTATCACCCGGGAGAGAAAGCGCAGATCACTTTTCCAAGCATGGAGAATTCCCGGGCTTTCATGAGCATAGAATCGGGGACCCGGGTTGTAGAGTCACGCTGGGTTGAAACCCAAAAGGGCGAGACCCGTATCAGTTTGGATATTACTTCTGAGATGACTCCAAACGTGTATGTTTACCTGACCTTGCTGCAGCCACATGCCAACAGTACGAACGATCTGCCGATACGGATGTATGGAGTGATTCCCCTGATGGTGGAAGACCCCGGCAGCCGGCTACAACCCAGAATAAACCTGCCTGCGGAGATACGGCCGGAACAGGATTATACGGTTGAGATCAGCGAGCAGGGCGGCAAAGCGATGACCTATACCCTGGCGGTAGTGGATGAAGGCTTGCTTAATCTCACCCGATATAAAACGCCCGATCCCTGGACTTTCTTTAATATGAAGGAGGCTCTCGGGGTAAAGACATGGGATAATTTCAGTGATGTTTTAGGGGCTTACGGCGGGCGGCTCGAAAGTGTACTTGCGATAGGGGGTGATGGAGGATTGATCAACCCGTCGGATCAGAAAGCCAACCGGTTCAAACCTGTGATCAGTTTTATAGGTCCATTTGAGTTGAAAAAGGGCGGATCGAACAAGCACACCTTACAGATGCCGAACTATGTGGGCTCCGTGCGGGCAATGGTAATTGCCGGCAAGAACAACGCCTGGGGATCGGCTGAGGCAACCGCCCAGGTTAAGAAGCCTCTAATGGTGCTGGCAACCCTGCCCAGAATACTCAGCTACGGTGAACAGGTGGATGTTCCGGTCAACATCTTCACCCTTGATGAGAAAATAAAAAATGTGGATGTCAGGATCTCAGTTGAGGGGCCGCTTGAACCGGTTGGTTCAGTCCAAAAAAGCGTGCCGGTGCCGAAAATGGGGGAAGTCGTTACCACTTTTTCATTGAGATCAGCAAACAAAACTGGCACAGGCATTATCCGGGTAGAGGTCAGTTCTGGTCAGGAAAAGGCCTTTCATGAGATCGAGGTTTCTATTCATAATCCAAACCCGGCGATTTCGAGAGTTGTACGATTTGTGATTGAGCCCGGGAAGGAACAGAAGCTGGAACCTGCCTTCGAAGGGGATGGCGGCACAGTAGAGAGTTTTGTGGAAGTAGCCACCCTTCCTTCTTTCGACCTGGAAAAACATCTCAAGTACCTGATTAATTATCCATACGGTTGTGTTGAACAAACCACTTCATCGGCATTTGCCCAGCTCTGCCTGGGCCAGCTGGCAGAATTATCGGATAAGGAACAGAAATTAACTGAGCGCAATATTTCGGCGGCTGTACTGGCACTTGCCAAGTTTCAGCTGCCCGATGGCAGCCTCAGTTTTTGGCCGGGAAGCATGACTACTTCCTCGTGGGGAACTACCTATGCCATGCATTTTCTACTGCTTGCCGAGCAAAAAGGATACCTCCTGCCAGCCGGTTTTAAAAAGAAGCTGGTTTCTTACCAGTCCAAGAACTCATCGGCTCCCGGTGGATCGGGCGACTATCAGCCCGACTACGATCTGCAGCAGGCTTACCGGCTGTTTACCCTGGCTTTGGCCGGACAGCCCAACCTGAGTGCCATGAACAGAATGATCGAGCGGCCGGAGCTGGAAACGAGCGCCTCCTGGATGCTCGCTTCGGCGTATTGCCTGATCGGACGAACTCAAGTCGCTGATAAACTGATTCTTAAACTGAGAGCCGACCAGGTAAGTGCCTACTCCTTTCCTGGTAGTACGTTCGGGTCCAGCCTGCGGGATCAGGGTATAATTCTGAATGCATTAGTCCTTATGCAGAGGGAAGAAGCTGCGTTTGATCTGGTTGAAAAGATTGCACAGGAGATGCAGAACAGTGAGATCAGCACCCAGACTGCTGCCTACTGCCTGTATGCGATTGCCGGGTTTGCCGGCAAGCGTAAGGACCAGGGTGGCCTGTATTTTACTATCGACACCGGGTCAGGGAAGAATGATGTAAAATCGAAAAAGCCGGTCTACCGGACGAAATTGTCTTCTGCGAATGGTGCGGCAATCGCCCGCGTGATAAATAAAGGAGGTGAAAAACTATTTGCGACTGTTACCACAATCGGCCAGCCTGCGATGGGCGATGAGGAGACATTTTATTCAAACCTAAAAATGACAGTGGATTATACCGATCAGCAAAACAGGCCGCTGGAGGTAAGCCGGATGGAGCAGGGGAAGGACCTTAAAGCACGGGTCACGATAGATAATCCAGGCCTGTATGGAAATTATGAGACTATGGCGCTTACGCAGGTTTTCCCTTCGGGCTGGGAAATAATCAATTACAGGGTTACCGACCAGGAAAGTTTTGCCGCTGAAAGTTCCTATGAATACCGCGATATCCGGGACGACCGCGTTCATACTTTTTTCACGCTGGCTCCCGGACAGTCGGTTACCTATGAGGTATTGCTCAATGCTGCCTATACCGGGCGATTCTATTTGCCTGCGCTTCAGTGCGGCGACATGTATGACCGGAGGATTTCCGGAGTGATCAAAGGCCAGTGGGTACAGGTGGTCAAATGATTTCGTCCCGGATTTCCGGCTGGATAACAAAGCTCAGGATCCGCCATTGGCTGATCCTGGGATTTGTTGTGCTGGTTGGAACGGGTTTTATGCTGATCCTGCCCAATCCCCTGTTTGATGAACCCACGAGCACGGTTGTTTACGATCGGACAGGCAATCTCATGGGTGCCCGTATTGCGGATGACGGGCAATGGCGCTTTTGGGGCGGCGATAGTGTTCCTGAGAAATTCCAGACCTGCCTGATTGAGTTTGAGGACCGCTACTTCCGAAAGCATCCCGGAGTGAATCCTTTCGCCCTGGGCCGGGCTGTTGGTCAGAATATCCGAAACCGGCGTATTGTCAGCGGCGGCTCGACTATTACCATGCAGGTGATTCGCCTGGCCAGGGGCAGCAAACCAAGAAATCTCTGGCAGAAAATGATCGAAATGATTATGGCGCTTAGGCTCGAATTAACCCGCTCAAAGAATGATATCATCAGGCTTTACAGTTCACACGCTCCTTTCGGAGGCAATGTGGTTGGGCTGGAAGCGGCTTCCTGGCGTTATTTTGGGCGCGATGAGCACGATCTCTCATGGGCAGAAGCTGCTACCCTTGCCGTGCTTCCCAATGCACCTGCACTTATGCATCCGGGCAGAAACCGGGATGCTCTCAGAGATAAGCGCGACCGACTGCTTACCTTGCTGGTCAAAAGAGGCCGCATAGATTCGGTAAATTTCGAGCTTTCCCTGGCTGAAGAACTGCCAGATAAGCCCTTGCCGCTGCCCGATATTGCCCCCCATTTTACCGATTGGATGAGCGGGTCACATCATGGCCAGGTGGTGAACAGTACACTGGATTCCCGTTATCAGGATGCTGCTCTGCGGATTGTAAATAGCCATGCTGCAAGACTTTCCGGAAACCAGATCCACAACATGGCCGTGCTGGTTATGAACAATAATACCGGTGAAGTTCTGGCCTATATTGGAAACACGGCAGGCAGCTCAAAAGAGCATAGCCCTATGGTGGATGTGATCCGTCAGCCACGCAGCAGCGGTAGTTTACTCAAGCCGATATTGTACGCGGCACTGATCAATGCAGGTGAAATTCTCCCAAACACCCTGGTGCCGGATATTCCGATTACGATCGGAAACTTTACCCCTAAAAATTTCAATCAGGAATATGATGGGGCTGTTCCTGCCGAAGAGGCCCTGATCAGGTCGCTGAATATCCCTGCTGTCCTGATGTTACGCGATTTTGGACTGGACCGCTTCTATAACGTATTGAAGGAACTTCGGATGCCCACATTGATATATCCGGCTGATCATTACGGCCTCTCGCTCATACTGGGTGGCGCCGAGATCACGCTGTGGGATATTTGCAGGATTTACAGCGGATGGGCCCGAACAATGATTTACTCGGAGACCCATCGGAATTCTCCTGATTTTGCGATCCATGATCCCGTGGTTGAGTTCTCGAACGGGATTCTTCAAACACCCCGGAAACAACAGCGAATGCTGAGTCTGGCTTCGATCTACCTGGCACTTGACGCGATGAAGAATGTTAAGCGTCCGGAATC
>MEOR01000094.1:9709-23431 GCA_001769295.1 Bacteroidetes bacterium GWF2_49_14 | reverse complement strand
GATGCCGTGATCCCGACCACCCTCAACCTGCCCAATATCCCGGGCGGCAAAAAGCTTATTTACACCAATATCGAGCTGGAACTTACGGCCATATCGAATTTTGAAGAAAAAGGCAAATCCGATCCCCTTTTCCGTGAACTCCACGAACTCGTAACCCGCCACAACGGCCTCTGGAACACAGCCGCCGAGCAATATTTACTGCAGAGCACTTGTCATCCCCGCGAAAGCGGGGACCACGTCCCTCCTTCCGCCAATAGCACTTGTCATCCCCGCGAAAGCGGGGACCGGTTCCACTGACTACCGCGCTTTTAGGATCGCGATCCCCGCCTTCGCAGGGATGACAAGTGCACCTCCGGCATAACCAAAGACCACTAAAACCTGACTGACATCACAGCCTGTCCGGCCATCTCAACAGTTGCCGGAAGCCCGCCCAGGATGTTCTCCCCTGAATCGCAGCGATAGATTTTACTTCCGTTAACGGTCGACAAGATGAACGAATCGGGTTTTAGCGCTGGGTTATAAAGAGTTAATACCACCCCGTTTCCGTCATCCGCCGGCTTGCAGGCAATCACTGTAACCGATTTGCTGATGAGTTTAAACGGAGCTGTCAGGGCGGTTTCACCGGCTGGCCTTACCAACAGGGGTTGACTCAAGCCGGTGGCGAACCGGTTAGCTACGGTTGCATCGAACACATCATGCGGTTTCAGGACATAGCGGAATGTAACAATACCCTCCTGATACTGACGGTAATTGGTTCCCCAATGGTTGTTCATCGCCCAGGAGTACAGCGTCTGCGTCGGTTCAACGGTTTTCCGCCAGGCTTCCGGGTTGTTCTGCGATCCGATCAGCCGCGCTGATAATTCACCCACCTGCAACAGCGGTGCGTCCAGCGTAACCCAGGTCACCCCGAACTGATCATTGGAAACATCTGCCCATCTGCCCACGGTATACCAGTTCTTGCAGGCGCTCGGGATCTGGTCGATCCACGGAATCATCTGACCCAGAGGAAGATCAAGCCGCATGGTCCCTCCGGGAACTGCAAATGGAAATCCGAAATTCACACTCTCCTTATTCTTGTTCTGCGCCAGGAACCAATCGCCGATCTTATCCGGCATGGGTGCCCGCTTTTTATCAACGATGTTAATAATAACAAGATAATCAGCATTATGTGCAAGCCAAACCTCTGTTACGAGGCCGTTGCAACCGGGTGCCTGGGAGGTGATTTCCAGAGCGCCAACCAAAGGACCATTCTCTTTTATCCTGATGTTTACGGAACCATTCGTCTTAAGTCCTGCCAGGTCGTTCCCTTCAAAAAAGAGGTAGCGGTTCAACCCCTGGCCTCCTGATACATCAGCCAGGTTTTTGCCGGTCCGTTTATCAATCAGACTGATAATGTCTCCATGGTTGGCACCGATCTCGCATTCAATCAGGTTATTACTGATAGTATTCTTCGAAATGACAACCGATCCCGCAGGTTTAACAGTTCCTTTTTCTATCGTAAAAGATGCGGATGAAAACGGATCCGCTTCAAGCCCCAAAACTGCCAGTTCGCCATCCGCCATCCGCTGGCTGCTCAATACCTTACCATTTGCATCCTTCACCACGTCTCCCGCAGAACTCTGCTCCCGGCTCAGAAACACCATCTCACTCCGCTTCCAGCTTGTCGTATTCACAACCTCCAAACCTCCCTTATCCTCCATCGGTCGTCCGTCATCGGTCGTCCGTCGTCTATCTCCCGCCTCTCCAAGCAGGGCTTCAGTCAACCTCGCTGCATCATCCGCATACGACTTCTTAATCTCCCACTGCTCCACCGTCATCTTATTCTCCGGATCGGTGATGCTGCACCAGGCCCCCCAGGTATGCTCCGAATAGAGCAGAACCTTTTTCCAGGCCTCCTCAAACCGCGCCACCGGGTAGGTTCCCGGACTCTGCAGCGCCCACAAAACCTCGGCCTGACTTAGCTTGTCGGCTGTATTCCGGTTCAATCCGGTTTCAAGAGCGGAAGACCCTGCCCCGTCCTCCCAGTAGGGAGTCCAGTCGCCTTTAACCGTAGGAATCTGGCTTCCGTATTTCTTTTCAAAAGCACTAAAGGCTTCTGAAGTGGAGGATATTTTGAATTTTGGCCAGGCATATTTCGTGTTCCACTCTTTCACAAATTCGCAAATCGCCGGATCCGGAACGGCATTGTCGCCATGACCGCTCCAGCGGATGTGCGCGATATCGTAGGGATAGCCCATTTTTTCCAGCTGTCCCGTATAATCCGATACCCATACCGGGCTTAACTTTCCGATGATGTGCGACATCGCGTATCCCTTCAGCGGAATCCAGACCAGCACTTTCTCCTGTCCCGACGGAGATTCCCAGTAAAAGGGCTTGTTCTCCCACCTCACCAGGATATCGCCTATCCGGTCGAAAAAGTTCGGAGCTACGGAAAAATACCGTATTCCAGACTGGGCCATGGCCGTGACTGTTCCCCAGGTGTACCCGGGAACATCGCTGATCATCGCCGCATCCACCTTCTGTCCGGTTATTTTCCCAAGCTCCGTGGAATATCGGAATAAACGAAGCAGCTCCTCAGGACGGCATAAACCGGTAAGCTCGTTCAGGTACATCCCGTTCATCGAGACCTGGCCTTTCCGCATGGCTTCGAGCAGGTCTTCACGTGCCTGGCTCCCAAGCCGGTTCAGGTACAGGTCGGCAGCCCAGGCAACTTCCACGTTCCATACAAACCGGGCTCCCTCAGGATAGGAGGCGGTCTTTTTAGCATATTCGATCCCCTGGACCAGGTTGTTAACCTGCTTATCTTCAATAGCAGTCTGAATTTCGGTGTACCCGATATCCGTATGCGAATGGGGGAGTATATAAACCATCATCTGTTTAACCGGTTTCATCGGAACAACGGCAGAAGCGATGACTTTACCACCCTTCATCACCCCGGCGGAAACCGATCCTTCGCGTCCCACTTCAGGAACCTGTACCACAAACTCCTGGCGGCCGGGACCAATCGTTACTCTTTTAACCGGGAGCGTGTTGATGGTGATATCCCCGGAAAACGAGTCCCCGCCATTGACCACGGTAAGATAAACTTCCCGCTTATAGTTTCCTTCGGTGCCGGTCAACGCATTCCCCGCTTCAGACCGGGTGATCATCAGAAAATCCTTGACGGCCGTCGCTTTTATATCCGCCGGACCGAAAAGTCGAACAGCATCATACAAAAACCAGCTGCCCTCAGCAGATGTTATCACGACCTCATTCATGCCCTCCTTAAATACCCCTGCCGGAAAGGTCAGTTCGAATCCAAAAGGTTTGCTTTTTGTTGCGTCGCCGTTTATGGAGGCATCTCCGCCCCCGGTCGGCAGCTTGTTCTTATGGACAAAACTGTTGATCCTGATCTCCAACTGCGGTGGCGCCGAACCGTGGATATCGGTACAATCAAGCGTGAGCTTGCATGAATCCCCTTTTTGTTGACCCTTGATCCCGAAGAGGATGCTGTAGCTGTGTTGCCGGGCTCCTGCCCAGGAATCATTCGGTCCGGGATGTGCGTAAGGCCAGTCAATGGAAGGATTCGATTTGCCGACAATGAAAAAGCCATCCGCCTTGATTTCGCGGTATCCGGCTGGTGCCAAGGCAAATTCGTTGCAGGATTTGTCGGGCTTCCCTACCTGCCAGATCACTTTGCCGGTTTTTTCCTGTCCTGAAACAGAGATAAAGATGGCGTACAGGGCTGCCAATGAAAGGATTCCTTTTAGTTTCATTTTATTCTGATTATTGGCCCGTTGCATCCCGGATACCGTACCGGGAACATCGGAATTCATCTGTTAATAACTTCGTTTTGCCCGGAAAGTAAACATGGCAGATCATTTTTCCGCCAGCCGGCTGTCGGGAAATCCGGGCACGCAACCGCAGCAGTTTCCAGTTATCCCCGATATCGTAAAGGGTATGTGAATCAGAGAAGAATACTCCGTCGGCGGTGGGATCCTGCGAACGGAGAATAATCTGGGCAGGGCCCGGATCTTCTGATCTGATCCTGACCGTCGCCTCGAAATAGTCGCCGGTACGGACATCAGAAAAGATTAATTCCGATGAATTCCGTGACCCTGCGTCCAAAACAGTCACAAAGGATGATGTATTCTGCAGATTGTCAAGGGTTTTCCAGGAGTCGTTGTGCCGGAACCTGATGATCAGGTCCCGATTGAACGGGTTGGAAAAAAGGGTGTCGCGGCTCAATGCAATTGCATAGTGGCCGGCTAATGAATCTAGGGTTGCCAGGAATTCCTCCGGATATCGTCCGGGTGAGGTAAAGAGGTACATCGGCTTACCGCTTCGAAGGATGGCCTCCGGATCGGCCGGTACCGTCCGGAAAAGCCTGAACGGCTGGTTCCGGCCTTCCCAGGTTATTACGTTTGGGTACAAACTGCTGAGCTCCTGGTAATACTGTTCACGGTGCGCTACATAACTGATTCCGTAAACAAGGGCGTTTTCAACCATCGGACCGGCCATCCAGGTGGGTTCAACCAGAAGGATGTCATCCTGACCGATGGTTTTACGCATGAAATCAACGGTCAGCTGGTTCTGGCCGATCTGAACCTTCCGGGCCTTGTAATCTTTGAACAGCGGGAAAGCGGTGACCAGAATGACAATCAACAGGGAAGCTAAAACCGTTACAGAAAATGACTCCGGGCGGGAAGGTTTTTCGGAATTCTTCAAACTCGAAATAATCCGGTGCTGAACCAGAAACGCAAAGCCGGCAAGGGTCAGAACCGGGCCAAAATAGTAGTTCTTGAAATGCTTGGCCACCATGACGAATCCGACAATTGCAGCAACCCAGAAACCAGCAAGAAAAAGCAATTCCCTGAGGTGCTTTTTTCGGCGGATTGCACTAATCAGTAGGTATATCCCGGTTGCAGCTGAAAAAATGAGAATAACCCCGAAGACCAGGTTATACTGGAAAATCAGTCCAATATTGGTAAAAAAGTTGTGCCAGTTTATCATCTGCTCGGTTCCCTGACCATACAATCCGTCATGCGTGGCAACCCCGCCAATGAACCGGCGAAACTCAGAAAACTTATTGATAATCGGCAGAATGCATATAAAACCAGTCACCAGGAAGGTGAGCCCGTACTGAATCCAACGGCGGAAATTCGGCACCAGGATCACAGGCAACACAACGAGCGGAAGGAAATTGAACTTGGTGGCAAACCCGATACCCAACAGCACTCCTGAACTGAATATGAATGCTTTTTCTGAAAGGGTTTTCGTGTAGAGATATTTGTAAACTAATCCGATGAATATCAGGGTGAAAATCACAAGAATCCGATCCGGATTATAGCGCATGGGGAAATCGATCAGCACCGAACTCAGCAGCACCGACGACTGCATGATCAGGGCTCCGTTCAGGTCCTTCCCGTTTCGCAAGGCGATCCGTCCTAACCACCAGAGGGCAAGAAAAGTGAGGATCGAAAGGAAAAACGAGGACCAGGCAAGATACAATTCAGGCCGGCTGAAGACATCTTCGGCAATCGGGCCCTGACCGGCAACCGTATGGGTAACCCGGATAAAAACACCGGTCAGCATCTGGAAGGGCGTTCCCGGATGATCCGTATGCCCGATTTGGTTGAAATCCAGGGTGGCACAATTCAGCCCGTTCAGCAGATAGGGGTACTCCGGATCCGACCGGTTCTGATAAAACGGCCCGGCGAGATGGTTGATGAATAAGCTCCACGCCAGGTAGAGAATCGGGACGATAAAGGGGAGACCAAGAGACGGAGAGACGGAGAGACCAAGAGACGGTGAGACGGTGAGGTCTGCACGATCCTGTTCTGGTATTGGAAGAGTATCTATGGATTTATTGTCCCTCATAAAAATCATTATAATAAGCTGTTATAGGAAAACCTTTATTTTTCACTATTGAACTCTCTCGGTCTCTCAATCTCTTGGTCTCTTGGTCTCTTGGTCTCTCGGTCTTAAAGTCTCTCCGTCTCTAAGTCTCTAAGTCTCCCACCGTCGGTCGTCGGTCGTCGGTCGTCGGTCGTCAGTCGTTCTTACGCCCTAAACTTAATCTTCCTCGCCGCAAACAAGCTCATCCTGATCAGCAGCATCCCATGACGGAACCGGCTGATCTGCGTGGAGCCGTATTCACGGTCGCGATACCGTACAATGACTTCAGTGATTTTCAGGTTGAGCCTGGCAGCGCCGAAAAGCAGGTCGAAATCACCGAACGGGTCAAATTCCCCGAAAAATTTCCGGTTGGCTTTGATCAGTTCATAATCCTGCCTGAAGAGCACTTTCGTACCGCAAAGAGTGTCTTTCATCCTTTGGCCAAGGAGATAAGAGAAAAACCATCCGAAAAACTTGTTGGCCAGATAATTAAGAAACCGCATCGCCTCTTTTTCCATCGGGTAGACCAACCGGCAGCCGTTGATAAACTCGCCCCGGTTCGAAGCGAGTGCCTGATAAAATTTTGGCATGTCCTCCGGCGGTGTCGTCAGGTCGGCATCCAGGATCATCAGGATCTCTCCCGATGCGGCTTCAAAAGCTTCCCTGACGGCATTTCCTTTCCCGCGGCCCGACTGCTTCATGACCCGGATATTTCGGTCGGGGTAGGCAGCCTGAACCCTGAGCATCTCTTCGTACGTCTGGTCGGCTGAGTGCCCCTCAATGAAAATGAACTCCTGGCGGGAGCCGAAAACCGGGGTACGGAGGACGGCATTCTCAATATTGCCCATCTCGTTTCGGGCCGGAACCACCACGCTGACTGAAAAATCCTGGTCGGGCCGTGTTACCGGCCGGGCCGTAATCAGGTTAACCAGGCAGAGACTGTTCAATCCGGGAAGGTTTGCCAGGAACGAGTTAAATAGCAGGTTAATGATCGGTATATACTTAGGAATCCAAAGCTTCCGGTCAACCTTGACAACCTCAAATCCTTCGAGTTCCAAAAGCCCCTGGATATCCTTGATGGTCAGCCAGCTTTGCAGCGGCTGCCTGGCTTTCAGGTGCAGGAATTCTCCCAGCCTGAGGACCGGCTCCCACACATAATTATACGAGGAGATAATAATCTTGGTTCTCGGATGAATGAATCCGGAAAGGTTGCGGATGACCTGCTGAATGTCCCAGAGCGAGCTGAGCAGATCGCTCATGATGACATAATCGAATTTAATATCGGTGTGAAAATCTGATGCGTCGGCAGTATGAAATGTCAGGTGGGCATGCCTTCCTCTTGCTTTTGCAATCATGTTTCCGGAAAAATCAATGCCCACCCCAACCGAAGGTTTTACGGCACTGAGAAGGTCGCCGGTTCCGCATCCCAGCTCAATTACACGGGCTCCTTCGGGAATAATCAGACTGTAATGCCTGACTAACGTTTTGTGATAGAACCTGTTGCGCTTGAGCCAACGATCACGCTTGCCGGCGAGGTTTTCGAAATAGGAGTG
Organism: Bacteroidetes bacterium GWF2_49_14; assembly: GCA_001769295.1. GTDB lineage: Bacteria > Bacteroidota > Bacteroidia > Bacteroidales > UBA12481 > UBA12481. Next base: position 16,001 of record MEOR01000094.1, on the reverse strand, counting down.
AATGATTTCCCGGTTGATCTCTGACATCTGAAATAACTTTTGCTGATAAAAGTAGCATCAATTCATGAGTATCGGAAACCCCGGGTTGCCACGTTTATTAACGCCTTTGGTCAAAAAGTTGCAGGTTAACCCGCATTCCTGTCATTTGTCCTGTAAATTTAGCCTGAAATCTTTTTTTGAATGACTGACGCAATTGAGGAGCTTGAACAGAAAGTCAAGGAACTGAAGGAAAAGAATGAACTCTTTCCGTCATACTTGTCGGGATTATCGCATGATATCCGGACTCCACTGAACTCCATTATCGGGTTTGCAGACTTGCTGAAAGAACAGCCGGTTACCAAAGCCGAGCAGCGGCTTTACAGCAAGATGGTGGCGAGAAGTTCACGGAAATTGCTCGATCTGATGTCTAACCTCATTGATCTTGCCCGGATCGAAACCGGCAATCTGGTTATCTATGACCAGCGGGTGATCCTGGCCGATCTGCTGGAGGAGCTGACTTCGGAAATGGATGAGATGAAAGGTCTTTACGATAAAGAATCAATACAGACGGTCTATACAATTAGTCCGGATGTTCCGGCCGAATTCCGGTCCGACAGGAATCGCGTATATCAGGTTGTAAGAATCCTGCAGGAGAACAGCCTTAAGTTTACCTCAATCGGCCGTATTACACTTGAAGTTGGCGCTCCGACAAAAAAGACCCTTTCCTTCCGCATTATCGACACCGGATGCGGCATGTCGCAAGCCACCATCGACGGACTGTTCGAACTCTTCCCACCTGCTGACGTCCTGAACGGAAAGAAAATCAAGTCGCGCGGTCTCTCCCTGCTGGTGGTCAAGAAACTCTGCGAACTGCTGAAAGGAACTATTAAGATAATCAGCGAACCCGGAAAGGGTACCGCCGTGACTGTGACGTTGCCGGTGTAAGCGTGACGCGCAACGCGCCCCTACTGCCACCATTTCTTTATGCCAACACGGGCGCGCGCAACGCGCCCCTACTTCCTAATGCCCCTTGTGCCAACACGGGCGCGCGCAACGCGCCCCTACTATTTTTTCATCGCCCTGGCCATCTCCCTCCCTGTATCCTTCTTCTTCAGGTCCTCACGCTTGTCATGAATTGCCTTACCCCGGGCCAGCCCGATCTCCAGCTTGGCCAGGCCACGGTCATTGAGGAACAGCTTGATCGTGACAATCGAGAATCCGCGTTCCTTAACCTTTCTCTCAAGCTTCATCAGCTCTGAATGGTTCAGAAGTAGCTTGCGGTCGCGGGCGGGTATATGGCTGTTGAAGGATCCCATGTCATAGGCCGAAATCTGAATACCCCTGGCATACAGTTCGCCCTTCTCAAAAAAACACCAGGAGTCTGACAGGCTTACCTTCCCCTGCCGGATCGATTTTATCTCGGTCCCGGTGAGAACAATACCGGCAATGTATTTGTCAAGAATCTCAAATTCCCTATAAACCTGCTTATTCGCAATCTGTATCTTGTTGACTGGCTGTTTCACAATGCGGGCAAAAGTACTATTTTTATTCCTGATGGGGACCGAAAGTAAGCCTGATATAGATCTGCTCGCCATTGTCGGCCACACGGCAGGCGGTAAAACCGCCCTTGCAGCTTCCGTCGCGCATGCACTTGATGGAGAAGTGATCTGTGCCGATTCGAGGCAGATATACCGCGGAATGGACTTGGGTACGGGTAAGGATTATGATGATTATATAGTTGAAGGAGACATGGTTCCGGCTCACCTCATGGATATCAGGGATGCCGGTAAAAGATATTCCTTGTTTGATTTTCAGGAGGATTTCAGGAGGGTTTATTCCGATATTTCGCTTCGGGGGAAGCAGCCTCTCCTTTGCGGAGGAACCGGCATGTATGTGGAATCAGTGCTTCGTGATTTTCACATGAAGGCCGTACCCGTCGATGAGAAATTCAGGCAATCCTGCGAATCCAGATCAGATGCTGAACTGACCCTGGAGCTCGGTTCAATGGTCATGCTTCATAACAAAACCGATATAGAAGAGCGAAGCCGCCTGATCAGGGCACTGGAAATAGCCCGGTATAATCAATCACATCCGGAACGGGAAAATCAGAATGGGTTGAAATTCAAGGTTTTTGGAGTCCGATACGAGGTGGAGGAGCGACGAAACCGGATTACTCAAAGGCTGAAGCAACGGCTGGACGAAGGGATGATTGACGAAGTCAGGCAACTCCTGACTTATGTATCTCCAGATGATCTTATGTATTACGGCCTTGAATATAAATTTCTTACACTTCACTGCCTGGGCCGGCTCACCTATGATGAAATGTTCCGGCAACTCAACACAGCCATCCACCAGTTTGCCAAGCGCCAGATGACCTGGTTCCGGGGGATGGAGCGGCGCGGGATTCCGATAACATGGTTGGCAGGGGAACTATCATTTTCCGGCAAGGTGGAGTTCATAATTAGTAATTGGCTCGCTAACGCTCACTAATTGGCGCTACGCGCTAATTAGTGAGCGTTAGCGAACCAATTTGCGAGGCGTAAGCCGAGTCATTTGGCGAGGCGTAAGCCGAGTCAATTAGCGTAGCGTAGCGTAGCCAATTAGCCGACCGAAGGGAGGCCATTTTGCGAGCGCCAGCGAGCCTCCTAGAAGTTCGGACTCAGCAGGAATTCCCCATAGAAATCATCGATAACCTTTACAGCCTCTTCCGCTGTATCCACCAGCTTAAAGAGGTCGAAATCCGAAATGGCAACGTTATGCTCCTGGGCATGCATGGTTTCCTTGATCCACTTGAGAAGGCCGGCCCAGTATTTCTTGCCAACCATCACGATAGGGAACTTTCCGATCTTGCCGGTCTGGATCAGCGTAAGGGCTTCGAAGAGTTCATCAAAAGTGCCGAATCCGCCGGGGAGTACGATAAATCCCTGCGAATACCGCATGAACATGGTCTTCCTGACGAAGAAATAATCGAAGTTGATCAGTTTGTCAGCATCAATATAGGAATTGGGCCGCTGCTCAAACGGAAGGTCAATGTTGATTCCGATGGATTTCCCTTTACCCCGCTGAGCGCCTGAATTGGCCGCTTCCATGATTCCCGGGCCTCCACCCGTGATGACGCCGTACCCCAACTGGGTAAGCCGGTACCCGATCTCTTCGGCAATGATATAGTATTGATTATCAGGCTTTGTGCGGGCAGATCCGAAAACCGCTACACTGGGCCCGATCCTCGCAAGCTTCTCAAAGCCGTATACAAATTCGGCCATCACTTTGAAGATCTGCCAGGAATTTTCAACCTTGATCTCATTCCAGGATTTGTGCTTGAAAGCGTCCCGGATCATATCCTCCTGATTCATGCTGTTCTATTTGGTTTAGTCCTTCAAAAGTAAGGCTTCTTTCAGATATTTCGCGGTATAGGAATTCTTGCTTCGGATCACTTCTTCAGGTGTCCCTCTCGCAACAATCTTTCCCCCTGCATTCCCGCCTTCCGGCCCGAGGTCAATGATGTAATCCGCAACCTTGATGACTTCCATGTTATGCTCAATCACAATAACCGTGTTGCCCTTGTCAACCAGACGGTTCAATACCCCCAGCAATACCCGGATGTCCTCGAAATGAAGACCCGTTGTGGGCTCGTCAAGTATGTAAAGAGTCCGTCCGGTATCCTTCTTGGCAAGCTCGTTGGCCAGCTTTACCCGCTGCGATTCACCTCCGGAGAGAGTTGTGGAGGATTGCCCGAGCGTGATGTAGCCAAGGCCAACCTCTTCAAGCATTCTAATGATCCTTGAAATCTGAGGTAATCCTTCAAAATAGGTAATAGCCTGACTGATAGTCATATCCAAAACGTCAGAAATCGATTTGCCCTTATATCTTACCTCCAGGGTTTCACGGTTGTACCGCTTGCCGTTGCAGGATTCGCAGTGAATATAAACATCCGGGAGAAAATTCATCTCGATGGTTCGAACACCTGCGCCCTGACAGGTTTCGCACCGGCCGCCCTTTACATTGAAGGAGAACCTGCCTGGCTGGTAACCCCGGACCAATGATTCCGGAAGTCGGGCAAACAGGTTTCTGATATCCCCGAAAACCCCGGTATAGGTGGCAGGGTTCGACCGGGGCGTCCTGCCGATCGGTGACTGGTCAACAACAATGACTTTATCGATATTCTCAATCCCTCTAATAGATTGGTATGCAAGCGGATCTTTGACGGAGTGGTAAAACTCCTGGCTCAGGATCGGGTGCAGGGTTTCGTTGATAAGTGTGGATTTTCCGCTGCCCGAAACTCCGGTGATACAGATGAGCTCTCCCAGTGGCAGCTCCATGTCCACATTTTTAAGGTTGTGGCCGCTGGACCCTTTAAGTATCAGTTTCTTTCCATTGCCCGTTCTTCGGGTCGCCGGTATTTCAATTCTTCGCGATCCATTGAGGTAGGCGCCGGTCAGGCTGCCTGCCGATACAATCTCCGATGGCTTTCCGCTGGCAACCACCATGCCGCCGTGAACGCCTGCGTGCGGGCCCATGTCGATGACATGGTCAGCCGACAGGATCATATCTTCGTCATGCTCCACCACAATGACTGAATTCCCAATATCGCGAAGATGCTTCAGCGCATCAATCAATCGCAGGTTGTCACGGTGATGAAGCCCGATGCTGGGCTCGTCAAGGATATACAGCACATTAACCAGCTGCGACCCGATCTGCGTTGCCAGCCGGATGCGTTGGCCCTCTCCGCCAGAAAGGGTACGTGTTGCGCGGTTAAGGGAAAGGTAATTCAGGCCGACATCAAGCAGGAATTGCAGCCGGTTCCGGATCTCTTTCAGCACATCACGGGCGATCTGGCGCTGTGTGGAGGAGAGCCGTTCCTCGATTCCGGTAAACCAATCCAGAAGGCTCGAAATATCCATCCCGGCAACTTCGGAAATATTCTTTCCGTCAACCCTGAAATAGCGGGATTCCTTTTTCAGCCTCGAGCCGTCGCAATCCGCACAGGTGGTGGTCCGGATAAACTGATCCGCCCACTTTTGTGCTTTCTTGGAATCGGTTTCATCTTTCTGCTGAGTGATATACGTTACGATTCCTTCGAAACTCAGGAAATAATTTGAGGAGACACCCAGCGGTGTATTCTCCATCTTGAAGGATTCATCGGATCCCCAGAGAATCACCTGCATAGCCTCCTCTGGTATGTCCCGTATCGGTTCGTCAAGCCTGAACCCATACTTCCGCGCAATGGCCTCAATCTGCCAGAATATCATCCCCTGCCGGTACTTGCCCAGCGGAATGATTCCTCCCTCCTTGATGCTGAGCGAATCATCAGGAATTATTTTTTTCTGATCAATTTCATGCACATAACCAAGCCCCTTGCAGACCGGGCATGCGCCCTGGGGACTGTTGAATGAGAAGGAGTTCGGTGCCGGCTCATCGTAGGAGATTCCAGTGGTCGGACACATCAGGTGACGGCTGAAAAAGGTAGGGGACTCGCCTTCAAATCCTGTAATGAGGATGACCCCGTGTCCCTCTTTCATCGCTACCTGGATGGAATCCTTCATCCTTTTCACCTGTTCCTCTGAAGCGACCAGCCGGTCAATGACCATGTCAATGGTGTGTGTTTTATACCGGTCGAGCCTGAGCCCGGGGTGCAACTCCTTGATATCCCCGTCAATACGCGAATAGATATAGCCTTTTCGACGGATCTGCTCGAACAATTCCTTGTAGTGGCCTTTCCTGGATTTAATTAACGGGGCGAGAATCAGAATCTTATCTCCGGCATAGCGCTCGAGTATCCGGGCCAGGATCTGGTCATCCGTGTACCTGACCATCTTTTCGCCTGTTTCATAGGAAAAAGCCTCTGATGCCCGTGCATACAACAGCCTGAGGAAATCATAAATTTCCGTTGTTGTGCCGACGGTGCTGCGCGGATTTTTACTGGTCGTCTTCTGCTCAATTGAAATTACCGGACTCAGACCGGTGATCTGATCGACATCGGGGCGCTCCATACTGCCCATGAACTGGCGGGCATACGCGGAAAAAGTCTCCATATAACGACGCTGGCCCTCGGCATAAATGGTGTCAAAGGCCAGGGATGATTTCCCGCTGCCACTGAGGCCTGTGATCACGGTCAGCTTGTGGCGCGGTATACTCACGTCAATATTTCGGAGGTTGTGCACCCGCGCACCGGTAACCTCAATTGTCGAGTCCGGTTTCATCTTACAAATGAATAACTTCCCCAAAAGCCGCTGCTGCAGCTTCCATGATGCCTTCCGACATGGTCGGGTGGGGATGTACTGATTTAATCAATTCATGCCCCGTGATTTCCAGC
>MEOR01000094.1:0-9637 GCA_001769295.1 Bacteroidetes bacterium GWF2_49_14 | reverse complement strand
CCGTGCTTCGAGTCAAATATCAGCTTGACAAATCCATCCTTGGCCCCGGCAGCACTGGCCTTACCGGAAGCAGTGAAGGGGAATTTGCCAACTTTGATATCATAACCAGCCTCCCTGGCAGCCTTTTCAGTAATTCCTACCGAGGCGACTTCAGGGGTGGTGTAGGTGCACCCTGGAATGTTATTATAATCAAGAGGTTCAGGATTTCCGCCGGCAATCTTCTCAACACATATGATCCCCTCCGCCGAGGCCACATGGGCCAGTGCCTGACCGGAAACTATGTCCCCGATGGCATAAACCCCGGCCGTCGTGGTGCGGTAAAACTCATCAACCTTGACTTTCCCTTTCTCAATGACGACTCCCGCTTCTTCAAGCCCGATATTTTCAATATTAGGGGTGATCCCGACTGCCGAAAGGACAATCTCCGCCTCCCGTATTTCCATACCCTTTGCTGTTTTGATCGAAACCATGCAGGAATCTCCTTTTATTTCAACCGCTTCTACCGATGAGTGGGTCATAATTGTAATTCCCGCTTTTTTCAGGGACCTGGCCAGCGCCTTGGAAACCTCCTCATCCTCCAGCGGTACGATTTCAGGAAGAAACTCAACAAGGGTAACCTCGGATCCCATGGAATTGTAAAAGGAAGCCAGTTCGGTTCCGATAGCCCCCGAACCCACCACAACCATTGATTTCGGTAGAGTCCCGAGTGTTAAGGCCTCGCGGTAGCCAATGATATGTTTGCCATCCTGCTTCAGATTTGGCAATTCCTTTGAACGGGCACCCGTAGCCAGTATGATATTACTGGCCTCTGCTATGGATTCTTTTCCGGAGGAATCCGTAATCATAACCTTTCCGGATCCGCCAAGCTTTCCGGTTCCCGTAAGTACATCGATCTTATTCTTTTTTAACAGAAACTGTATCCCCTTGCTCATCCCATCGGCAACCGTCCGGCTACGTGCAATGACGGCCTGGAAATCGGGAGAAACAGTACCGTTGACAACCATGCCGTAATCTGACGCATGCTTGAAATAGTCGTATACCTGAGCGGATTTTAACAGGGATTTTGTTGGAATGCAGCCCCAGTTAAGGCAAATTCCACCTAACTCAGCCTTTTCAACAACAGCAGTTTTTAAACCGAGCTGGGAAGCCCGGATCGCAGCTACATACCCCCCTGGGCCACTACCAATGACAAGTAAATCATAGTTCATGATATCGTGGGATTAAAACTTGTAAAAATAATCGCAATTATTGTAATTTTCAACAAAAATGACCGATGACCGATGACGGACGACGGATGGCAGAAAATTGGGTTTGCATCCGTCGTCCGTCATCGGTCGTCAGTCAGTTAATTAAAACCAATACCGCACAAAATTGTTTCTGCCATGAAGAATTTTCGCTTCACCCGCCTCCTGATCCTGATCCTGATTGTACTGGGAATAGCTTATGGCCTTTGTCCCCAATATCTCAGGAAAGCCCTGGTTTACCAACAGGCGGGAATAGAGGATTATAAAATATTTGATAACCGGGTGGTAATTGCGGGCAATCACCAGCCATGGCCTAAGGTTCCGGGATTTGACCAGCGTGCGGTTCCTGATCAATATGTGCCAACTTTTGAAGACCTTAAAACAGTCGCCTTCCTGATCGTTAAAGATGAAAAAATTGTTTTCGAGAAATATTGGGATGGCTACTCTGCCGATTCCAAATCCAACTCCTTCAGCATGGCGAAATCCATTGTCAGCCTGCTGATAGGGATAGCCATCGATGAAGGATTCATCCAGAGCGTGGACCAGCCGGTGGGAGACTTTCTCGCTGAATTCCATGAGGGAGACAAGGCGAAGGTCACCATTCGGCACCTCCTGGAAATGAGCTCCGGACTGAGCTGGGATGAGGCCTACTCGAGCGCGTTCTCAATGACTACCAAAGGTTACTATGGCAAGGATCTGGCCAAACTGGTCCTGACCCAGGAGGCGGTTAAGGATCCGGGAAAATTTTACGATTACAAAAGTGGAAATTCACAACTTCTTGCCATCATTCTTGAACGGGCTACACGTCAGAAAGTCAGCACTTACGCATCGGAAAAACTTTGGAAACCCATGGGAGCCAGCCATGATGCATTCTGGTCACTCGACCGGTCCAACGGCGTTGAGAAAGCTTTCTGCTGCTTCAACACCAATGCCCGGGATTTCGCCCGGTTCGGCCAGCTCATGCTCTTCAGCGGCAACTGGTACGGCCAACAGCTCGTGTCTGAATCTTATGTGAAGCAATCCCTGGCCCCAGTGGTTCATCTTACTGACGACAAAGGTGAAAAGGTTGATTATTATGGCTGGCAATGGTGGCTGGTAAACCACAAGGGCCATGCGATATATTATATGCGGGGTATCCTCGGGCAGTATGTATTTGTGGTGCCCGACCTGCGCACCGTGATCGTACGGCTGGGCCACAAACGGTCATCCGAACGGATTGACAATATCCCGTCAGATGTTTTCACCTGGATCGACGCCGGAATTGAACTTGCTGAAATAGAGGTCAAGTAACTGGCCAGCACCCTTAAAGGAAGATAGTTTTCCCTGCTGCACAAGGGCTTCGGTTTTTTTAATCTGATGAACCATCTGGGGATGCCTGAAGAAATGCCCAAGCAACTGATCCTGAATGGTCTGGTTCATCCAGTGATTGCTCTGGTTCATCCGGTTTTTGTCGAAATGCCCGTTGGATTTAACCTGATGAATGAACTCTCCGATTGTAGCCCAGAGCTCCTCAAGCCCGCTTTTTTCCCGTGCAGAAATGCATAAAACCTTGGGAACCTGACCGTTTTCGGTTGGCGGAAACAGATGAAGGGCGTTTCTGTATTCCAAAGCAGCCCGGTTCGATGCATGTATATTGTCTCCATCTGCTTTTGTAATAGCCAGTCCATCAGCCATCTCCATGATTCCTCTCTTAATCCCCTGCAGTTCGTCGCCGGCACCGGCGAGCATCAGCAATAAGAAGAAATCAACCATCGAATGAACCGCCGTTTCTGATTGTCCTACTCCTACCGTTTCCACAAATATCACGTCAAATCCGGCTGCTTCGCATAACAACATGGTTTCCCTTGTCTTGCGTGCAACCCCTCCAAGGGAACCTGCCGACGGGGAAGGCCGTATGAATGCACCGGGATCCCCACTAAGAGTCTCCATGCGGGTTTTATCACCCAAAATACTGCCTCCCGATCTCTCGCTGCTGGGATCAATGGCAAGCACTGCCAGCTTATGCCCCTGGGAGGTAAGCTGGGTTCCGATGGCTTCGATAAACGAACTCTTCCCGACACCGGGAACGCCCGTGATTCCTATTCTTACCGACCGGCCTGAATGGGGAAGGCATTTCGAAATGATCTCCTGGGCAATTTTCTGGTGATCGGAACGATGACTCTCAATCATGGTAATCGCGCGGCTCAGGAGCGTACGATTACCTTCAAGAATTCCTTTTGTAAAATCATCCGGACTAAGGGCGGGCTTCTTCTTCCTGATAAATCGTTTTGCCGACACCGGATCCAGCGAAGGAGGGGGGTCGATGCCGGAATTAACCTTCAGGGCAGAATCCTTTCCTTTTTCCGCGACATCCATATCATTTTCCATTGCTCTGAACCGTTCCGAGAATACGGATAACCATCTCCGATGCCAATGGATCATTCAGGATCATTGTCACAGTCTGGAACTGCTTTCCGGATTTTCCACGGCTGTCGAAAGTGCATTTGATAGTCGTTTCACCCCCGCCCGGAATCACAAGCTTATCGGGTTCCGAGGCCGTGCAGCCGCAGGTTGTGGAAATTTTCCGGATGATCAGCGGATCCTGTCCGGTATTCTTAAGTGTAAAATCGTGGGTCACCTTCTGACCACCGGAAATGGTTCCGAAATTGAACGACTCTTCGCTCAGAACGGCTTTTGGAGCCTTCACCTTTTGTTCGGGAGTCCACGAACTGAAGTCCTCAGTCATCTGCGCACTGACTGCAAGTAAGTTGTCGAGGTATTTCTTACCGTCGATGGTGAGGAATACACGATCCATGGTAAATCCCCAGTCCGGATCCTTGCTGCCGTCCAGACTGACATAAATGACACCCTTGCCCTTGGGTTCAACCCGTTCCGGTTCAATCCTGAAGCCAAGATGAGGCGGTGCATCCTTGATTGTCAGCACAAGCGCCGTGTCAGAATCATTGTAGAATTCCAGCTTTTCGGTCTTTACCTGCGTTTTGAAAATCGTCATCATGGAAACATGATTCGTTGACAGTCTGACCCTGCCCATGCGAATCGGAAAATCATCAGCAACCGTTTTTGGCTTTGGCGTGACCAGACCTACCACATATAAGTTAACAGTGGATTCACGGGCATTGGATTTAACCGTGACCGGCTTCCGGAATGCGCCGGGCCGTCCCATGGGGTCAAAAGTGACCTTAATCTTTCCCTTAACCCCCGGTGCAATGGGCTCGCGGTTCCACTCCGGAACGGTACAGCCGCAGGTGGTGGATACATCATATATAACAAGTGGCTGGCTTCCGTTGTTGATAAATTCGAAATCGTAGCTCTTGATTCCCTCCAGTTCGCTAATATTGCCAAAGTTATAGCTGGTCTTGGTAAAACTGATGGAAGGTTCGGTAAATTGGGCATAATTATTGATCAAAAAACCACCTATAAGTACCAAACAAAGTAATGTTGTCAATCGTCTCATAATATCGGATTTCTGTCTGTAAAACGATTCAAAATTAATAAATTCAACCAGCAATCGGAGATGAAAAGAAATGCTCGCATAAGACTGGCGCTCCTTACCGGGCTGCTCCTGATCGCCGGAACCCCGGTGTTCAGCCAGTTTTATAACGGGTTGAACATGACTTTCGGCAAAAACAGGATCCAATATCCGAAGGCCGATATTCTTGAAAGTGAATTCTTTGCATCGTTTTACCGGAATGACCGTTTCGATGTTTATTTCTACCCCAACGGCAGGGAACTGGCAGAGTTTGTATCCCGATATGCTTTTACTGAGATCAACCGCCTCGAGAATTTCTTTGAATATACCCTCGATAAACGCATGATTTTCATCGTGTATAACCGGCTGAACGATTACCGGCAAAGTAATATCGGGCTGGTGTCGGGTCGTGATGAAACTAATATCGGCGGAGTTACCCGGGTTCTCGATAATAAGGTGTTTATCTATTTCGAGGGCGATTATGAGAAGTTTAAGCAGCAAATCCTTTCCGCGATTGCCGAGGTTATTCTACAGGAAATGATGTATGGAGGTAATGCCCGCGACCGGCTGGCCAGCTCAACCCTGCTGAATCTCCCGGAATGGTATTATCGGGGTCTGCTCGCTTATATTTCCAGGGGCTGGGACGTGGAAACGGAAAACCGTGTTAAGGATGGCATCCTGTCCGGAAGGTTTGATAAGTTCAATCGTCTCGAAGGCGCTGATGCAATTGACGCGGGGCACTCTATCTGGTATTTTATATCGGAATCATTTGGCAAGTCCATGATTCCGACTATTATATATTTTACACGGATCAATAAAAATGCCTCCTCCGGTTTCCTTAATGTGCTGGGAACCTCACTCAGCGCGCTGAGTTATGAGTGGCTCCATTTTTTTAAGACCCGGTACCAGGACCCAGCCCATGAGGGTGATATGCCCGCAGGAAAGGCGATTAGCCTGAAAAACAGGAAGGCCACGGAGTACCTGAGAGCCCGCATAAGCCCCGATACCCGCTACATAGCCTATACCTCCAACGCAGAAGGCCAGATCAGGGTTTTTCTTTATGATGAACAAACCGGAAAATCAAAAAAGATATTCCAGACCGGTGCAAAACTCGGACAGGTTGAAGATTATTCTTTCCCGATCTTAACGTGGCATCCCACCGGGCAGCTTCTGTCCATGATGATGGAGTACAAGGGCAGGGTGCGTATGAGTCTCTATCCGCTCGATACCCGGAAATGGGAGCACCAGGAAATCAAGCCTTACGATAAGGTGCTGGATTACAGCTATTCCGATGATGGATTGAATATCGTCCTCTCAGCGGTGAGCAATGGGCTTACCGACCTGTACGTCTATAACCTGCTAGCCAATACCAGTGAGAAAATTACGGACGACGAGGCGGGCGATTACAATCCCCGGTTTATCAACGGATCCCGGAGCATCCTTTTTCTCAGCAATCGGGCAGAACTCTCCGTTGCCCTCCAGAAAGAGTCGGGCCGCATTACTCCAACCCGCAATCTTTTTGTCTATGACTATGCCGGAAAATCCGACAGGCTGATCAATCTGGAGGATTTTTCGAAAACTGACCGGTTTGAGCCCGACCGGCTGTCGGACCAGAACTATTACTTCCTCGGTGATGACAGCGGCGTCCGGAATCGCTACAGGGCAAAATATGACAGCACCATTGTGGCTATTGATACACTGGTCCATTATTCCTTTTTCACCAATACCTATCCGCTCACCCGCTATAAGAGAAACATTCTCGACCAGTCCTTCTCAAGGGAAACAGGGGATTTTTCTGAACTTTTTCGAATCAACGGAAAATACAACCTCTTTAAGGGCAATGCTTTTTTGCCTGCCGTTACCGATAAAGCGCTCGAGCCTACCGCTTTCCGGAAAAAGGTTGATCTGGAAAGAGCCCGCGAGGATAGTCTCAGAAACCTGCCGGTGATTGCCAGGCCTCCCGTTGCGGATCTGCCTAAAAGAATATCAGTTTTGGGTCCGGAAATTAATATCAATAATTACTTTTTTGAAGCAGAAAAGGCTAATCGCACAGAAACAACCCGTACACGGCCGGCCGGGCAATCGGGATTGAAGGACCCGCTTACGGGGAGGGATTTTGAATTGCCTTTGGTCAAGATTTATCAACCCCGTTTCTACATCAACTACCTGGCCTCCCAGGTCGATTTTACATTTTTGAATTCCTCTTATCAGGCGTATACCGGTGGCGCGGTTTATTATAACCCTGGTTTTAACATGCTCTTCAAAGTGGGCACCCAGGATCTTTTTGAAGATTATAAACTGATAGCAGGGGTGAGGTTTGGTACCGATTTCAATTCGAATGAATATCTCCTGAGTTTTGAAAACCTTAAAAAACGACTCGATAAGGAGATTATCTTCCATCGCCAGGTTTATCAGACCAATACACAGGATTTCTACTCAATCGTCAAGGCTTCAACCCAGGAGCTGTTTTACCTGCTGAAATACCCTTTCAGCCAGGTGAGTGCAGTCCGGGGATCCCTGAATTTGAGGATTGACGATTATCAGTTTCTTTCTACCGACCAGCAAAACCTTCTCAAGGAAGGGGTTACAAAATACTGGGCGGGAGCCAAACTGGAGTATATTTTCGACAACACCCGCATGATCAGCCTGAACCTCTACGAGGGCCTCCGATCAAAGGTTTTCGGTGAATATTACCAGCAAGTCAACGGCGATTGGTCCGATGTGTTTATTGTGGGTGCCGATGTCCGCCACTACCTGCCGGTTCACCGTTCCCTGATCTGGGCCAACCGCATTGCTGCAAGTACATCCTTTGGCGGAGCACGACTAATATACTATATGGGTGGCGTGGATAACTGGACCAACCTCTCCCGCAACGTATCCACCTTTGATTCAAGTATGCCCGTGGATACAACGCAAAGATTTGTTTATCAGACTCTTGCAACAAACATGAGGGGTTTTTCGCAGAATATCAGAAATGGCAACAGCTTTGTTGTTTTTAACTCCGAGCTGCGTTGGCCGGTTTTTCGATATTTTGCCAATAAGCCACTCAATTCTGATTTTCTGAATAATTTCCAGGTAGTGGGTTTCTTCGATTTTGGGACTGCCTGGAGCGGGCCATCCCCCTGGGATAAGCGAAACCACCTGAATCGGAAAGTGATAACGAATGGTCCGCTGGTTATTGTGATCGACCGTGGTAACGAGCCCTTTGTAGCCGGATACGGTTTTGGTGTGAGAAGCAGGCTCCTGGGATATTTCGTCCGGCTCGACTGGGCCTGGGGTATTGAAAACCATGTTGTGCTTCCCCGGATATTCTACCTCTCGCTTAGTTTGGATTTCTAACCCAATACCATGTTAGCAGATAATATACGTAACCAATCAGACCGGCTCGCAGAAGAGATCATCCGGATCCGGCGAAGAATTCATGCCAATCCTGAACTATCCTTTGAGGAAGAGGAAACCGCGCGGTTGATTGAAAAGACCCTTGATTCCTGGGGGATTCCACATGATCGCGTGGCAGGTACCGGCGTAACCGGGCTCATTAAGGGTGCACTTCCCGGAAACTATCTGGTGTTAAGGGCCGATATCGATGCCCTTCCGATTCAGGAGGCTAATTCATGCGAATACCGTTCCCGGAAGCCCGGCATTATGCATGCCTGCGGGCATGATGTCCATGCCGCTGCCCTGCTGGGGACAATACGTATTTTAAACGATATGGCAGGTCAGTTGAACGGAACCATACGTTTCCTGTTTCAGCCCGGTGAAGAACTCCTCCCGGGAGGAGCCTTGAAGGTTCTTGAATCGGGCCTTCTGGAAAATCCGAAGCCCGATTTTATGATTGCCCAGCATGTGTACCCCGAGCTTCCCGCAGGCAACTTCGGCTTCAGACCCGGAGCCTACATGGCCTCAACCGATGAGATCTATATCTCCATCCACGGTACCGGCGGTCATGGTGCACTGCCTCATCTCCTGGTTGACCCAGTCCTGATCGGCTCCCATATCGTCGTGGGGTTGCAACAGGTTATCAGCCGGAAAATACCAGCCGGAATTCCAGCGGTCCTCTCTTTTGGACGGTTCGATGCACAGGGCTCAACCAACGTGGTGCCACCGGTCGCAAATCTGGCAGGAACCTTCCGGATCATGGATGAAACCTGGAGGGCCAGGGCTCATAAGGAAATTATCCAGACTGCTGAGGGTATTGCACAATCAATGGGCGCATCCGTTGAGTGCCGCATCGTCAATGGGTATCCTTCCTTGTCCAACGACCCGGCATTAACTGAAACGGCAACCTCCCTCGCAGTGCAATATGCCGGCGCCGAAAATGTTCATCTGCTGCCTTTGCGAATGACCGGTGAAGATTTTGCCCGGTATGCGCAGATTATTCCCGCCCTGTTTTATCGTCTGGGAACGGGCGGGGATAAAAAGAAAAACCCCGTTCATCATCCGGAATTCGATGTCGATGAAACTTCGATCCGCCATGGAACGGGGCTGCTCGCATTTCTCGCGGCCAGTCTGACCAAAAAACGCTAAATCAAGGCCGAAACTCTCTCCTTGAGGCCTTCCAGATCCTTCACGGAGGGCACATATTTTATTTTCTCGGTACAGACAACCTTGAATCCGGCATCGCTCAGGATCAAAGACATATCCTCTATCTGCTTGGGCCCCCATCCGTAAGAACCAAATACAATCGCCTTGCGGTTTTTGGGCGCCAGACCCGTCAGGTACGTAAGAAAGGCAGCCATGCTTGGAAGCATGCGGCCGTTCAGAGTGGGGGAGCCAATGCAAATGTATTCAGCATCAATAACCTCCGTCATAATATCGGAAATATGATTGTGCTGAAGGCTGATAAGGGATGTGGTATACCCTTTGTCTTCAAAGGCGTCCTGAATACTCTGGGCCATGACTTCGGTCGAGTGCCACATGGTAT
>MEOR01000093.1 GCA_001769295.1 Bacteroidetes bacterium GWF2_49_14 | reverse complement strand
AACGATCCTTGAATTCGGGCCGGTCCTATCTCCCGATGTTTATGTGGTAACGTTCCGGCCCGGCGGCTTCGTTATCCTCGCCGGTCATGAACCCGGTCTGCCGGTTCTCGGATGGTCGGATGCATCGGTTTTTCCGGATGATTCTTTACACCCGGTGCGGAATTGGTTTATTGATTCATATGTAAAATCCATGGCGGAACGGGCGCCCGCCGGGACGCCCCTACGGGCACAAAACACCGGATTGGACGTGACGCATGACGCGTCACGCGTCACGTTAAAATCCTCCATGTCCACCGACGATGCCGTACTCCCCATGATCACCGCTCAATGGGGCCAGGGCCAACCGTGGAACCAGAACTGTCCTGCTGACTCAACCGGCAAGCGGGCACTGGTTGGCTGTGTGAGCGTGGCCATGTCGCAGGTGATGCACTACTGGAAATGGCCCGAAAGGGGGTACGGTACGGTAACCTATACCCCGCCACAACATCCTGACTATGGGGAGATCAGGGTTAATTTTGAAGAAGCCCGATATGACTGGGAGCAGATGCATCCCATTTCCCCTTCCGATGCAGCGGCCCTTCTCCTCTATCATGCAGGCGTCGCCTCCTACATGAACTACGGACCTTCCGAATCTGCCACCAGCGTGGATACCTACGCAGTGCCGGCCCTCCGGAACCATTTCATGTATCAGCCGGGAATGATTTTCAGGGGATTCGACCAGGTGCCCTACCTGAATTGGGTAGACATGCTGAAACAGGAACTCATAAACAAAAGACCCGTGGTATATGCTGGCTCCTCGCCGGATGGTAAGGTGGCGCATGCTTTTAACATAGACGGATTCCGCGGGCAGGATTTTTTTCATTTCAACTGGGGATGGAATGGCGGCGGCGACGGTTGGTACAACCTCACCACCATGGGCGGGGGGTCGGCCAATTTCTCGGCCAACCAGGGCGCAATTTTCGGGATGCAACCGACTAATAAGCCGCTGCACGACAGGCCCTGTACCCTGGAGGTACTGCCCGGCGATGGATTTGTCCAGCTGTTCTGGGAAGCTCCGGTTATGGCCGATTTCTCACATTTTGTGGTTTACCGCGATGGACAACAGGTTGGCATTGTCGCAGATACCGAATTCCGGGATACTGATCTTGAGAACGGAACCGCCTACCAATACGAGGTCACTGCTGCATATGGCGGACAATCCGTTGGGGAATCGCTTCCCACACCTGCTATCCTGAGCCGTCCCTGGGAAGCCATGGAGCCGGGCGACTGGCAGGCTTTCGAAGCCGGAACACAGGGATGGCAGCTGCAGGGAGATGTATCGGGATTCATGATCGGACCCGCTGCAGAGCTTGGATTTCCAGGCAACGCCGGAAAAATCGCCGCGATACGGTCGGAGGGCTTGCCCGACGGAACCCGGGCCGCTGACTACCTGACCAGCCCCGTTATCTTCCCGTCTTCCTATAAACACCTGGCCGTATCTTTCGATTACGTGTTCAGGCAAAACCCGGATGGGGATCTGTTTTTTCTCATGTATCGAGATTTCCTCACGGGTATCTGGCAGCCCATTACACGCCTTGACTCCACGGGCGGATGGTCGGACTGGAAAAACTTGCACATCTACCTTCCCAAACCCGCCTCCAATTCGCCGATCCAGATCGCCTTTTATTACAACGATTTTTACGGAGATGCCTATGGCGCTGCCGTTGACAACATCCACATTTACGAGGTGGATGAGCCGGCAATCCCGGCTTTCACCGGCGACTTCCGGGACCTCTGTCAGGACCAGCGGACTACCTATACCGACCAGTCCACTGGTACCATCGAGACCTGGGACTGGGACTTCGGTGAGGGGGCTATACCCCGATATGCCAGTACCAGAGGGCCTCATGAGGTGCTCTATACCGAACCGGGAAACAAGAATGTGCGACTCTCCCTCAACCACCTCGATCATCTGTTCGAAGAGAACTACCTGGTGGTGAGAGATCAGCCCTTCGCAGATTTCACCTTCACCCGGTTCAACATGAATATCACCTTCACCAGTCAGGCCCGGTACGCAAATGAAATCCTTTGGATTTTCGGAGACGGGACCACCTCCTCTGAACAAAATCCAATGCACACCTATTTTACCAAGGAGCGCTTCGAGGTACGGCAGATCGTGTACAACGGCACCTGCCCGCCCGATACGCTCATGCAGATCGTTGACCTTAAAAACGGAACCGGCATCGATGCCGAAGAGTTGGACCAGGCCCTGACCATCTGGCCCAATCCCACCGCAGGAAAAATCACCCTGCTGTTTAACATGATCCCATCTGAACCCCTGAATATCAGTATAATGACCATTACCGGAAAAACCATCCTCCTTCAGGTATCTGATTCCCGGCAGGAGATCGAACTCGATATTTTCGATTTTCCGGAGGGTTTATATATCTTGCAGATCGCCTCCCGAACCTCGTTGGTGAATAGAAGGATTGTGAAAATGGGAAGATAGGTATCGGGTATGAGGTATGGGGTATGAGGTATGGGGCGCATTGTTGTCATCCCGGTGAAAACCGGGATCTCCTCCCAAGGAGCACCAGTCAGGAGATCCCGGCTTACACCGGGATGACAGCAATGAGGTAACCGGCAACTGGTAACCGGTAACTGGTAACCGGTAACTGGTAACCCCATTTGCAGTTCGTAAATCGTAAATTTCAAAATAATGAAGCGTCTCCTCGCCCTTCTGTTTTCCCTGGCTCTTGTCCAGCTGACTTTCGCCGCCTGGCATGAGAATATTCCACAGACTATTGAACAGCCTGATGGAACCGTGATCCAATGTCTGGCATCGGGCGATGAATATTACCACTGGCTGCACGATGCCGAAGGGTATACCATCGTTATGAATCCGGAGGACGGATTCTTTTATTATGGGGTCCGGTCGGGCGACAGCGTCATTCCTTCCCGGTATGTAGCTGGCAAGGTTAACCCTGCTCAGGCTGGTTTGGCAAAATTTGCCAAAATATCCGAAAAGCTTTATTACGAGCGGCGTGCCGAATATCAGCACAGCCTCAAGGCATCCTACGGTGCACCTACCCGGGGAACCGTAAACACCATCTGTATCTATATTTCATTTGCTGATGACAGTGTTTTTCATACTAAACGGGAGCAATACAAACAGATATGGACCTCCACCACCACACCTTCCGTTAAAGACTTTTTCGCCGAGATATCCTATAATGCCCTCAATCTCGAAGTTCACCATTTCCCGGAAAGCCCGGATTCCGTAAACATTTCTTATGTTGATCTTTATCCCCGGAAATACTATTTGCCAAGGTCCAATTCAAATCCGGAAGGCTACTCAGACTCAGAAAAAGGCCAGCGTGAGCATGCCATGCTCAAGCGCGCAATTGAGTTCGTCCAGGCCCAGGTGCCAGCCGATCTTGAACTGGACATGAATGAAGACAATACGGTCGATAATATCAGCTTTGTGATCAGGGGCAGTTCCTCCGCATGGTCCGACCTGCTCTGGCCGCATGCCTGGAGTCTCTATACCACCACTGCCATGCTCAACGGAGCCAGGGTTGGCAGCTATTTCCTGACCCTTGAAAACGGCTTTGGTGTCGGCACTTTCTGTCATGAACTAGGCCATGTTTTCGGGGCTCCCGACCTCTACCATTATACGGATACGGGGGCTCCTACAGCGGTTGGCGGCTGGTGCCTGATGGACGCATCGGGAAATCCCCCGCAGAGCATCTGTGGATTTCTCAAGTATAAGTACAACAAGTGGATACCTGACCTGCCGGAGATAACCGAATCAGGAGTTTATACGATCCTTCCCCTATCGCAGCCAGACAGGAATCTTTATAAGATCAAGTCCCCTTACAGCAGGTCAGAGTATTTTGTTCTGGAGTACAGGAAAAGGACCGGGAAATATGAGCAGCAGGCTCCCGGAACCGGCCTGGTGGTTTACCGGATCAATCCCGGTGCAGGCAATGGCAATGCCGGAGGGCCTCCGGATGAGGTATACGCTTATCGCCCGAATGGGACCATTACGGAAGTTGGAAGTATTTCCAGTGCGGCTTTCGGTGGAGCCGGAAGAAAAGCAATAAACGACAAGACCAACCCCAGCTCATTTCTGTGGGCCGATAAGGCCGGGACCAAAGGGGGGCTTGATCTGTCAAACATTACAATTTATCCGGATTCAATCACCTTTGAGGTAAGAATTGATAACCGCTTTCCGCCTACCAGTCTTACCTACACCCCCCGCCCCACTTATGTGGATCTCGACTGGGAACCATGCCTGAGCCCGGGATTCAGTAAATATTTTATTTATCGTAACGGTACTCTGGCCGACTCTGCTGCCACATCCAGTTATACGGACAGGCAGGTACAGGTTGGTTTGGCATATTCCTATTACATCACGGGAATTTTCACCGGGGAGTACGCCGGGGAATCGGTACCCAGCAACACGGTAACCTACACGCCCATGGGTATCATGACGCTGCCCTATGAACAGGAGTTTGAGGATGTAACCCACGGCTGGATGATTAAAGGTTTTGAGGAGGGATTCCAATGGGGAGACGCTGCAACCCTATCCATGCCGACCGATAATACTTCAATGTTTATCGGGGCTAATTCCGTTATGGCTGGAGAGAACACGCCTTGCAAGGATTTTGCGATCACACCCCGGTTGAATCTGAGCGGGAAAACCATGGTGAACCTCTATTTTGACTACTCATTGAAAAGATGGCAGCAATTGGATCACCTGAAGGTATTCTACCGTAAAAGCCCTTATGAACCCTGGGTTCTGGTGATCGATCTGCCAACCTCGGGAATCGGCGCCCAGTATAAATGGCGCAGATATTCCCTGGAATTGCCTTCGCTGGCTTACGCAGCTGAAGCACAGATCGGGTTCCAGTATAACGATGGTGCCGGCATGGGTTACGGAGCAGCCATTGATAATGTGGTTATACGTGAACCCGCCGCAGGTGTGGACATCGGCAAGGTTGAAGCCGGTGTCACTATCTTTCCTAATCCCGCTGACCGGGAAGTAACCGTTCAACTTACCGGGATTACGGCAGACAAGGTTACCTATCACCTGGCCGGCATCGACGGTCGCATTCTTTCGACCCGCGTGAGCCGCCAGTCCGGCCTGAGTGAAACCTTCAGTCTGGCAGAATTACCTGCAGGGATTTACAACCTTTTGGTTGAAACCGATTCGCAGGTTATTGTGAAAAGAATTATCAAACAATAGCAATCCCTTGATCGAAAGAGAATTTCAGAGGCTTGAAGAAGAAGTGGGTGCCTGTGTAAGATGCCCGCTTCATGAGAAAAGGATCCAGGCGGTTTTCGGCACCGGCCATCCGTTTTCTGAAATCATGGTGATCGGGGAAGGTCCGGGTGAGGAGGAGGACCGGCAGGGATTGCCTTTCGTGGGGAAATCCGGTCAGCTACTGGATAAAATCCTGGCTGCAGCCGGCTTCTCAAGGGATGAAAACGTGTACATCGCCAACATCGTTAAATGCCGGCCGCCCGAGAACCGGGAGCCGGCCCCGGAAGAACGCGCAGCCTGCCTGCCCTGGCTGGAGGAACAGATTGCCCTGATCCAGCCTAACATCATTATTCTCCTCGGCAGCACCGCCTTAAAGGGACTCATCGATCCCGAAGGCAAAATCACCCGCATGCGCGGAACCTGGATTCAATGGAATGATATCTGGGTAATGCCAACCTACCATCCCTCGGCCCTTCTCCGTAATCCCGACCTGAAAAAAGAGGTTTGGGAAGATATGAAAGAGGTGGTGAGGAAGTATAGGGAGGTGGTGGATCCGACGCACAAAGCACCACACTTGTAATTGGCTCGCTGCGCTCGCAAATTGGTTCGGCTGACGCCTCACTAATTGGCGCTTCGCGCTAATTGGGCCTCTGGCCTAATTAGTTCGCGTTAGCGAACCAATTTGCGAGCGTAAGCGAGTCAATTAGTGAGGCGTCAGCCGAACCAATTATATAATCAGCATCGCATCCCCATACGTCCCAAACCGATATTTCTCCTTGATGGCAACCTGGTATGCGTTCATCAGCGGATCAAACCCGGCAAAGGCAGCAACCATCATGAGCAGTGTGGTCAGCGGAAGATGAAAGTTGGATATCATCTGGTCGGCAACCGAAAATTCATAGGGCGGGAAGAGGAACTTGTTGGTCCATCCTTCATAGGGCTTCAGGAACCCGTCCGTCGAAACGGAACTTTCCAGGGTACGCATCGTGGTAGTTCCCACGGCACATACATGCCGGTGCATCTCTTTTGCATTATTAACCAGCCTGACGGCCTCATCGGATATGCGGATCGGTTCGGAATCCATCTTGTGCTTAGTGAGATCCTCAACATCCACCGAACGGAAATTACCGAGACCTACGTGCAGGGTGACAAAGGCAAAATCAACGCCCTTAATCTCGAGCCGCTTCATCAATTCCCGGCTGAAGTGCATGCCTGCCGTAGGAGCGGCAACAG
This sequence comes from Bacteroidetes bacterium GWF2_49_14, assembly GCA_001769295.1. GTDB lineage: Bacteria > Bacteroidota > Bacteroidia > Bacteroidales > UBA12481 > UBA12481. Next base: position 11,166 of record MEOR01000093.1, on the reverse strand, counting down.
CTCCCTCATGACGGGCGAAGATGGTCTGGTACCGCTCCCGGTCTTCAGGAACCACCTCACGCTTAATAAATTTTGGCAGCGGGGTTTCGCCAAGCTCGAACAGGGTCTTTTTAAAATCCTCGTATGGTCCGTCGAAAAGAAACCGCAGCGTCCGTCCCCGTGAGGTGGTGTTGTCAATCACCTCAGCAACGAGCATGTCATCCTCTCCGAAATAGAGCTTGTTCCCGATCCTGATCTTTCGGGCCGGATCCACCAGCACATCCCAGAGACGCTGCTCCCGGTTCAGTTCCCTCAGCAGGAAAACTTCGATTTCGGCTCCCGTTTTCTCCTTGTTTCCGCGCAGGCGGGCCGGAAAAACGCGGGTATCATTGAAAACCATTACGTCGTTGTTTTCAAAATAATCCATCACGTCTTTAAAGACCCGGTGCTCAATTTCGCCGCTCTTCCGGTTAAGGACCATCAGCCTTGATTCATCACGATTTTCTGAGGGATGCAAAGCGATTAGCTTGTCCGGCAAGATATACCTGAACTTGGATAGTTTCATAAAGAATTAAGATAAATAAGATTGCCTTTATACGGGGCAGATTCCGGTTTGTTTCGTTTAGCTCAAAATTTTTTGAAAATCTTCAAAAACCTGGGCATCTTCTACTGAATATTCCCCGCTTTTTGTACGCCTGAGTTGTGTTAAATGCCCCCCGGAGCCCAATGCAATCCCCAGGTCGCGTGCAATGGAGCGGATATAGGTTCCGCGTGAACATTTAATCCGAAGAGAAATATCGGGAGAAACAAAGGATATCAACTCGATCTCTTCGATCCGCACCCGCTTGGGTTCCAGGATTTGCTCCTCTCCCCGCCGAGCCATGTCATAGGCTCTCACCCCTTCTATCTTCTTGGCGCTGAACAGCGGCGGAACCTGGTCAATATCACCAGTCATGCCCCGGAGCGCTTCCCGTACCATATCCTCCGTCACATGCTCATAAGGAAAAACCGCATCCACATCCTTTTCGAGGTCAAAACCGGGAGTCGTAGCCCCGATGCGCACCGTGGCCAGGTACTCCTTATCCCCCGCCTGAAGCTCGTCGATCCGCTTGGTTGCCTTGCCCACTGCCACAATCATCAGCCCGGTTGCCAGCGGATCAAGGGTTCCCGCATGGCCCACCTTGAGCTTTTTCAAATGGAAGGTACGCTCGATAGTCCCCCTAACCTTCTTCACCAGGTAAAAAGAGGTCCATCCGTAGGGCTTGTCGAAGAGAAGAATCTGGCCTTCCAGCCAGGAATCGGGGTCAGTGGACATGGATGATTGGGGTATGAGGTTTGAGGTTCGGGGTTTGAGGTTCGGGGTTCGGGGTTTGGGGTTTAAGGAAGAGAGTTAATGGCGGGAATTTTCGCCCATGCGCCCCATACCCCATACCTTAAACCTTGTACCCAATTTATGCCCCCAGGATGATCGTAAGTACGCCCACCACCGTGCAATAAATGGCAAACCAAATCAGCTTACCCTTCTTTACCAGGTTTATCATCCAGGAACACGCAAGCAGCCCGGAAATAAAGGCAGCCAGGAAACCGATGATCAGTTCGGCAGCACCGATACTGTTCTGCACAGCACCGGATTTGATGTCCATAAGGTCCATGGCATTAGCCCCGATAATTGGAACCAAAACCATCAGAAAAGAGAACCGAGCAATTTCCTTTTTATCAGTTCCGATAAGCAGTCCGGTAGCTATGGTGGAACCGGAACGGGATATGCCCGGCAAAGTAGCCACAGCTTGTGCCAAACCGATAATAAAGGCAGATAGATAGGTTACAGGTCTTGCAACCCTGGGTTTGAAAAAATGTGCCAGTCCCAGCAATGTTGCGGTTACCAAAAGCATGGCTCCGACAAATACCAGGTTACCTGTGAAAAAACTCTCTACCCAGTCCTTCAGGAAAAACCCGACAAAAACTACAGGGATCATGGAGACCACTAATTTCAGCACATAGTGTGTCTCTTCATTCAGCTTGAATTTCAGCGTTCCCAGGAATAGTTTCCATATCTCCCGCCAGAAAACCACGAGGGTTGACAAAACCGTTGCACCGTGAACCACCACAGTAAAAGTCAGGTTGTCGGCATTTTTAACGTTTAGCAATACTTTTCCCAGTTCAAGGTGCCCTGAACTGCTGACCGGCAAGAACTCCGTGAATCCTTGCAGTAATCCCAACAAAAGCGCCTGGAGCCAATCCATGGGCTATTCGTTCTTCCCGGCTTTGGGCCGGTACATGATGGCAACGCCCTCAATAATGAACCCAATCAGAACAATCACCGGTGCGAGGGTTACCCGGGTAAAGGAAAAAATCGAGGAATCAAACTGGTTCGGATCATCAGACCCACCTCCCGACATCAGAAGAAACCCAACAAACAGAACTGCCAGCCCGATAATCAGCAGACGATAATTCATCCGGCTGAATACAAAACCTGTTACCGGTTTGTCCTGACCCTCGGACTTATCACTCTTAACACTCTTACTTGTTGCCATATCCCTATTCTCTATCTTAATTCTTTACTCTTTCTTCTTTAATCTTTAATCTTTACTCTTAATAGTACAGCCTGTCCCTCTCTATCCCCAAATACTTATTTACCGCCATAACCGTAGTCAATCCTGCCAGTATCAGGCCGGATGCAAAGATCAGCAAAATCAGCATGGCGATGGTCTTCCCATCCGTAAACTGCAGGATCTCCGGCATCTGCCTCCGGGCAATGTAAATGACCCCCAGGAAAAGAAATATCGCAAGGACCGATCCGAAAACGCCATTGAGAATGCCCCGGAGGATAAAGGGCCGGAGAATGTATTTCCGGTTCGCACCAACCAGTTGCATCGTTTTGATTATGAATCGTTTACTGTATACGAGCAAACGGATGGTGTTATTGAACAGCGCGATAGAGATCAGTAGGAGCAGGGCGCTGAATGCCAGGATCACGACACTGATCTTTTTAAGGTTCTCATTGACCAGATTAACCATGGATTCCTGATAATAGACCTCCTCAACCTGCGGGTAGGCGGAAAACTCCTTTTCAAACCGTGCGATGCTGTCGGGGTTGGCATACTGCGCATGAAACTTGATATCGACCGATGGTTTCAGCGGGTTGACCCCCAGGAATTCGATGAAATTCTCGCCCAGCTCCTTCTGCAATTCGGTTGCCGCCTGTTCAGCGGAAATGAAAATGGTTGACTTTATGGCCGGGCTGGCGTCGAAATATTTCATCAGCTGCACCCGGTCGGCCTCCCGGACGTTATCCTTTAAAATGACTGAGAACCCGATATTTTCCTTGACATAATCGCCGATCCGCCGGGCATTCAGTATGAGCAGCCCTAATAAACTCAGGAGAAACAATACCATCGAGATACTCACCACCGTTGTTACGTAGGAGTTCCGGAGCCTGACCGTGGGGACCTTCTGCTGCTTGTTCTTCATCGTCCTTATTTCCAGCGCCTAATTTACAAAGATTTGACTAAGTTTAAACCAAAATCATCCTTACGTGGGCATCGTTGAAAAACAGGGCATTAAAGGGTCTTTCTATTCTTATGCCGGAACGCTGGTTGGGTTCGTTACCGCAGCCCTGCTGCTTCCCAGGATTTTTACAAAAGCGGAGAACGGCGTCCTCGACCTCCTGGTTTCCTGGTCCCTGGTTTTTGCCACAATTGCCACACTGGGCCTCAATAACGTCACCAACCGGCTTTTCCCCTATTTCCGCGATCAAAAGAGCCGCCACCATGGCTTTTCAGGAATCCTGTTCTGGGTCACCCTGGTGGGATTTCTCCTTTCCCTGATCCTCTTTTTCATTCTCCGTCCCTGGATCATTGCCGACAGCAGGGATCAGTCCATGCTCTTTATCCGGTACGTTGATTACATTATTCCCCTCACCGCCTTTACCGCCATCTACCTGGTCGCCGATATCTATTATGCGATGCTCATGAATGCCGTAAGAGGCATTTTCCTGAAAGAATTCCTCCAGAGGATCTTTATTCTGATAGTGATTCTGGCCTTTGTCGCCGGACTGTTCAAATTCGACGGATTTATTCTCCTTTATGTGGTTGCCATCTCCCTGCCCGGGATCATTATCGCTTCCGCCCTGCTGCGCGACGGGGCCTTCACCTTTCGGCCAGATTTCAGTTATATAGGCAAACCGCTGGCCAGACAATTGGTCAGCGTCGCCCTCTACGGAATCATCATCGCCTTCAGCAACATCATGATCCAATACCTTGACCGCATCATGATCAACTCCTACCTGGGACTGGAAGCAACCGGGGTATACGGCCGCGCATTTTTCTTCGGAACCCTCGTCTCCATTCCCATCCGTGCCGTCAGTAAAATATCGGCCGTGGTGGTGGCCCAGCAATGGAAAGACGACGATCATGAATCAATCAACCGCCTGTATCGCGATACAAGCCTGAACCAGCTCATTTTCGGATTGCTGATTTTTATCGGAATATGGGGAAACATAACCAACGTTTTCCATATTCTGCCCGATGATTATGGCGAAGGCAAGTGGGTGATCTTCTGGATCGGGCTGTCGAACCTCTTTATCATGGCATCCGGAATCAGCGGGGCTATCATGGCCACCAGCAAGTATTACCGGGCACTTGCCCTGTTTGTGGTTGCATTCGGAGTCCTGGTGGTTGGATCTAACCTGATATTTATACCGCTCTACGGGATTGCAGGCGCTGCCCTGGCCTCCGCCGTGGCGGCGCTGGCCTATGGTCTCATGCGCTTTGTTTTTCTTTGGGCCCGATACAGGATGCAGCCCTATACCTGGAAGTATGCGGTGGCCATCCTGGTAGCCGGAGCCGCCTATCTGCCCGCCATCCTCATCCCTGACCTGAACGGGGAAGACTATAAGACTTTGAGACTGATAGCGGATATTATTATCCGCAGTGGTGCGATTACCATTGTCTTTATCGGATTAACCCTGATATTGAACGTTTCTCCGGATCTGACCCGGCACACAAAAGATCTGATCCGGCAGATAAAAATCAGATTATCTTTGCATAAACACGAGTAAGCGTGAAAGAAAAACTGGTACTTCTCGGCGGCGGCGGCCATTGCAAATCCTGCATCGATGTGATCCAGGAAGAGGGAAGGTTTGAGATTGTGGGGATTGTGGAAGGGGTCCCCGCTTCCGAGGTCCCCGCTTCCGCGGGGATGACAAGTGCTTCAGCCAACCTGGCCGGTGCTGTTGTCATCCCCGCGAAAGCGGGGACCGCCAACCCGGCGACCGCGGTTGCAGGGACCGTCCTCGGCTACCCCATTATCGGCACCGATGATGATCTCCCGGAGCTGGTAAAGAAATACCGGAACTTCCTGATCACCGTTGGGCAGATTTCAAAACCGGCCGTGAGGATCAAACTGTTCGAAACCATCCGCTCGCTCGGAGGCCATCTTCCGGTGATCGTCTCACCCCATGCCTACGTATCACGGAGCGCCCTTGTCGGTGCCGGAACCATTGTGATGCATAACGTTGTCGTTAATGCCGAGGCCCAAATCGGGGTAAACTGCATTCTCAATACCGGAGCCCTGATTGAGCACGAAGCCGTCACCGGTGATCACTGCCATATTTCAACCTATGCCATCCTGAACGGCCAGTGCACGGTGGGAAGCCGCACCTTTATCGGAAGCCGGACGGTCCTTGCCAATAATATCTCCATTCCGGATGACACGCTGGTTTCGGCCGGATCGGTTGTGCTGCGAACCCTGGAACAGCCCGGAACCTATATCGGGAATCCCTTACGGAAAATACGATGAAGAAACGCGTCATGATTATTGCCGAAGCCGGCGTCAACCACAACGGAAGCCTCGAACGGGCTTTCCGGATGATCGATGCCGCAGCCTCGGCCGGAGCCGATATCATTAAATTTCAATCCTTTAAAACAGAAAAGCTGGTCACGGCCGATGCTCCCAAAGCAGCCTACCAGCAATCCAATACGGGTGAAACCGGAAGCCAGTTCGGCATGCTTAAGAAGCTGGAGCTGGCCGAGGATGCACATGTCCTCCTGATGAACTACTGCCGGGAAAAGGGTATCACGTTCATGTCCACACCCTTCGATGCTGACAGCGCCGGGATGCTGAACCGGTTGGAGGTGGAAATGTTCAAGGTAGGATCGGGCGACCTCACAAACCTCCCGCTTCTGCGGCAGCTGGCCGGCTTTGGCAAGCCCGTGATCCTGTCGACAGGCATGGCCGACATGGATGAGATCGGAAAGGCATTGGAAGTGGTGATCAAAGGGGGACTGCCAAAAGAAAAAATTACTGTTCTGCATGCAAACACCGATTATCCCACACCCTATTCCGATGTTAACCTTACGGCAATGCTGGCTATTAAGCGGAAATTCGGCGTTACCATTGGTTATTCCGATCATACCGACGGGATAGAGGTTCCGGTTGCCGCAGTAGCACTTGGGGCTCAGGTGATCGAAAAACATTTTACCCTGGACAGAAACCTTGAGGGCCCCGATCATAAAGCCAGTCTGGAACCGGCCGAACTTACGGCCATGGTCCGATCGATCCGGAATATCGAGATAGCCCTGGGCAACGGGAAAAAAATCCCGTCGGCAGGAGAAAGAAAAAACATGGCTGCAGCGCGTAAAAGCATAGTGGCTGCAGGCACTATTTACAAGGGAGAACTGTTTACCGAAGAAAACCTGACGGTTAAACGTCCGGGTACGGGAATCTGCCCGCTTCGATGGGATCAGATTATCGGTACCTTTGCCCTCCGGGATTACCGGAAAGACGAACTGATCTGATGCAAAAAATCTGTGTGGTTACAACCAGCCGTGCTGAATACGGCCTGCTCTTCTGGCTGATGAAGGGAATCCAGGCGGATCCCGGCATGCAGCTGCAACTTGTGGTGACCGGAACGCACCTCTCGGCCGAATTCGGATCCACCATCGACATGATCCGCGAAGATGGCTTCCGGATCGACCGGAGTTTCGACCTGGAGATGCAGGGCGACAAAGTTCTGGATATCACCCATTCGCTGGCCCTGGCCCTTGAGGGATTCGCTGCCGCGTTTCATACCCTTCAGCCTGATATTATCGTGGTTCTGGGCGACCGTTTTGAAATTCTGGGAGCGGCGGCCGCTGCACTCATCGCCAATATCCCTGTTGCTCACCTGCACGGCGGGGAGCTCAGTTTGGGAGCTATCGACGATTCCATCCGCCATGCCGTAACCAAGATGTCGCACCTCCACTTTACCGCCGCTGCTGAATACCGCAGAAGGGTAATCCGCATGGGCGAGGAGCCGGGCCGGGTCTTTATGGTGGGCGGAATGGGAATGGACAATATTAAAAGAATGAGCTTTCTCGGTCGGGCCGAGTTTGAGAAAGCGATCGGTTTTAAATTGGGAGAGAGAAATCTTCTGATCACGTACCATCCGGAAACCCTGGATCACCTGATGGCCGGGAAACAGATCGATGAGCTGCTGAAAGCCTTGGTGCAACTGAAGAACACCCACTTCATTTTCACCCAGCCCAACGCCGACACCGGGCACCGGGCCATCGTTGAGCGGATACAGTCTTTTGTGTTCAAGGCCGGCGATAACGCAACCCTGATCAAGTCGATGGGCCAGCTCAATTACCTGTCGGCCATGAAACATGTGGATGCCGTGGTAGGCAACTCCTCCAGCGGCATCATCGAAGCTCCGGGATTCCGTATCGGAACCCTTAATATCGGTCACCGGCAGGACGGCAGAATCAAGGCAGGCAGCGTAATTGACTGCGATTGCACCGAAGGCGCAATCCTTGCCGGGCTGGAAACGATCTATTCACCCGCCTTTCAGGAGAAACTGAAAACCGTGAAAAACCCGTACGGAACAGGAGGGGCATCGGAGAAGGTGCTCGATGTGCTGCGCGGTACGGATGTGAAACAACTGATACCGAAGAAGTTTTATGAAAAATAATTGGCTCCCTGCGGTCGCAAATTGGCGCTTCGCGCTAATTAGCCCGAAGGGCCAATTAGTGAGCGTCAGCGAACCAATTAGCGGAGCGATAGCGGAGCCAATTAGCGAGCGTTAGCGAGTCAATTAGCGAGCGTTAGCGAGTCAATTTTATTTGTATGTACCAAATCTCAGAGATAAAGTTACCCCCTACGTCCTCCATCCGCGAAGCACTCCGGGTGATCGACAAGGGAGCCATGAAAATTGCCCTGGTGGTTGATCCTTCCGACCGGCTGATCGGGACCCTTTCCGACGGGGATATCCGCCGCGGGATTCTGGCAGGCCTGGGTTTAGAGGACGCCATTGAGACTATCTATCACCGAAATCCGGTAACCGTTACTACCTCCGATCCGAAAGAAAAAATCATCGACCTGGCTGTGAGCCGGCGGCTCTACCAGATTCCGGTTGTTGATGACGCCGGCCGGGTGGTAAGGCTGGCCGAGATTGACCACCTGATCCGGAAGGAGAAGCATCCGAACCTGGTGGTGCTCATGGCCGGCGGACTGGGCGCACGTCTGAGGCCATTAACTTCAACCACTCCGAAACCGATGCTGCCCGTAGGCGGCAAGCCGATACTCGAAACCGTGATAGGCCAGTTTAAAAAGCATGGGTACTCACGGTTTGCGATCTCCCTGAACTACATGGGGGAACAGATCCGCAACCACTTCGGTGATGGCTCCAAAATGGGTGTGGAGATCAGCTATATTGATGAAACTCAGAGAATGGGAACGGCCGGCGCACTCGGGCTGCTCCCTGTGGTGCCTGCCGATCCGTTCTTCGTAATGAACGGGGATATTCTTACTCAGGTTGACTTTGAGAGCCTCATGGATTTCCACGTCCGCAACCAGTCGGCCGCCACCATGTGCATCCGGGAATTCGGCATGGAAGTCCCCTATGGCGTGGTCAGGCTGAACAAGGATACCATCGTGTCCATCGAGGAAAAGCCGGTCCAGCAATTCTATGTCAACGCCGGTATCTACGTCCTCAAACCCCAAACCTTAAACCTCATACCCAAGGGTCTGCCGCTTGACATGACCCGCCTGTTCGAGATGGCCGTCGAGAAAGGCCTTCCCACCCTCTCCTTCCCGATCCGTGAATACTGGATGGATATCGGGAAAATGGACGACTATGACCGGGCCAATCGTGAATTTAACGGACTGTTCAATGAATAATACATCAAAATATATAGCCATCATTCCGGCGCGCGGCGGAAGCAAGCGCCTGCCCGGCAAGAACCTGATGGAGATCGCGGGGAAACCCCTGATTGCCTGGACTATCGAAGCAGCCGTCAGGTCCGGCGCTTTTCACCGGATTGTGGTTAGCACCGATAACTGGGAGATCGCTGTCCTGGCTGCACAGTACGGGGCCGAAGTTCCCTTCCTTCGGCCGGAAGAGCTGGCCCTCGACAGCACGCCCTCCATTGACGTTTTGATTCATGCCGTGAGGGAACTTTCCGGAAATAATGAGATCGGATGGTCACACCTGGCCTGCTTGCAGCCCACATCGCCGCTGCGCACATCGGAAAATATTCTGGAAGCGGTAAACCTGCTCGAGGAAAAAGAGGCAGATGCAGTGATATCGGTCTGTAAAACAGAGCATTCCCCGTTATGGAGCAATACGCTGCCCGAAAGCCTGTCGCTGGATCATTTTATTCCGGAGGCGGTTCAGAAAACCCCTTCGCAGCAGCTTCCCAGCTACTACCGGCTCAACGGTGCCCTCTATTTCTGCAGGATAAGCCGGATGATAGAGGAGCGCACCCTGTTTCTCAAAAACGGGGCCTATGCCTACGTGATGAACCGCAAGGACTCCATCGATATTGATGATCAGGTTGACTTCGACCTGGCAGGAATCTACCTGGGTCAGCGTTCCCAGGGATAACTGTTCATCGGGCGCCTTTCGAAGGCATCGATAAAGGTTACCCGGCTGGCATTGATGATTGTAATTCCTTGTGAATCTGCAAATTTCCGAATCAGATGGTAACTCCTGAAGGTGCGGAACAGGTTATGGAAATAATCATGTACCGTGGCCCTTCTCATGGTTTCCGGATGATGGATGGCCACCTTCCAGGGCTCTTTATCATAGAAATGATTCTCCGCTGAATTCAGCACTCCATCGGAACCAACCTCCAGGCCCTGGTGCCAGGTATGATCGGCGCCGAGGATTACAATTCTTTTAAATCCGATGCCGATTCCGGTCATGAGGGCGCCAATGAGCACATTCTGGGGCGGAGGCATCCCGGCCTGGCGCCGGTAGAGCCAATGCCTGACAGGTTTCCAGCCATCCACCACTGTCCGGTTGATAAAGGCAAAGCTCACAGGCATGCCCGAAGCGGTGAGCCGCCGGCAGAACTTGCTGTTCCTCCCCTCGGCCGGTGCATAGATCGTTATGGGCCAGGTCGTTTTGGCAATGAAGGCATCGATCACCTTTTCCCGCACTTCGGCTACCCGGGGAATGGTTTTTTCAACAAAAAATCCGATATCCAGAAAAATATAACGGGCCGGCTTCAACTCTTCGTAGGCATCGCTCAGCACAAACTGGTTTACGCAGAGCAGCGATTGGGTGCTTAATAAGTCCCTGTATTCGAGAAGATCAGCCTTGAACGACGGCCCGTTGGCCAGAATAAACAGTTCTTCTCCATCGGGTTTACTCCTCCTGAGATCCGACCGAAACCGGAAACGCAAAAAAACGCGCATCAGGCTGATGAAAGCATGGTAAACCGATTCGAGAAAGCGCTGAAAGCGCAATAGGCTGTAAAACATAACGCTGTTTTATGCGAAATTAACTAATTTCCGATCCAAACCGATGGTAATGGACCACATGCTCAAAGGAGGAACCCGCGCATCAGGCCGCCCGGCGGAAAGGGAGGCAGGGATGCCCGTGGTTTCCATCATAACGGTAGTGTTCAACTCTGTAACCCTCATCGAACGGACCATCCAAAGCATCCTGGGCCAGACCTACCCGAATATCGAATACATTATCATTGACGGCGGTTCGAAGGACGGCACCGTCGATATCATCCGGAAATACGAAGACCGGATTGCCTGGTGGGTCTCTGAACCCGATAAAGGCCTTTATGATGCCATGAACAAGGGGCTCGCCGCCGCAACCGGGGATTTTGTGTGGTTTTTGAATTCGGGGGACCTGGTTTACGAAACTGATACTTTGGAGAAGGTTTTTGAGAAACCGACCGATGACCGACG
>MEOR01000092.1 GCA_001769295.1 Bacteroidetes bacterium GWF2_49_14 | reverse complement strand
CCGATATAGACCAGGTCGCTGAAATGCTCAAATCCTGATACCGACTCGCACCCAACCGCCCTCCCCGCCTGATGGCTGGGGTAAATAACCCTGTCGAGCAGCGTGGTCTTCCCGCTCCCGCTAACGCCGGTTATGACGGTTAACATTCCCGTATCTATTTCGATGTCTATGTTTTGCAGATTGTTCGAGTGAGCGCGGTGAACGGACAGACGACCGACGACTGACGACGGATGAATCGCATCCCCCATCGTTCGTCGTCCGTCATCGGTCGTCGGTCGTCTGTCATCGGTCGTCGGTCGTCGGTCTGCGGTCTGCGGTCCCTGAAAGATGATACTTCCTCCAGCCGCCCCCGCTCCCGGCCCCAGCTTGATCCGGTAATCCGCGATCTCCAGCAGTTGCGGGGAATGGTCCACCAGGATCACGGTGTTGCCGTGCCGGTTCAGGTCGAGAATCAGGTCGCTGATCCGGCTGATATCTTTCGGATGAAGGCCGAACGATGGCTCATCCAGGATATAGGCCACGCCTGTGAGCGGAGCCCGCACGAGCCCGGCAAGCTGCAGCCGCTGAAACTCCCCGCCCGACAGCGTCCCCACGATCCGGGTGGTGGAAATGTAGCCCAGGCCTGCTTTTTGGAGGGCTTCGAGCCTGCCCGTTATATCTTCCTTAAATACTGCAGCCATCTTCTTCTCCAAGTCGTTTCTGCCAGCCGAAGCAATGAATTCGCCGAACCAAATGGCAGCTTCATCCGCCGACAGGGCGGTAATCTGACCGATATGCAGGCCTCCCAAAGTAAACTCCAGCATCCCGGACTTAAGCCGAAAACCCCGACAATGGCTGCAGGCCTCGCTTTTCATCAGGTCGAGCATGGCCTCGCCCCGGGTATCCGAATGTTTCCGGATATACTCCGTTTCAATAAGACCGAGGAACCCCGGCCAGGTGGTCTTCAACCGGTGAACGCCTTCATGGTTGCCACGTTTATAATTCCAGTCAACCGTAAAAACTTCATTCCCACATCCGTATAAGGCAATTTGTATCGCCTTGTCATTCAAATCTTTATAGGGAATCGAATAGTCTATCCCGTTTTGCCCGCCAACCGTAATGAGCGCCGCCACGTACTGACCGTACGGGTCGCCATAAAAGCGCCCGGTTTTACTTCCATCCAGGGCCCCCGCGATGAGGGACTTACCGGGATCGGTTATCAGTCGGTCAGGGTCGCAGACGGTGAGCGTACCAATGCCTTTGCAAACCGGACAGGCCCCCTCCTCACCGTTAAAGGAAAAAGCGGTAGAAAAGGGCCGCGACAAACCTTTACGGTGAACCGCCAGTCGGCTGAAAAGCAGTCGGTATAAGTCGTACAACCCCGTATAGGTGGCAATCGTCGACCGCGGATTCCGCACAGGATTCTTTTTCTGCAGGGCAATGGAAGGAACCAGACCTCGGCATTCCCGCAGCACCGGAACACCCGCTTTCACCGAATGCTGCCGGCTGTACGAGGAGGCACCCTCCAAAAACCGGCGCTGGCTTTCGGCATATAGTGTACCATAAACCAGTGAACTCTTCCCGCTCCCCGAAACCCCCGTCACCGCTGTAATCGCATCCACCGCAAACTCTATGTCTATGTTTTTCAGATTATTCGTCTCTACTCCCATTAACCGGATCGGCCCCCTCACCACCTCCTCAACCATTTCAACCAATTCAACCAATTCAACCCCTTCAACCAATTCAACCCCTTCAACCAATTCAACCCCTTCAACCATTTCAACCTCTTCAACTCCCTTAACTTCAACTACATGATCTGCCCCGGCTATAAATTGCGGATCATTCTCCACGCAAATCAGGATACGTCCACTGGTCGTAAGCTTTTTCAAAGCCCTCACCAAAATCTCCACATCAGCCATGTGCAGGCCGGTTGTGGGTTCATGGAGGATGTACAGGGTCTGGCTGCTGGCCGGGCGCGACAGTTCGGCCGCCAGTTTTACCCTCTGGGCCTCGCCGCCCGACAGGGTGGTTGATGGCTGTCCGAGCCGCAGATAACCCAACCCCAGCTCCGATAGAATTCCGGTGATGGCGGTTATTTTCTTCTCCCCCTCAAAAAAGAGGTGCGCCTCATCCACCGTAAGCTCCAGAATTTCAAAAATATTCAGGCCCCGATAGTGTATTTCAAGCGTTTCATCCGTAAACCGTTTCCCCTCGCACACCTCACAAACCACATCCACATTTCCGAGAAAATGCATCCCGATCTGCTGAACCCCGGCACCGCCGCAGCTTTCACAGCGGCCTCCCTTCACAACAAAGGAAAATTGGCCCTTCTTATACCCCCTCCGGTGCGATTCAGGCTGCGCAGCCAGGAGGTCGCGCACAGTATCCGACAACCCCGTGTAGGTGGCGGGATTGCTCTTGGGGGTGCGGCCAATCGGAGAAGAATCAACCGTAATCACCTTTCCCGGCCATAATTTATTCTCTGTAATATCCTTAATCAGCCTGGACTTGCCGGAACCCGCAACCCCAGTGATCACATTCAGTCCTCTTGGTCTCTCAGTCTTGAAGTCTCTCAGTCTCTTGGTCTTACAGTCTCTTGGTCTCTTGGTCTTACAGTCTCTCGGTCTTACAGTCTCAGGGCAGAGACGCATGTAGGTGTCATGGAGGTACGACCAGGTCAGATTATCGGGATGTTCTTCGCCAAAAAAGGCGGAGGCCGGTCCGTTGAACAATATACGGCCGCCGGCCGTTCCCGCGCCCGGACCGATATCAATGATCCAGTCGGCCTCCCGGATGGTTTGCTCATCATGGTCGACCACCATCACGGTATTTCCGCCGGCAACCAGCGACCGCATCACATCGAGCAGGTCGCGCTGTTCGGAAGGGTGAAGCCCGACACTGGGCTCATCGAGTATATACAGCACATTGCGCAGTCCGCTCAGGGCCTGGCCGGCCAGCTTGATCCGCTGTGATTCGCCGATACCGAGAGAGGGAGATTCGCAGTCGAGTACAAGGTGGCCGGTACCCAGTTTCATCAGGAGGGCCGTGCGCTTCAGGATGGCTTCACGAACCGGGTTCAGCACGTATGCGTATGCATCTGCGGGTTTAATTCCGGTAAAAAAAGCATGGAACTGCCGGATATTCATCGCTGCAAATTCAGAGATATCCTTGCCCCAAAGTTTAACCGACAAGGCCTGGTTGTTCAGCCGCCGGCCACCGCACCCTTCACAGGTCTGCGACCGGGCAAAACGCATGATGTTCGGATTCCGGTCGCGCTTCAGGATATCCTCCATCACCGGCAGGATTCCCTTGTAATAATCCTCCTCGCGGGGCTTTGCGGTAATCCCGCTCCACTTCAAACGCGATTCCAGCGGATGCTTGCCGAACAGAACCTTGATTTTTGCCGAGCCGTTCAGCACCACATCCTTTTGTGCATCCGTAAGTTCCTGCCAGGGGATGTCCACCGTGAATCCTTCTGACCGGCACAATTCATCCAGCACAGCCATGGTCACCTGCGAGTAGATGATATAATTGTTGGGGGTGGTCAGCACAAAAGCTCCCTCCCTGATGGTCTTCTCCGGATCTCCTATCAGAAGTGCCGGATCGATATGATCCTGTACTCCGAGCCCTTTGCAAACCGGGCAGTATCCATCGGGAAGATTAAAGGAAAACAGGCTCCGGTGAAGATGAAGTCCGGGATCTTCAGATTTACCCAGCCGGGCAAATAAGAGCCGAAGCAGATCGTACAGCCCGGTGAGCGTTCCGACGGTGGAGCGCGGACTGCGCACCACGCTGCTCTGTCCGATTACCATCACCGGAAACAACCCCTCGATCCGGTCGGCCTTCGGTTTAGAAAGTTGGCCAGATACGTTGTCATCCCCGCGAAAGCGGGGATCGCGTCCCCCGGCGAAAAGCTGCGCCACCAACCTTCTCCCCTCGGCTGCCAGCACATCATAAACCAGGCTGGTCTTACCCGATCCTGATACGCCCGTAACCACAATCAGCTGATAATGCGGAATCCGCAGGGTAACATTTTTAAGGTTGTTCTCGTGGGCGTTCTCTATGAGGATCTCTCGCATGAATGTGGTATGTGGAAACAAATGTAAACCGGAATATTGTTATCTTTTCCTGTTATTATGTAAACTATCCGGAATGAAAGCAAACCTATTTTTTTTCCTGATTCTTTTCTCCTTTTCACCTGCTTTCCCTCAGGAAAAAGCATCCTGGATCTGGTATCCCGGCGATTTTGAAATCTGGCTGCATACCGAGGTGGGTGGCCGGCGGCAGGAACGGGGGCAGATCTATCCCCCATTCTGGCGGGTGGACTCGCCATACGGACTGGTTCAGTTTGAAACCAACTACAATATACCGGAGGCGGAAACTGTGCAGGTTCATTCCGACGGCAGGTTTAATGTACGGATCGACGGGGAGATGATCTATGACCTCGATCCTATGAACTTAGCCCTGCCGGCAGGCAAACATCACCTGCTGTTCCTGGTGGAGAATTTCAAAACATTCCCCTCGATACGGGTCCAGGGCAAGAGGGTCAATAGCGGCAAGGATTGGCGCGTGTCCAACCAGAATAAAAAATACAATACCGTTGGAACCGGCAATTTCACAGATCCCCTGAGCCCGCCGGACCGGTTTTCACTGGAATATACCCCGATATCGGCCCGGGTCATTCAGCAGGAAGCCCATAAAACCCTGGTTGATTTCGGAAAGGAAACATTCGGAAAGGTGATCGTCAAAGGATTGAAAGGCACCGGAAAAATCAGGCTTTTTTACGGGGAAACCCCACAGGAAGCCCTGGCTGAAACGCTGGCCGAGACGTATGAATACAGGAATGTAAACAGGAGTGTTGCAGCCAGTGACACCACGGATTCAAGGGCTTTCCGCTACATCCTTGCCCTTACCGACCCCGGTGTTTCCTTCGACAGGATTGAAGCCCTGTATGAGTATCTGCCCCTGACCAACAAGGGGTCCTTTGAATGTTCCGATACCTTGCTGAACAAGATTTATGACGTTTCCCTTTACACACTGAACCTGAATACGCGGGAATTCCATCTCGACGGGATCAAGCGCGACCGGTGGACCTGGAGCGGCGATGCCTATCAAAGCTACCTCATGAATTTTTACACCTGGTTCGATGAGGACGTCAACAAGCGCACCCTCTGGGCGCTTCGTGGGCATGATCCGGTTGAAACCCACATCAACACCATTCTTGATTATTCATTTTACTGGATGATAGGCATTTACGATCATTATCTTTATACCGGCGATACCGCTTTCGTAAAACAGGTTTATCCGCGGATGAAAACCCTGATGGATTTCTGCCTGGCCCGCACCAACGCCAACGGATTTGTGGAAGGGCTGCCGGGTGACTGGGTATTTATTGATTGGGCGCCGATTGAAAAAACCGGGGAGGTGAGTTTTCAGCAATTGCTGCTTGCACGCAGCCTGCAGGCCATGGCACTGAGCGCCCGGCTGGCGGATGACCCGGATTATGCCTTGAAATGCAGCAGCTTATCGGAAAAAATCAGGACAAAAATATTCGATACCTTCTGGAGCGATGAAAAAAATGCGTTGGTCCATAACCGGAAAAACGGGGTCTTGTCACCAACCGTGACCCGATATGCGAACATGTTTGCCATCCTGTTTGATTATGCCGATCCCGCAGTGAAACAGAAAATCCGCGACCATGTCATACTGAACGACACCATTCTCAAGATAACCACCCCCTACATGAAATTCTATGAGCTGGCCTCCCTGTGCGAGATCGGGGAAGAGGAAAAAGCACTGGAATTCGTGAGGGATTACTGGGGAGGCATGCTGAAACTGGGCGCCACCTCGGTTTGGGAAGCCTATGATCCGGATCAGAAGGGCGATGAACACTACGCCATGTACGGCCATCCGTTCGGGAAAAGCCTGTGCCATGCCTGGGGCGCCAATCCGGTCTACCTGTTCGGGAAATACCTGCTGGGTGTTAAACCCACCTCACCGGGTTATACCACGTACACCATAGAGCCCTCCCTGGCCGGGCTGGAATGGATCAAGGGAAAGGTCCCCACACCGAACGGCACCATTGAGCTGTACATGAATAAAATGGAGATCCGGGTAAAAACCGCACAGGGCAAGGGGATCCTTCGGATTGAAAGCGCTAGTAAACCGACGGTGGAAGAAGGGGTTAGTGTTACCCGGGCCGGGGAAAAAAGCTGGGAAATTGGGCTGGATACTCCCCTCAGGGAATATGTAGTCCGATATTAGTAGATTACTTTTTCGGAATTGACACTGTGTGAATTATGTAACTCTTTCCGGTAATTATGTAACATAGTACACTAATGCCTTCCTGATCTTTGATTATTCAAATATTCTTATGCCTTTGCATATCAAAGACCTTTTAACTTACACATTATGAAAAGAAAAATTTTACTCCTGTTTGCAGTCCTGTCACTCGGCATCGCCGCTTCGTATGCCCAGAATGCCGATCACAAATGGGGATTCGGAGGACACTTCGGTGTCATGGAATACAATGGGGACATGGCCAACCAATTCTACTCCTTCCAACAGGGGTATGGAGTCGGAGCGAGCATCTCACGGTATCTGAACCCTTCATTCGATCTGATGCTGCACTTCTTCTATGATGGTGAACGCACCAATGATGGCGGGCGTTTCGAACTGCCCACATGGGCCAGTTTTTATACACACATGTTCAACACCAACCTGCTGTTCAAGTATAAATTCAACAACGGTTACCTGTTAAAAGAGACCGCGATTCTCGCCCCTTATCTGCTGGTCGGTGTGGGCGGTAACTACGCAAACTCATCCGGCGTTAATGAGAATGGCCCGTTTACGGATAAATTCCTGACTCCCAATGCTTACGCCGGTGCAGGTATCAATCTCAGGATCTCGGCCGCTCTCAGTCTCGTAGCGCAGACCGCACTGATGTACCCCTTCACCGACAAGGTGGATGGTATCGTCGGAAATACACTGCCTACCTCCCACAAGGGTGACGATTTCTTCCTGGAAAACTCGGTGGGACTCTATATCACCCCCGGAAAAGCCAAAATTAAGGATGCCGACGGCGACGGAGTTGCCGATAAGCTGGATAAGTGCCCCGACACTCCCGCCGGAGTGGCCGTGGGTCCCGATGGCTGCCCGCTCGATACCGACGGTGACGGAATTTATGACTATCTTGATGATTGTCCGAAAGTTGCCGGCCTGAAACAGTTTAAGGGATGCCCCGATACTGACGGTGACGGAATTCCTGACAATAAGGATGAGTGCCCGGATGTAGCCGGCCTGGCCGCACTGAACGGGTGCCCCGACAGTGATGGCGACGGCGTGGCGGATAAGAATGACAAGTGCCCTGATACCCCCAAGGGAGTTCAGGTTGACCGCAACGGCTGTCCGCTCGATCGCGACAAGGACGGTATCGCCGATTACCTGGATGCCTGCCCCGATGTGGCCGGTACGAAAGAACTTAATGGCTGCCCGCCGGAAAAAATCGCAGACATTGAAAGCATGAACCTGCAGATGGATCCGATCCTCTTTGATTTTGACAAATATTCACTGAAGCCGGCAGGTATAATAACCCTCGACAAGATCATGACAACCCTATCGAACCATAAGGATTTCGGTGTTCAGTTCGACGGATATGCTGACTTTGTAGGTACCGAAGCCTATAACCTCCGGCTCTCCGAAAGAAGAGCCAACTCGGCCAAAGACTATCTGCTGAACAAAGGTATCGGAGCCAATCGCATCCGTGTGCTCTACTACGGAGAAGATAATCCGATAAAGAACAACGATACCGAACAGGGCAGGGCAATGAACCGCAGGGTCGAATACACGCTATTCGAACTGGGTAAATAACAACCGATTGAATTAAGGATCATTAATTCAGATATTTCAAGAGGCTATCCGATCCGGGTAGCCTCTTATTTTTTATCTATTGTGTTCTACTGTGCCTACTGTGGTTAAAAAAATGCCACTATCCTTAAAGCTCTTTCTTCCTTCGATCCAGGATCAAAAACACCGGAATTCCGATAAGGATCAATGCCAGTCCGATACCGGCTTCCCGCGGTTTGGTCGCTATAGTATTAATAAACAGACCGATGCAAAATAAGATGTAGATTGCCGGCACTACCGGGTATCCCCATACTTTATAGGGCCTGTGCGCATCAGGCATTTTACGCCGCAGGATAAACACGCCGAGGGAAGTCGCTCCATAAAAGATGAACACCGCAAAAATGAGCATGTCGGTCAATTGGTCGAAACTCCCCGAAAGCACCAGCACCGACGACCAGATTCCCTGGAACAGGAGGGAATTTCCGGGGACATTAGCCTTGTTCAGTTTTCCGATTCCCTTGAAGAGCATGCCCTCGCGGGCCATCGCATAGGTAGGCCGCGCGCCCGTCAGGATGCTGGCATTGGTGCATCCCAGCGTGGTCACCAGTATAAGAAGGGAAATAAAGAGTACGCCGCCCTTTCCCCAGAAAACCCTCACCGCCTCAACGGCCGCAATCTGATTGCCCGCCGCATGGATCTGCTCGAGCTGCGGGATGGACAGGAGTTTCAGGTAGGTGAAATTAACCAGCAGGTAAATGGCAATAACGATAAAAACCCCGATGAGGATTCCCCTGGGAAGATTTTTATTGGCATCCTTGACCTCGCCCCCGATAAATCCGACGGAGGCCCATCCCTGATAAGCCCAAAAGGCCGCAAGCATAGCGGTAAAGAAGGCGGAGACAGTCACCGGCCCAGGGGTGAGTGCGCCCAAGGCAACCGGTGCCGCAGCAATCTTCACATGACTGGTGAGGCCGAAAACAACAATAACTGCAAGTCCGGTAAACACCAGCAAGAGGATCGCTTTGCTGGTTCCTGCTCCGCTCCTTAGGCTCGTGATATTAACAAAGGTCAGGATCATGATCAGCAGGATCGCCGTCAGCTTGATTCCGAAATCTTTAAACGGAAAAAAGACACCTCCGATCGTGAAATCCTGGAGGGATGGAAATACTTCCGGTATCGGAATAATGCTATTCAGCGACTGGGTAAACACATAAGCCAGCGAGGCAATGGTTGCCGTCTGGATCACCGTGAACAGCGACCAACCGTATAAAAAGGCGAAAAACCGGTTATAGATCTTTTTGAAATATGCAAAATCCCCGCCCGTATCAGCCAGCATGCCTGCAACCTCGGCATTGCTAAGGGCTCCGAACAGGGTAATAATCCCGCCGGCCACCCATGCCAGCAGTATCCATTCCGATGAGTGCAGTTCAGCCGCCATCGGAGCGATCTTTTTGTAAACTCCCGACCCGATAATGTTGGCAATGACAAAAATGACCACGTACCCGACCCCAAAGGTCCTGACCAGCGCTCTTTGATTATTCATTACGGTTTGTTTTCAAGATGGCCCGGTTTCTTTTTCTTTTTTTTGAACCAGTTTCGGGGATTAATATAGGACTTGTATTTGGTAAATAGTTCCTTCCCGACAAGAAAACCTCCGCCATAGAAAGTAACATTGCCGATAATGATCAGGATGGTGGTTACCACCACCTTAGACTTAGTAGCAATCGGAAGGAAGGGAACTGACAGGATCATCGGGGTTGTCGATAGCGACAGTATCAGAATGATTATCCCCGCTTTAAGCTTCCAGTTGAACTTTTTCATGCGCGAAACCAGCCCCATACGGCTGTCTTTTCCAATGTCATGCAAATATCAATATTATGGCAAAAAGGTTGATGGGAAAAATGGAGATGATCCCTACTTTCAATGACCCGGTTTGGCCGGTCATTCCCCAACTGCAAACAGGACTAATATTCCGATGAGTCCGACGCCCACGGCAGCAGCGCTTCCGAGCAATGCAGCCCTCGAGTTTCGGGGATCCTGCGTTTTACCGGCTACAATAATCTGAGGAACCACAAAACCCAGGAGTGTCCCGGATATCATGCCTGCCCAGCCAACAGCGGTTCCCATTTTCATGACTTCGCCGCCAAGGTATCCGGCTCCCACTCCTCCCAGGAATCCTACGGCCCCGCCAATGGCTCCGGTCAGGAAATACTTCCGGGTGCGCCCCTGAACCGTATCCCCGGCGAAACATAGGACAAAACAATTCTCACAAGGCCCGATAGTAGTTGCGCTGATGGTTTCCATCATAGACCGGACCTGTTCCCGGTCGTAATCAAAAAAACGGCTCTCCTGGGCTCCGGCAACGAAGCCCCACAGGGTGATCAGAAGAGTTATGAATACTTTTTTCATGTCCGCGTAATCTACTGAAAGGTAGGGAATTGTAGGGAAAAAACCAAAAATATTCTGAAAATGTGTGCTTTTAACTGACACACTGATTAAATCGCCTCAACCGGTTATTGCTTTTAAATAAACAGTATCTTTAACTTCCGCTGACTGGGCCGGTTAGGCGTTAAACCCGACCTCAAATCTATCATTAAATCATATTATGAGAAATTTTACACTTCTTCTTGTGCTCGCCGGGCTGCTTGCCGCACCCGCTGTATTCTCCCAAACCCCTGGAACAAAGGGTAATGGACAGGCATTCTTTACCGAAACCTTCGGCTGGCAAAACCCGGCCGATCCCAAAGGGTGGACCGCTCCGGCGGGATTCTACTTCGTCGATCCCACCGATACCGGATTCAATTTTGTCTGGTGGGGGAATGACAGTCTTAACGACTACTTGTACACCCGCGAACCACCCATGCGTTCCACCACCGCCGCGAACGGCAACCTGCTCCTTTTCCTTTCAAACTACAACGTTCTCAACGACCCCCGGATAGCCGTGGATAATTCCGTCGGATTCCCGGTAATCGATTGTTCTGCACACTCATCGGTCGTGGTAAGTTATGAGACTTGCCTGATGAGCTATGATGACCATGGAAATTATGACATGCTCCTTGAAGTATCGGTGGACAACTGGGTTCATGCGGCCCAATACGATGCCAGCTTCGGTGCAAACTGGAAACAGCGGCCGCTCCTTAACACTCCGGGAACACCGGCCATTTTTCAGGCAAACATTTCCGATGTGGCTGCCGGACAGCCAAGTGTAAGGATGAGACTGACCTGGAAACGGGGTACCCTCTATTTCTGGCAGGTCGATGATTTTAAGGTATCCGAAGCATGGAACAATGACCTGCAAATGAAATACGCTCAAATGGAATGGAACGATGGTGATGACAATTCAATACAGACCCCGTTCTTTATGATCCCAAAATCACTGCTCGCCGGACATGCCATCACAAACTTCCAGTCATCGGCCGTCAACTTCGGCGAGTACGATCAGGAACAAGCTTATTTTCAGGTTGATATCACCAAAAATAATCAAAACGTGTTCCACACGGAAGGGCCGAAAAAAGACCTGTGGACTTTAGTAGTTGACACCACAACCATTACCGACTCATACGCTCCGACTGAGTTCGGCCATTATAAAGTTACTTACAACTACACGGCAAAGGACGCGGATGATACGCCCGAAAATAACACAAAGGTCACCTGGTTTAACGTGACCGACAGCGTATTATCCCATGCGGATGACACTGCGGAAGAAGAGTACAACTGGGGTGCCTATAAACTGGATAATACACCCTTGTTAAATCAGGTTTATGCAGTCAGATATCCGATTTCTGCAGATTGTGAGGCCAGTTCCATTTCGGCCTTAATTGCAGGCGGACTCGCTGACGGGATGATAGATTTCCATTTTGCCCTGTATTGGCTGGATCCCGAATCAACCGACGGAATTCCAGTTGAGCTGATGACTACCGACCATATAACCTACGATTCAACCATGATTGGGAAATGGCTGACAATGCACTTCAGCAAGGATGGAGAATCGGAATTCCTGAAAGCTGGAGATATTGTTTTTGCCTGTCTGGAATACAACAACATGCACACGGAATACCTGATTCAGCGGTATGACAACATAAAACCAGGCTCTGATAAGTCCATGAAAATCCTTGATAATGTGACCTATATCCGGGAAACGGAAACATGGACCTCGGTTGCCGTCAGGAATATTCTGATCCGCCTGAATATCAATGACCACTCGAATATCAACGACGGTGTTGATCTATCGGCTTCATCGGCCTGGGTCGGACAAAACTACCCCAACCCCTTCAGTGGCCAAACTGATATTGATTATGAGCTTTCTGCCGGATCGGACGTGATCCTAACCGTGACTGACCTTACCGGCCGCAAGGTTATGGAGGTCAAACCGGGACAAATGCCTGCCGGAAAGCACACGATTACACTAAAAACCAGCAACCTCGAAGCAGGAATCTATACCTATACCCTGAGGGCAGGAAGTCTCAGCCAAACCCGCCAGATGATCATTGTGGAATAACCTGACCCGTTATATGAAAGCATATTATCTCGTGCTGCTGCTGGTCTCTGGCCTGCTGCTGGGTAATAGTTATGCCTTTAGCCAGCCCCGGATGCCGGAGACCAAAACCGGTTTCGAGCCCGTCAGGTGGGCCGGCCAGAACTTTGCAGCCGGCAAGATGCCTCCGTTCTCCTTTACGTATGGAGGGAAAGAGTCGAAATCCTTTATTACAGCCTGGGAATTCAGCGCCTCGAAACTTCCCCAAAGCGACCCTTCGGTGCAAAACATGCAGTTTTCCTGGCGCGACCGGAAAACCGGTTTTACGGCTACCTGCCTGGTCACCTGCTTCCTGGATTATCCGGCCATTGAATGGGTGGTAAAATTCAAAAACGGGCAGGGTCAGAACTCGCTCCTGCTGGAAAAAGTCAAGGCCATTGATTATTCATTCCGATATGAGACAGAGGGACCGGTTACGCTGTACCATTCCCGCGGAAGCAGCGGGGAACGGTCTGATTTTCAGGAATCTGAAGACCTGGTCGGTGCCGGCAGGAATATACGCATGACCCCATCCAGCGGCCGGTCATCCAACAATACGGCTTTCCCGTTTTTCAATGTGAGCATGCCCGGAAACCAGGGTGTGCTCACCGCCATCGGGTGGTCGGGGAAATGGTATGCCGACGTGAAACAGGCCGATACCCGGAGCTGGTCGCTGGAAGCCGGGATGGAACGGATGAAACTTGTCCTCTATCCCGATGAAGAGATCCGTACGCCTCTGATCTGCCAGCTCCATTGGCAAGGGGAAGACCGACTGACTGGTCACAACCTGTTCCGGCAGTTTGTCCTGCAGCACCACAGCCGGCAGATCAACGGGAAATTCGCCGAACTTCCGCTAGCCTATACCCTTACGATGGGAGGGCCGCCGCCTTGCGATCTGTATAATTGTTCCACTGAAAGCTTTTGCATTGCCATGACCCAGCGCCACCAGCAGTTCAACCTCCTGCCTGAGGTGTTCTGGATCGATGCGGGATGGTTTACCGGATGCGGCGAGTGGTGGTACAACGCAGGCAACTGGACGGTCGAGAAAAGCCGCTTCCCCAACGGGCTGAAACCGGTTTCGGATGCCGTCCATAAAACCGGTGCCCGGTTCCTCCTCTGGTTCGAACCCGAGCGGGTGGTTGCGGGAACTATGTTCGACCGGATGAAGCCTGAGTTCCTTATCAAAATACCGGACACGGTTAAAAATCCCGATATCGGGCGCTTTCTCAGCGACATGTACCTGTTCGACCTCGGAAACCCTGCAGCCTGCCAATGGCTCACCGATTACATCTCCGCATTTATCCGGGAGAACGGTGTCGACGTGTACCGGCAGGATATGAATTTCGATCCGATGCCGTACTGGAAATATATTGATAAGCCTGACAGGATCGGGATATCGGAAATCCGGTATATCACCGGGCTTTATGCATACTGGGATGGCCTCCTCCGGAATTTTCCGAACCTGATCATCGACAACTGTGCCGGGGGCGGAAGAAGGCTCGACCTGGAAACGGTTTCACGGAGCTCTCCGCTGTGGGTCACCGACTACAATCCGGGCGAACCCAATGGTTACCAATGTCATACATATGGTCTGAACCTCTATCTCCCCCTGCACGGAACCTGCTGTATCGTTCCGACAAAATATGCCATGCGGTCGGGGATGAGCAGCGCGCTGGCCATTACCTGGGATATCAACGCCTCAACCGTGCCGCTCAGCCGCATGGATTCACTCATGAAGGATTTCAAGCGGCTGCGGCCCTATTATTACGGGGATTATTATCCGCTGGTCCCGAATGTGAACATCACATCGGACTCCATCTGGATGGCTTATCAGCAAAACCGGCCCGATCAGGGCGACGGCATCATCCTGGCTTTCCGGCGTCCCGACTGCCCGACAGACAAGCTGGTGGTGAAGCCGCGCGGACTGAAACCGGACAGCCGGTACCAGCTTCTTTTTGAGGATACGGGTTCAGAAATGATCAAAACCGGTGCAGAGCTTATGAAGGGATTGGAACTGGAATGCATGGACAAACCCGGATCCCTGCTTATCAGTTACCAGACAGTAGCTACAGGGCCTCTCCGATAACCATCAGGGCTGCGACCCGGAAAAAAAATCGGTTCATGGTTGCAAGTATTTTGCTAAAAGTTAAGATATTACCCTGAGAAAATAAAAAAATCCGCATGCGCAAAAAACTGACACTCATACTGCTCTCTGCAGCAGCCTTCCTGGCCACCCAAAAGGTCGCTGGCCAGGAAATCAGGGGAAATGAAGAGAAAATCAAGAAGATGCACCATGAAACGCTGGACGACCCTTATCTGCCCAATGCCTACAACAATCAGCGGACCTCTCCGGCATACCGCTATTCCAACCGGGTAAAGTCAACCCCTCAGCACAGCAGCATCCGTACGGCACAGGTAAATGTGAATGCCAACGGTCAAAACATTCTGGGCGATGCGGCCAATGAACCCAGCATTGCAGTGAATCCGCGAGATGCGAAAAATATTGTGATCGGCTGGCGTCAGTTCGACAACATAGCGAGCAATTTCAGGCAGGCCGGCTGGAGCTATACTCTTGACGGCGGAGAAAACTGGACGTTCCCCGGGGTGATTGAACCCGGGATATTTCGCTCGGATCCGGTTCTGGACTGGGATGCCGACGGGAACATCTTCTATAACAGCCTGACCACCACCCCCGATTACTTCTGCAAAGTTTTTGAATCCTCAAACGGCGGAGTCGCCTGGGATGCCGGAACCGATGCCCACGGGGGCGATAAGCAATGGATGGTCATCGATCGGACCGAAGGAATCGGCCGGGGAAATATTTATTCCACCTGGTCCTATTATTTCAGCACCTGCGTTCCCGGGTTCGCCACGCGGTCAACGGATCATAACCGCCAATATGAAAACTGCTTCACCGTTGACGGCAGTCCGTACTGGTGTACCATGGCGATCGGGAATTCCGGTGAACTGTATATTGGTGGTGCCTCTGGAATGGGAGATAGCCTGGTGGTGTCAAAATCGGTCAATGCGAACTTCCCTGATTCCACGGTCACATGGAACAAGCGGGTCATGGTGTATATCGGCGGCACCCCGAACGGCTGGGCCAGCATTAATCCCGTGGGCCTCCTGGGCCAGATAAACATTGATGTGGACCACTCCGATGGCCCGGGCCGGGGCAACGTATACCTGCTGGCTCCCGTTACCCGATCTTCCATCGGCGATCCGTGTGATGTGATGTTTACACGGAGCACCGATGGAGGACTCACATGGAGCAACCCTCTCCGGATTAACGACGATCAGTCGGCCACCAATACACAATGGTTCGGCACCATGTCGGTAGCCCCGGATGGAAGGATTGATGCCATCTGGCTCGACACCCGCAGCGCACCGGCCGGATCGGATTCATCGGCACTCTACTACTCGTTTTCAACCGATCAGGGACAAACCTGGTCGGTGAATGAAAAGCTCTCCGCTCCTTTCAATCCGCATGTGGGCTATCCCAATCAGGATAAGCTCGGGGATTATTTCGATATGGTTTCTGACAATTCCGGCGCCCACCTGGCCTGGGCCAACACCCTGAACGGTGAGCAGGATGTCTATTACAGCCATATTGTTCCCTATACTATATCAGGAATAACTGAGATTGCCGGCAACACGGGGATCCTATCCTACCCTAACCCGGTGTCCGGAACCTTGTTTATCAGAGGCCTGACGGCAGGTTCCCGTGCAGAAATCTTCACGATCCTGGGAGAAAAAATCCACTCGGCCCTCTCCGCCGGCAACAGTTGTGAAATGGATTTATCCGGACAGCCGGCCGGAGTCTATTTCCTTAAGTTGATGGATCCCTCAGGCAATGCAACCGTTAAAAAGGTTGTCAAAAAATGAGGTTGCTGCTGGCTTTTTTGTATCTTAGCTTATTCTTCGTTAGTCCCCCTGAAGAAGAGTCGATTACATCCCTGATTCAAGGAGGCTTGTTATGAAAAAAGTTCTGGTCCTCGCCGCTGTACTGATTTCGTTCCCCGCACTAACTTTCGCACAGACACGATCCGGTTGCCCCAGGCAAAATGAGGTTCCGCTGTTCGTCTGGCTGGCGATTCAACGGGTTCAACCCCTGCTGACGCCTCCGCCTCTCAAAAAGCCATATTCCTATGAGAGTGTGACCAGGATTGACCAGGACGAGTACAATTACCACTATGGGATCGTCCCGCTCCCAAAGGATTTTAATTCTAATATGCCCATAATCCGACCGGATCCAACCAAATGGTATCCGTCTGTGAACGAGCGGCAGAACCGTATGCACAAGCTGCCCGGCATCAGGATTCCTGACAAAGGGCGCCCAATGATAATCACTCGCTGATGCCGTTGTTTTGTCAGAAAACAAACGGTATGATAGCTTTTCGACGGGTTGGGTAGTCCTTAAAATGCTGTTTGTACCATTTGTGATGCGAAAGAGCCCGCGGAACCAGGTTGGCAATGGTCCAGACTAAGAAAGAAACGGCCGCCAGGTTCCAGCACATGATGGCAAAGCCGGTCCATTCGATGATTTCCCCCAGAAGGTTGGGACAGCTGACATAGTTGAACAGTCCGCCCTGGGGTACCCTGTATCCGGTTTCCCCGGTCTTCCGCAGGTGAATCAGCCGGTTATCGTAGTCCCAGTTGATCCAGACACCCCAGATAAACAGTGCGGCGCCGATCACAAAACGAGCACCAAAGAAATCACTGCCGATGTACCGAGGAAAGAATGCAAAGAAATAACCGAGCAGAAATCCGTTGATAAGGTTGAAAATAAACCCTGATGCCACAATGATTACCGGCATCTTTTTGGCTTTGGTATGGATACGGAACGGGTAGATGAAGGTCCGGTTAACATAGTGGAAGGTGTACAAGGCTGCCAGCGTCCATGCTACAGCATTTTGCCGGGAGGCATAGCGGATCACAAAGTAGAGGAGCAATACCATTCCCGGCACCTCCATCAGCACCCAGCCCAGCCGGTTACTGATCTGCGGGCCCCATTTGGATGTAGTATGCCTTCCGTACGGGGCGGTTACCTTCAGCAATACCAGGAATATTATGGCGGCAATGCCCATCCATAGGTAGTTCAGATGCTGGAAGGTTGTATAGGTCATGGTCGGGATTTATTCAGATATCCGGCATTCTGAAACCATTGGATTGTATCCTGGATGGTCTCATCCAACGGTCGGGGGTTGTATTCCAGTTCCCGGGCTGCCTTATCGCTGCTGATTTTTTTATGCCCGTTTGCAAGGGCTTGAATGGATTCCCGGGTGTAAAAAGGTTCCTGCCTGTTGATCAGGGCAAGCAGCCGGGTAAAGGGCAATCCCAGGTAAGCGGCCCAGATCGGCAGAACCGGCATTCTCCAACGGGATCCTTTCATATTCATGATTATTCTCTGTAAATCATCCAGGCTGTACCACTTGCCTCCCAATAAGTATGCCTGGCGGTCCCTGCCCTGTCGGATTGCGGTCACAATGGCAGCGGCCACGTCCCTGACATCACAAAAATCAAATCCTCCCCTGATCAGAGCAGGAATCCTGCCCGAATAAATATCCATAACGGCTTTCCCCAGCAGGGAAGGCTTCGCGTCGAACGGCCCGATTACCGCGGTAGGATTAAGAACCACCACCTCCATCGGGTCCGGCGAGGACTGCAGGACATAAACCTGTGCATCACGCTTGGACCGGTCATAACCCGGTGCATGATCCTGACAATACCGGCTCTCCTCGGTCAGACACTCATCCCGAGTATTCTGATCATAGGCATGAATGGAGCTGACGTGGATAAACTTCCTGACCCCGTCTCGTTTCGCCGCGTCGAAGAGATTGATGGTGCCTTTGAAATTGGTTTCGTAAACATGCGGATCTTTATCGCTGTACAGGGAAATTCTGGCCGCACAGTGAATCACAACCTGACATCCCTCCACCAGCAGGTCCAGCGAATGAGCATCGGTAAGACTGCCCTTGATGAGATTCAGGCGCGGATCCTCGGATACTGGCATCTGTTTATGCACCAGGGCTTTTACCTTGTACCCTTTACCGGTTAGTAACGGAAGAACCGCAGTGGCCAAATGGCCGGTAGTGCCCGTCAGGGCGATTGTAATTTCCTCAGGCATAAATAATATACTAAATAAACAAATCTGGATGAAATTGCATGAGGCTCATCTGAAGCAAGTTGTCGCTCGGTTTAACTTTCTGGTCATTGATTTGTTGATCTATAAGATGTTGTAGTCAAGAAATCTAAACATGTTTAATATCAAAAATCTGACTGAAAATGAAAACTCCAAAAGTCTTCCTGCCTGTTTTAATCGCGCTAAGCATCACCCTTGGCGAAGTGTATGCCCAAACACCTAAAAGTCTTCAGACAGTATTTACTAATCTGAATGCGGAACAGCTAAAATTGGCCAGAGATAATAAATTCACGAAAGCCGAGGTAGTCTCGCTTGAGAAAGTAATGGCCGCCTCCGGTAATAAACTGATCGGTGTCATTAAAAATTCTGCAGATGAGACACCTCAGTTTCTCATTGACCAAATTGAAAGTGAATTCAAAAACCTGAATGCCGAGAATGCGAAAATCATTGCAGGTGCCCGGCTGGCCGCATGGACCAATCTGACCAATACATCCAAAACCAAATTGGTCAGAAAGCTTCAGTCGGACTACCTTGGGGCATCCAAGCTGGTCAGAACAGAAATTCTGACAGACTTGCGAGCGGGCATTCAAGTAAGCCTCATTAAGGGTTTTGGGGGAGATGAATGGCAGCTGCGTGGGAAATAGTGAAACCAGAATAATAGGTATTTATACCGCTTTTGCATGCCCCATGACGTAACATAAGGACCTTTTAGTATTTTCGGTTCATACAAAAACCTGGACCATGGTGAAGATCCTCCTCCTCACGGTGTTTTATTTTGCTTTCCCTCTGATTATCATTTACTTATGTAAAAAGTGGTCCCTTTTTCACAGGCTTGGGACCATTGTAATTGCCTACCTTTTCGGTCTTATAATTGGATCCGTCGGGATCCTCCCGGAAGGAAGTCAGGGTTACAAACTTGCCCTGGTGGAACGGGGCACGGCAAACCTTGATAAAGAGACCCTTCAACTGATGATTTCGGAAGGAAAGGCGGTTGAAGAGGATGTTGCCGTCAACCGGATCGGGGGAATCCAGGATATGATCACCACCATTACGATACTACTGGCCTTTCCACTCCTACTCTTCTCACAAAATATGAAGCGGTGGCTGAAATATGCCAAAAAGGGCTTCCTTTCGGTTATACTGGCCCTGATATCGGGGATTGTCATGGTAACGATCGGATTCTTTATCTGGAAGGATACCTTTCCGGATACCTGGAAGCTTGCCGGGATGTTTGAAGGGATCTACACCGGGGGCACCCCGAATTTCGCAGCGCTCAAGCTGATGCTCAACGTGGATGCGGACCGTTTCGTTGTCCTGAATACCTATGATATCATTGTGGGCGCCTTCCTGGTCCTGTTCTTCATTACGCTGGCCCCAAGGATTTTCAGGGCTATTCTGCCCAAATTCAAAGAGCAGAACGGCTTTTCAACGGATCGAGAACTGGTTGAAAAGGAGATTGTAAGCCTCGATGACTTTTCCGGCATGCTGAATCGGAGAACAATCGTTCACCTGCTCGGGGCTTTCGGCCTTAGTGTCCTCATAACGGGTATCGGTGCCGGCCTGAGTATGTTGGTGCCCCCTGAATACCTGCCCTATAAGAATGCCGTGGCGATTTTATCGATAACCACCCTTGGGATCATTGCCTCCCTTTTCAGGCGGATCAATCGGATTGAGAAAACATTTCAGCTCGGCATGTACCTGATCCTTGTTTTCTCACTTACAGTAGCCACCATGGCCGATATCGGTACCATGTTCGGTAAGGGTATGATGGACCTGGTCCTGTTTATTTCCTGGTGCTATTTCGGATCACTTGTGCTTCACATCATCCTGGCCAAAATTTTTAGAATCGATGCGGATAATTTCCTGATTACCTCAACAGCCTTTATCTTCTCGCCGCCATTCGTACCGCTCGTCGCAAATGCCCTTAAGAACAAGGATGTGATTGTTACCGGTATTGCCGGCGGCGTACTCGGGTATATGCTGGGTAATTATTTTGGATTCACCCTCGCTCATATACTGGAACGGTTTTAAAAGATCGAAGGACGCCGGAGTAACCCTGAACCGGATCACTTCAAACTGATTCAATAACAGTTCCCCCCTGCAGTTTACACAAATGTGTGAATGATGTAATTCCTTTCTGAAATCATGTAACGATTTCAGTGATTGCTATACTCAAATTGCATACGGATTGAATACATAGTCATCGATAACCTCAAGGAGAATCAATATGGCAAAATTTGGATCACCCTTTTCAGGAATGGCAACCGACAGGAAACTTACAACAGCAGAGCTTGTCAGAGCCATTCGATTTTTGGTAGCCGCTGAATTTGAAGCAACCCAGTTATATATGCAGCTGGCAGAATCTACCGACAATCAACTCGCAATAGCAGTGCTAACCGATATCGCCGATGAAGAGCGTGTTCATGTAGGAGAGTTTCTGCGTTTACTCTACGAACTTGCCCCGGATGAAAAAAAGTTATATGCCGATGGAGCAGAAGAAGTTGAATTAGTAATCAAGCATATCAAGAATGGAACACATGAAAAAACCATGCATATCTCTAAGAAAAAATAATAAAGTGCAATGGGCCAATATATTGTAAAACTTAAAACGCTTCAGCACATCACACATGACGTACTGAAAATTGTTACCGAAAAACCCGCTGATTATAAATTCACTCCCGGGCAGGCAACTGAAATCTCCATAAACAAGGACGGTTGGCAGACTAAAAAAAGGCCGTTTACCTTTACCTCCATCCCGGTTGATGATTTCCTTGAGTTTACGATTAAAACATACCCCTTGCATAAAGGGGTTACAAATCAATTGTTAACCCTTGTTGAAAATGACGAATTGATTTTACATGAAGTTTTTGGAGCAATTTCATATAAGCAAGAAGGAGTGTTTATTGCCGGAGGTGCGGGCGTTACACCATTTATTTCCATTTTCAGATATCTTGATTCAGTGAAAAAAACAGGCAATAACAAGCTCATTTTCGCGAATAAAACAAAAAGTGACATTATTCTGGAAAAAGAATTTAAAACTCTTTTAGGTGATCATTTCATTAATATTTTATCGGATGAAAATCTGGATGGATATTCTCACGGACTAATCACCGAATCATTGCTAAAAAAACACATTAACACCTCAATAAAAGACGTTTATGTTTGCGGTCCGCCTCCTATGATGGCCGCAATAGAACAACAATTGGCTGATTTGAAAATTGAAAAAGATCAAATCATAAAAGAGGTGTTTTAAACAGCATCATTGAAATGGGTAAGAAGAAACTAACAACAGCAAGTGGCCGGCCCTACACCGAATTCGACAATTCGCAGACGGTTGGCAACCGGGGCCCGATTTTGTTGCAGGACTATTTTCTGCACGAAGATATGGCACACTTCAATCGTGAGCGCATTCCCGAAAGAGTTGTCCACGCCAAAGGGACCGGTGCATTCGGCACCTTCACCGTAACTCATGACATCACCCGGTACACCAAGGCGAAAATATTCTCTGAAATTGGGAAGCAAACGAAGATATTTGCCCGCTTTTCAATAGTCGGTGGTGAAAAAGGCGGGGCCGACAGTGAGCGGGACCCGCGCGGTTTTGCAGTGAAATTCTATACCGAGGACGGCAACTGGGATATTGCAGGAAACAATACCCCCGTATTTTTCATCAAAGACCCGAAAAAATTCTCTCACTTCATTCATACTCAAAAGCGGGATCCGAAAACCAATTGTAAAAGCCCTACCGCGATGTGGGATTTCTTCAGTCTGAATCCCGAAAGCCTGCATCAGGTACTCATCCTGATGAGCGACAGAGGAACTCCCCGTTCTTACCGGCACATGCATGGTTTCGGCAGCCATACCTTCTCCCTGTTCGATAAAACCAATCAACGGATTTGGGTGAAATTCCATTTCAAAACACTGCAGGGCGTTCAGAATTTCAATGAAAAAGAAGCCAACGACATGAAGGGCCTTGATCTCGATCAGGCCCAGCGTGATATGGTGGAAGCCATTGAAAACAAGGATTTTCCAAGATGGGCCTTGCAAATCCAGGTGATGACCGATGCCCAGGCAAAAGAATTCCGATGGAACCCGTTTGATGTCACAAAAGTCTGGTTCCACAAAGACTTTCCATTGATTGATGTGGGAATCATGGAATTAAATGAAATTCCCGAGAACTATTTTCGCGATGTGGAGCAATCTGCCTTCGACCCGGCCCACGTAGTGAACGGCATTGGTTATTCACCCGACAAGTTGCTCCAGGGACGTTTACTCTCTTATCCCGATGCACAGCGTTATCGTTTGGGAGTGAACTATGAGCAAATCCCTGTTAACAAATGTCCGTACGGGCAATCGAATTACCAGCGCGACGGACTTATGCAGGTTGGCGATAATGGTGGTGCAAGCCCGAATTACCGCCCCAATAGTTTTGATGATATTGTTGCTGACGAAAGTTATAAGGAACCACCTATGCAATTGGAATCAACGATTGCGGATTGGTTCGACCGCAACGAAAACGATGACGATCATTTCACCCAGCCCGGCTTGCTGTATAGGAAGGCTATGAGCGATGAGGACAGGAAAAACCTGACAGATAATATCGTTAGCTCAATGAAGGGTATTACAGGAGAAAAAAAAGATGAAATTATTAACCGGCAATTGAGCCATTTTTCCCGTGCCGATATCAACCTGGGAATGGCGGTAGCAAAAGGATTGGGTCTGTCTGTCGAAGAAAAAAATAAATCAATTTCAAAATAATGGAAGAAAATACAAATCAATTAATGCCCATTTCGGTACGGGCAGAATATATTGAGGTGGAACATAATGTTCACCTTCATATTACCGATGTTGGAGAAGGCAGGCCCATCGTATTGATACACGGCTGGCCTCTGAGTGATGAAATGTTTGAGTACCAATACAACGCATTGATAAAAAACAACTTCCGGGCAATTGGCATTACCTTGCGTGGTTTCGGAAAATCGGATAAGCCTTACGGTAACTATGATTATGATGTCCATGCCCTTGATATAAAAAAGGTCCTGAATACCCTGGATGTTAAAGATTCCGTGTTGGTGGGCTTTTCAATGGGTGGATCCATTGCAATCCGTTATGTGTCGAAGTACCATGGAGATCATGTTTCAAAACTGGTTCTTTGCGGAGCAGCAGCCCCGATATGGACCCAGCGCAATGATTTCAAATACAACCTCCCCATGAAGGCGGTTGATGATCTTATTGAGTTGAATTATGCTGACAGGCCTCAGCTGTTATCCAATTTTGCAAAGATTTTCTCCGCTACCGAAACCTCGTTAAATGCAGGAATCGGCAGTTGGCTGAATGGGATCAACCTGAGCGCTTCTTCCTATGCCACAGCACAATGCCTGATTGCTCTGCGTGATACGGACCTGCGACCTGATCTGGGACATGTTACCATCCCAACCTTGATCATGCATGGCAAAAAAGACAAAATCTGTTCTTTTGATTTAGCCGAACAAATGCATGCCGGGATTAAAAATTCAAGAATCATTACTTTTGAAAAAAGCGGTCACAGTATGTTTCTTGAGGAGTTGCCCAAGTTCAATGCTGAACTGATCAAATTCGCTGAGCAATGACCTGAGTTGGGCTTTCAGACTCCGTTGTCATACAATTCCTAACTCCGAGAGGCTGTCTGCCAGGAGTTGATGAAGGGTTACAAGATCCAGGTAGGCTTCTTTATCCGATAAGGTCCTGTTAACAACGGATGTCAATCCTGATCTTTTCGCCTTCTTATCAGTCAGATAGGAAATGTTATACAAACTGTGCTTCAGAATTTTTTTCCGAATACTGTCATTCAACAACTTACAGGTTAATTCGCGATCATTGCTGTGAATTAAATATTGTTTGTCAAAAGCCATATCACCAACCTCGATTTCCGTTTTACCTAATTTCTTCAGAATTTTGTCAAAGGAATCCTCAAGTCCGATAACTAACTCATAATATAGCATTGACTCAAAGGCAACCTCAAATTTTAGCGGCCTCGTGTCTGATTCCGTCAGAATGATCTCCCATTGTTTATAGGGAATTCCAATCCGCAAGGTTGAAAGGACGTTGCCCGGGGTATGGCTCATCGAAAACGCACCTCCGAGAGCGGCACTTATTTCCTTGAATAACTCAGCTTTAGCTTTAACATCGAGGAACCCGCTGGTTCGGGTCACATAGGACCCTTTCAGAATTTCAGCAACTTTCTTTAACATGGCTTGCTTTTTTTTGACTGTATCCTGATGAATGGATTTCCATAGTATGCCCCCAAAAGGTAGGGGATTTTTTAATACTTAAACTTACTTTTACCTTTTAAAATGAGCACCCTCAGAACCGTCATGGTCACCCGTTACATGCAGCCCCTCCGGGAAGGAGGGTCGTTGCCCGCATTGGCAGAAGCTGATGATGGATTCAAATATGTGGTTAAGTTCAGGGGCAGCGGCCATGGTGTAAAAACCCTCATTGCCGAACTGATCGGTGGAGAAATTGCCCGGGGTTTAGACCTGAAAGTGCCCGAGCTGGTTTTCGCCGGTTTGGATGAGTGCTTCGGCCGTACCGAGGGCGATGAGGAAATCCAGGACCTTTTAAAGGCCAGTCAGGGGCTAAACCTGGGATTGCATTTCCTGTCGGGCGCTTTCACCTATGATCCGGCCGTAAACAAAATTGATCCGCTGCTGGCCTCTAAAATTGTCTGGCTTGATAGTTTGATTACCAATGTCGACCGATCGTTCCGGAATACCAACATGCTCGTGTGGTACAAGGAGTTATGGCTGATCGACCATGGGTCGTGCCTTTATTTCCATTACAACTGGGAAGGCTGGGAAACCAAGGCCACAGGCCCTTTCCCGTATATCAAAGATCATGTTTTGCTCCCGCAGGCCACCCGGCTCGAAGAGGCAGACCGGCTCTGCAGGGAAATGCTGGATGAAGACAAAATCCGGGAAATCGTTCAGATGATACCGGATGAATGGCTAACCTGGGAATCACAGAATGAGACTCCCGATCAGTTAAAAACCGTATATTTCAGTTTCTTACGTCAACGACTGAATTATTCAGAACAGTTTGTAAAAGAAGCACAGGATGCAGCAAAAGCATTTATTTGAATATGCCGTCATACGGATTGTTCCTGTTGTCGAACGTGAAGAATTCGTCAATGCCGGTGTGATTGTATTCTGTAAAAAAGAAAAATTCATCCGGATGAAGTTTCATCTGCGGGAAGACAGAATCCTGGCGCTGAAGCCCGATGCAGACCTGGATGAAATCCGGAGAAACCTGGAAGCCTTCAGCACAATAGCCGCCGGCGAAAAGGACGGGGGGCCCATCGCCTCCCTTGATGAAGCCGAGCGCTTCCGCTGGCTCACCGCGGTGCGCAGTGCATCAATTCAAACCTCAAAGCCGCACCCCGGCGTAACCGGGGATCTCGACAAAACCATCCAGACGCTGTTTGCGGAGATGGTGGGGTAACCGCTTTAAAAGGTGTGAATCTTACAATTCTTAGCAGCAATTGTGTAATACTTTGGCTGGCAATTGGTCTGAACTTTGTCGGATAAATCATATCATCATGAAAGACACAAAAAAGGTGGGTATTTGGATGGACCATTTCAATGCATACATACTGGAATTCACCCACGGGTTAGTTACCGAAAGAATTATCGGTTCTGAATTTACCGAACAGGAAAAAGAATCCAGCCTGGAGAGGGGTGAAAAAACCATGAATAACAAGGAAGATCAAATGCTTGCAAAGTATTACAAGAAGCTGGCTGACTGCATTAATCATTATAACGAGATTCTCCTTTTTGGCCCGACCGATGCTAAAAAAGAATTATATAACCTCCTGAAAGACGACCATCTATTTGAAGATAAGAAGATTGTACTGAAAGCCACTGATAAAATGACTGCTGTGGAAATGCACAATTTTGTTAAAGAGTATTTCAAATAGAGTGGAGAATAGGTAGGGTCAGGCAGGCTGTCAGGCGCGATCTCATCTCACTACGGGGAAAGCCACTATCCGCAGCTTGGTACACCCGTATGGAATGAGCGTTATTGTTTCCTCTGTATCGTCAACCTCACCCTGATATTCCCCATACCGCTTGGTAACCGGCTGATAGGGCACACCTCTGACCAGTTCCCAATCCGGGATTTTACGCCCACTAAGCCTGATCTCGAAAGGGGCGTTTGACTGGTTCCAATAAAAATTTCCGGAGATTGCTTTCTCAGTGACGGTTGTGTTTTTTTCAGGGTCGTCCACCACTGCCCTTGCAATTCCGTAATTCCAGGGGGTTGTTGGGTAAATGTCATAATACTCACCTAAATCGGGATCCATTTTCTTTTCCCATTTTTCGCCCACCTTTAATGCATACACCAACGGACCACGCTCAATGGTGCGGGAATTTCTGCCCCAATTGGTGGTCTTTACCCGCATGGGAAATTCAATCGTCAACTTGTCATTGTTATTCCAAACGCGTTCTATCCTTACCATACGATTGCCTTTTTCGGCCTGCAGCCTGATCCCGTTCAGGGAGATGGCCGCTTCGTCGCACCACACGGGAATACGCAGCTCTAATGGGAATCTGGTGCTTTCCGGTAGTGTTAGGATAAGATTAATAATGTTCTCGAAAGGATAAACAGTTTCCTCGTCGATCGTAACCGGAACCCCCTTCCCCACCCGGGCTGTCACCCTCCCCGGGCCGTATACCAAGGCGGCCAGGCCATTGTCGGGGGTCGCATACCAGAGGTGAGTCGCGTATTTCGCCCATCCCTGGTGCATGTTAACCAAACAGCAATACCAACCGGTATGGGTGCCAAAAACATTGCTTAGCCTTTCACAATACGAAAAATCATAATCACCGGCGCTAACATAAACCTGGTTAGGCATTTGAAGGTACTGTCTCATCCGGTAGTCATCCGTAGTCTGTGCAGGAAGGGCGTTAAAAGTCATTCGTTCCAGAGCATCCATATAGGTGTTGTCGCCTGTTATCGACATTGCCATTTCGAGTGAGAACATGGCTTCGACAATGGCACACAATTCCGTTGCCTGTGTAGGGTCGTTCCCGTGAAGATCTTCATCGCCCGAGAAAATGCCATTCGGGAGTCCATGTAAAGTCATTAAATCTTTAAATCCGGTTTTTAATGCTTCCAGATGGTCAGAGTCGCCATTAGCCTGATAATAAATTGCCGGCGCCTTCAATGCCATCGCCACGTTCACCCCATGACGGTGCGTCCAGTCCGCATCATTTTGCTGGAAAGCAGCACCAATCAGCCAGTCGCGGTTTCCTAGCCAGATGTCCCATCCATAGGTCAGTTTGTATAGCTTTTCGGCCAATCCGAGGAGGAATTTATCTTTAGTCAGGTTGTACAGCCAGTAAACCACCATAATATTCTCCTGGCATCGTGAATTGGCCGTCTGTTCTATATATCGGTTTATTAACCGGGTTGTGTCAGTAAGGTTCTCGTACTGAAACCGGAAGTAACGGGTCATAAAGGGAATGACCCTTTTGTCGCCGGTTGCCGAGTAATGCTGCTGAAGGACTTTCAGCATGACCATTCTGGGCCAAAGGTCATCACCCTGATTAAT
>MEOR01000091.1:13337-18109 GCA_001769295.1 Bacteroidetes bacterium GWF2_49_14 | reverse complement strand
AATACAAGGCAATGCGTCTACTTTTCCGAGAATACCCTACGGATAACCTCCAGGTACCGGTACCCGTATTCCCTTTCCGGTTCCAGAAAGCTGCCCTCGGTCCATTCATTCCAGCTGTTGATGGTGATCACTCTGTGGGTTTTCAGGTTTTTATCGGTCCAGGACCGGGCCGTTTTCAGTGCAGCCCGGAAATTTTCAGGGGTATTGTTTTTCATGACCGCCATGCACGGGTATCCTGAATTTTTAAAATCATACTGCTGGCTGCAGCGTGGCGTGGCGTCCCAGCCAACGGTAACGTTTGGATAATAAGGCTGTCGGGTTGTTTTTACATAGGTATCGCAGAACCGGAAGTACTTCTCCTGTATCCCGATGTACTCCGTTTCAGGAAAGGTTTCGAGCCCGACATGATGAACCCATACGTATGAAGTAGTGCTGTTGAATCCGAGATAATCCAGGAGCTCTGCCGGATTTTTCAATTCCTTTTCATTTGGCAGGATCTGGACGCCCCAGACCACCGCATTGAGGTGCAGGTCCTTAAATCCTGCCTTGATGGCCTTCTTGCGGAACATTTCCAGTGCCGATTTCGCTCCCTCCTTGCCGCCCATACTCTCGATGAACCTGAAAAGCTCATAAATGGAGAAATAGGGGCATCCGTCAATTTTCCAGTAGGTTGGCTGGCTAAAGTACGCTGAGATTATGTAATCCGTCATCCGGTCGAAGGTTTCCGGGGTAATGGTTCCCGGATAGAACAGCGGCTGCGGCACCTCCGGGTTCCTCGGGAACAGGTCGACCCAGTCGTGATTGGCCCACATCAGGGCAAACTTCATTTTATCCCGGTTGCCGGCCTTGAGGAATCCGTTCTCGAGGCCCCGTTCCAGAAACGGTCCGTCGTTGTAATAGTACCAATCATAAATAAAAACATCAATGCCATATTCCGAGGCTGCATTGATCTTCATTTCCATCACATCGGGATCAGATTCATTGGTGTATCCCCAAAGCGGAATCTTCGGCTGATGGTGCCCTTCGAACCGGGGTTTGGCGCTTTTTACCAGCTCCCTCTCCGACCATCCCCTGCCGTACCGGGCTTCATTCCGGGGGTCATCGGAGTGATAATTCGGGAAATAATAGGCGGCGATATCGTAGCCGGGAGAATGGTCAATATACTTACTGTTAACAGTTTGAGAAAAAGAAGGGACAACGGCTGAAAGGAGCGTTATCAGGAAAAGGGTGTACAGGAAGAAAGATTTCATACAGAGACTCCAAATTGGAAACAAGGTACTAAAAGTGGTTCATTATGGGGAATGTCATTTATAACACCACAATAGGCACAATAGAACACATTAGTGACCGATATATCCGTCTTTATATCCGTCTCTACGATATTCATTCTATTGTGATCTACTGTACCTAATGTGGTTAAAGAAAACAAAATCCCCATTATGTTACAAAAACTCGCAGGCTTGATTGTTTTTTATAAATTCGTCCGTTGGACGGGAGGTAAATCAATGAGTTTTTTGCCCTATTTGCATTTTTTCTGTTTTCTGGCCTGCGCATATGCGGCGGTTCTTGTTTTCTATAAAGATTTCAGGTCCATATTGACCAGGGCGTGTGCCATTCTAATGTCCTGCTTTGCCCTTTGGAATCTTGGAGATGTCTTTCTACATAATCCGGATATTACTCTTACGAAAGAATCTGCTCAACTCCTGATGAATATTTTTTCAACCAGCTGGATTAGTTTTACCAGCGTTCTTTTGTGTTTTTCCCTGGCCTTTTCCAAAAGGAAGAAGTGGTTTCGCAATAAATGGTTTTGGGCTTTTATTATCATTTTACCAGTGCTGTTTATTTACATACAGTGGACGAATGGTTTAACAATAGATCCTTTACAACAGAATTATGGATGGTCGTTTGGTTGGAATGATACCATCTGGACCTATTTATTCTATTTGTATTATTCCCTTATTTCACTGTTGTCCATCTATTTGATTTATTCCTATGGCAGGAAAACAAAAAAAATAATTGAAAAAAAGCAGGCAAGGATTTTAACATTCACTGTGATTGCCAGTTTCGTATTTGGGACGATATTCGATGTGGCACTTCCAAGATTCGGTGTTTTTGGTATTCCCTCCCTAGGAAATATTTTCCTCCTTATTTTTGCTGTGGGCCTCTTTTGGGTCATAGTAAAATACAGATTTCTTTCTATCACCCCTGCCACAGCGGCTGAGGATATTATTTCTGCAATGGATGAACTCCTGATTCTCTTTAATCAGGAAGGTTATATTCTTACGGTAAATAAAGCAACATTGGAATCATTGCATTATGAGCCAAAGGAATTGGAAGGAAAATACATATCCGTACTTTTTAAGGAAGGTGATTTGATGGAAAATCTTTTGGAAAGAATCACAAAAGAGGAATTTATCAAGAACCAGACCTCAACCTTTCTGACGAAGAAAGGAAAAGAGGTACCGATATTCTATTCAAATTCCACCCTGAGAAATGAAGAGGGAATGGTAATAGGAAATGTTTTTATTGCCAGGGATATCACGGAATATAAAAAAATTGAACAGGAATTAATTACAGCAAAAGCACAGGCTGAAGAAAGCGACCGGCTGAAATCTGCATTTCTTGCCAATATGAGCCACGAAATCCGAACCCCGATGAACGGTATCCTGGGGTTCACCGAGCTTTTGAAAGAACCGGACCTTACCGGCGAAGACCAGAAAAAGTATATCGGCATCATTGAGAAAAGTGGTGCAAGAATGCTCAATATCATTAATGACATCATCAGTATCTCAAAAGTGGAATCGGGACAAATGACTGTTAACATTTCGGAGACTAATGTGAATGAGCAGCTAGAGTTTATTTACAACTTCTTCAAACCGGAGATTGAGCAAAAAGGATTACAGATTTTCTATAAAAGAAAGGTGGCAGCCAACGAATTGATTATCAAAACAGACCGGGAGAAAGTCTATGCCATACTTACCAACCTGACAAAAAATGCCATTAAGTTCACGCATCAAGGGTTTATTGAAATCGGATATAAGATCAAGGGAAGATACCTTGAATATTTTGTCAGAGATACAGGTAAAGGGATCGGATCGGAAAAAATAGATGTCATTTTTAAAAGGTTCATGCAGGGTGATGGGTCCCTTAACCGGATTCATGAAGGAGCAGGCCTGGGATTGGCTATTTCGAAAGCCTATGTGGAAATGCTGGGTGGGAAAATATGGGTAGAAAGCGAAGAAGGAAAAGGCTCATCCTTTCATTTTACCATTCCTTTTGATAGGGAACCCATGGAGGAAAACCGTAATACTGAAGTTTCTGAGCGTGAGGATGAAGAAGTTCAGATTCATAACCTTAAAGTTTTAATTGTCGATGATGACGAAACATCGGATCTGCTTATCACCTGCGCGCTCAGAAATATGATCCTTAACCCGTTGCATGCATTTACAGGATTTGAAGCTGTTGAAGCCTGCCACGCTAATCCTGATATCGATATAATTCTGATGGATATACAATTACCCGGCCTTGACGGTTATGATGCCACCCGGCAGATCCGGATGTTTAATAAAGATGTGGTAATCATCGCACAAACAGCTCTTGCCCTCACAGGAGACCGGGAAAAAGCATTAGAGGCAGGGTGTGACGAATATACTGCCAAACCTATTGATATAGCCCTTCTTAAGAGGTTAATAAAAAAGCATTTGAAAAGGTAGGAATTCCTTTCAGAAATACCAGATACACCATGTTTTCCCGAAGTTTATTTATTTTTCATCGGTTCTTCTTGTTCATTTTGATATTCCCGGCCTCCATGGGGGTATCAGCACAAAACCATGTGTCCAAAGGAGGCTGCGGCGATATGCTCTACCCCTACATGCACGAATACGACCAGCTGTTTGTCTATAAAATCGGGGTGGATTATTGTCCGGTCGGCGGATCCGCTGAGTTAAATGCCGCCGGGGTCCTTGAGGTGATCCGGAAAATTGACAATATCTCCCGGGGTATGCCCAAAATGGTTTACCTGGTAGGCTGGCAGTACCGCGGCCATGATACAGGCTTTCCCTCATTTAGTCAGGTGAACGAAGCGCTGAAAAACCCGGGCGACAGCACTGCCTTGCAAAGTCTGAGGTCTCTGATCCAACAGGGTCCGACATACAATACGCTGGTTTCACTGCATGTCAATTTCTCAGATGTCTATCTCGATGATAATACCCTGGGCCCGATATTTAAAGATCGCGATATCATTGTCCGATGGGGTAACGGCGATTACCACGAAGGGTATGTATGGTGCGACCACATGTCATACCGGGCGAGTAACTACCGAAACTGGCACCAGGGAACCTTTCAGAATGAGCAGATAAAACCCCTGTTTACCTTACTTCCTGATTTGCTGGCAACCGCCTCGT
The DNA here is from genome assembly GCA_001769295.1 of Bacteroidetes bacterium GWF2_49_14. Taxonomy (GTDB): domain Bacteria; phylum Bacteroidota; class Bacteroidia; order Bacteroidales; family UBA12481; genus UBA12481. The sequence goes on along the minus strand of MEOR01000091.1, from coordinate 13,706 downwards.
TGCATCCGGATGCCTGGTACGATACCCCGAACCCGTACTACGGAATTACGACTGAGGAAGATTGCCAGGCCATGCGGGAAATGACCGTCTGGGTGCGACAGAAATATCAGGTTGATATCACCACGGAATTTGACCGGCGACGGCCGGATGGAATCGATTTTGTCCTTTTTCACCCTCTTCTGTGGCATGCCGGTTGGGATGAGCGCACACCCCCCGATCCGATGAAAATACCTTCCTATTTTCAAACCGGGGTTAATGCCAAAACCTGGAGCACCAGTGCTGAAACCGTTCAATCAAAATTCTTTGGTGAAACCGGGAGTTATGAGGATAAAATAATCGCGGATCCTGTCAATCTTACGGGAGTCATGA
>MEOR01000091.1:0-13174 GCA_001769295.1 Bacteroidetes bacterium GWF2_49_14 | reverse complement strand
TTTCCTTCCCGCCCTCTGGAAACCGCATGACGAGGTAATTGCATACAGTCAGGCGGGGTATCAGAACCGGAATTGGCAATTGCCGGAAAGTTGGGGCCCCGTACAAAAAGCCGATATTTATTCCCTTTCAGCGGAAGGATATCGGGTTAAACAAAAAAATGTCAGGATAACCGACCGGATCCTTGGGCTGTCACTGAATCCGGATGAAGCTGTATTCATCGTCCCGGCAGGCACAAATCCGGATGACAACCGGGCTTTACCTCCTGCGGGCACCGTAGCCTTTGCCGGACTTGATCCTTCAACCCAGGGCAGCTGGAAAGGAAAATACGGGAGGGAAGGATGGTCGGTTGTGGGAATCAAAGACAACATTCCGGACTATGCAACAGTTAAATTTATCAATGGTGCTGAACGGATCTGGGCTGACGAAAGTGACGAGACTGAAGCCCTTCAGAAACCCGAGGGAGATTTACGCATTGCCTCACAAAGATATGCCGGGCTGCATGAAATAATCGAAATCGGTTTCAAGGACAAGAATCCACACAGGGTTTCCTTGTATCTGCTCGACTGGGAGCGGAGCGGCCGGTGGAACGTGGTGGATGTGATAGATGCCAACACTCGTCAACGTATTGATACTCAGAATATTACGGATTTTGGAAGCGGCATTTACCTGAATTATGTATGCACCGGAAAAATCCAGTTTCGGATTACCAATGTATATTCTGACCGGTATACGCTATCGAAAGATGCAGGATTTTCGGCCATTTTTTTTGATCCGGTCAAGTAAGGAACCGACTAAATAAACCTCAAAATGCATAGCAAACCGACCTGGCAGTGTGGACTGATCTTGCTTCTGGCCATCGGACTTCTGTCTCCAAAACTGAATGCCCAGCAGGCTGCGGCCCACGGAGGATATGGCGATATGTTGTATCCTTATGTACACGATTACAGTCAGACCCTTGTGTACAAAATCGGGGTGGATTACGGAAAAACCAGTGAGACATCCAAACTCAGGGCGGATGAAGTTCTGCAGGTCATTGAGCGGATCGACCATCTCACCCGGGGCATACCGAAAATCGTATATCTGGTTGGCTGGCAGTATACCGGGCACGATACGGGGTTTCCATCCTTTCTGCAGGTTAATCCGGTTCTGAAGCGTCCGCAAGACAGTACCGCCCTGGCCAGTTTACGCTGGCTGATGCAGCAGGGTCCGGGATTCCACACCCTGGTTTCCCTGCACGTCAACTTTTCCGATTGCTACCTCGACGACAATCCGCTCGGACCCAAATATCAGGAACGGGATATTATCGTGCGGGAAACCGATGGCCGCTACCGGCAGGGATATGTGTGGAACGGGCACATGGCCTACAGGGCGAGCAGCTACCGGAACTGGTATCAGGGCACTTTCCGGACAGAACAGATGGATCCTCTGTTCGAAATGATCCCCGAATTAAGAATGAGTGGTTCCCTTCACCCCGATGCCTGGTATAACACCGATGATCCGTATTATCAGGTTACCCCCGGGGAAGATGTGCTGGGGATGCGGGAGATGACGGTATATGTGAGGGAGAAATACGGTGTGGATTTAACCACCGAGTTTGACCTCGGCCGTCCCGATGGTGTTGATTTTGTGCTGTATCATCCGATGCTCTGGCACCTGGGATGGAATGAGAAAAATCCCTACGAACCCATGAAGGTTCCCTCCTATATAATGACCGGGGGGGACGCTTTTTTCTGGGGAAGCGATTCGGTTTCAAAACCGGGTAAGTTTTTCGGACAAAGTGCAACGCTGGAATCTGAAATCAATGAAAACCCTGTAATCATTCCCGGCGGCCTGAAAACATTCGCTACCCGCACCTTACCCTGGTATTACCTCAACCGTTTGTTGCGGGTGGGTTTCAACGGTGATACCGCCTGGTTCTCAAACAATGTTACCGCCACCTATCCGGGAAAAACGGTGATCAAACAGGAAGGCGAATTCATTCAGGATGGCACCGATGTTTTTATTCCGGCCTTGTGGAAAGCATCGCGGGAAATAATTGCTTACAGTGAAGAAGGCTACAAATCAAGAACCTGGAAACTCCCGGATACATGGGATACCGTAAAAACTGTTGATATCTATCGAATCACCCTCCGCGGACTTGAGCTTAAAAGTCCAAAGGATAAAGTCTTGCCGGGTCAGTATTTAAAACTTTCACTTTCAGCCGACGAAGGTATTTCTATCGTGCCCTCAGGGACTGATCCGAACCAAGATCTTGAAGTCGGAGCATCAGGCGAAGTCACTTTTATCGGAATCGACGAGGAAACCCGGGGCTCCTGGCAAAAAAGCTATGGGTCTGATGGATACTCTATACCCGGGGCCGGCAATAAAATCCCTGCCAACACAGAAATCAGCTTTCTCAACGGCACAACAAACATCTGGCAACAAGAAACCCGGGATATCCAGGCAATTAAGAATCCCGAAGGGAAAGAAAATATTGCATCCTCCTGGTCGGATCCCCTGCATGAGATTATGGAGTTCAGTTTTACGGATGGGAAAGAACATGAGGTAGCCATATACTTCCTCGATTGGGACAGGAAAGATCGCTGGAGCGTAGTGGATATCCTGGATGCAAACTCACAGAAGGTTCTGCACTCCTATAACCTGACCGATTTTGCCCAGGGGATTTATCTCAGGTACAAAATGAAAGGAAACCTGCAATGCCGGCTGACAAACGTCTGGACGCGGCGGGTTCAAAAATCACCCGATGTGGGCTTTTCAGCCATCTTTTTTGACACAGGACGACGGTAAGGCTATACTCATGAAAAGAACGGCACTTTTTCTTGGGGCAGTTTTTGCCTTTGTTTCTGTCGGTGCGCAGATTCAGGTGAGGCCAATACCGGAGCCTGGTTTTGAACAAAGAATCCGGGACTTTGTCAATCAGATTAAAGTGGTGGATACACATGAACACCTGCTGAACCCTGCCGGATTTGACAGTTCCATGCTGGATTTCATGTTACTTTTTCGACACTACGCCACTGGCGATTTTGAATCGGCAGGCATGCCACGGAACATCATGGACAAATTATTCACCGATTCACTTACTTCTATTGAAAAATGGCGGACCCTGGAACCGTATTGGGAACGATGCTTCAATACCGGCTATAATCGTGCAGCCGTTTTAGCAGCTGAAAAGCTGTTCGGGGTTAAAGCCATCGATGAAACAACGGTTGCGGGATTATCTGAAAAAATCAGAAAAGCTTATCAAACAGACTGGTATGATCAGGTTTTGAGGCAAAAATGCAACATCGAATATGTGATTGAGGATTATCCTTTTGATGACTGGGAAAACCGGATTTTCGGCAACCAGAATATGTTCAGGTACGTCCGGAAATTCGATGGTTTTGTCTTGATCAATTCAAGGGACGGGATAAAAAACCTCGGAAAATGGAAGAGTACGGGCATCCAAAATCTTGATGATCTTGTTAATGCTTTGGATAACGCCTTTCATCAGGCTTTTAGCCAGGGAATTGTTGCGGTTAAGTCCATCCTGGCCTATAACAGGACGTTGTTTTATGGGAAGGTAACAAAAGAAGAAGCTCAGGAAGTTTTCAACAAGATCATGAATGCTCCGGGAGAAGAGGCTCTCTCCTTTGATGAGGTGAAACCCTTGCAGGATTATATGATGCGCAGGGTCCTTGATCTGGCTGATTCCCATGACCTGCCCGTTCAACTGCATACCGGGCTGAATGGAGGTACCATTGAAAACGCAAAACCAACGAACCTGACGAACCTTTTCCGGGAATATCCTGATGTCAGATTTATTCTTTTCCATGGAGGGTATCCTTATGGAGGAGAACTGGCCGTGCTGGCAAAGAAATTCAACAATGTGTATATCGATTTGTGCTGGTTATACATCATCTCACCCTCATTCAGCGAAAGATATCTGCATGAATGGCTTGAAACCGTTCCGGCAAGCAAGATCATGGCTTTCGGAGGGGACTTTCTTTACGTGGAAAATGTTTACAGCCATCTGTTGTTCGCCAGGGAGATCGTTTCTAACGTGTTGATTGACAAGGTGCGTGATGGGTATTTTTCGGAAGTAGAGGCGATTAAAATCGCCCAGATGTTATTTCATGACAATGCCATTCGGATTTTAAACCTAAAAAGACCATGACAAAAACAAACGTAGCAGTCGCCATGATTCTGGCGCTGGCTCTTTCCGGCATTCTGCAAGTGAATGGACAGAGCGGACCGCAGGCAAAGGTGGAGTTCTTAAATGCACCGGTACTCTTTAAGGAAGGCGGTAAATTGTTCCAACAGGTGGTTGTGAACTGCAGTTCGGAAATTCCAGGAAAAATTGTTTTTTCCCAGGGAGGCAAGGAGCTGTTGAAGGCGGATATTGGAAAGAATGACAATAAGTACCTGTTAACATTCCCGGCAGTAACAAAACCAAAGAATATTGTAATAACGGCAAGGTTTAATGAAGGGGCCCCTGAAAAATATCCATTCACGCTGGTTCCTCCAAAAAAATGGGGAGTTGATTTTGTCCAGCATTCCCACACGGATATAGGTTACACCCGGCCGCAGTCGGAGATTCTGGCTGAACATCTGCGATTTATCGATTATGCCCTGGATTATTGTGATCAAACCGATATGATGCCTGATGATGCGAAGTTCAGGTGGTCCTGTGAAACCTCGTGGCCGGTACGGGAATTCCTGCGGACCCGGCCGGCATCGCAGATTGACAGATTCCTGAAACGCGTTGCCGAGGGACGGATCGAGGTTACCGGCATGTACCTGAACATGGCTGAAATCATGGATGAAAATATCGTGTATGATTTTCTTCAGCCGCTGAAGGAGTTTGATAAATTAGGGATTCCTGTTAAAATGCTGATGCAGAACGATATAAATGGCATCGCGTGGTGCCTTCCCGATTATTGTCAAAATACGGGCATCAAATACCTGAGCATGGGAATCAATTATACTCGCTCCATCGTTCCGTTCGATCAGCCAACCTGCTTCTGGTGGGAATCCCCGTCGGGAGCCAGATTACTCAGTTTCAGGGCCGATATTTACATGACACCGAACGATTACGGGCTGATCAACAAGAATCCGATGTTTGCAGCCAACATCCTCTGGCATCTGGCCAGTCTGGATGAAAGAAATTACCCCTTCGACCGGCTTGCCCTTGAGTTCTGCGGCTACCGGACGGATAATGCTCCGCCCTCGACCCTGGCTTGTGAGGTGGTTAAGCAGTGGAATGAAAAATACGAATACCCGAAATTCAGGCTGGCCCTGATCAGTGAGTTTTTGGAATATGTTGAAAAAAATTATGCCGATAAGCTCCCTGTTTACCGGAATGCCTGGCTCGACTGGTGGACCGACGGCTGTGGCACAAGCTCGCGGGAAACAGCTGAGATCAGAAAAACCCAAAATATCAAGCAGGTTGATGACGGCCTGTTTGCCATGGTGTCAATGTTGGGTGGTGAGCTGAATCCCTCGATTGAAGGCAAAATGGACCATATCAGCGAAAATATCCTTTTGTACGATGAACATACCTACGGAGCCTCTGAGAGTATCAACCTTCCGTTCTCAGAGAATTCGACCAAACAGTGGCTGCAAAAAGGAGCCTATGCCTGGGAGGCCCTCAAAAAGGTAACCTTATTGAACGAAGAGGGCCTGGCCTATTTACAGCCTTTCCTGAAGAAGGCTGATTTTCCCTTGATTTACGTAGTTAATTCCATGGGATGGACCCGATCAGGAGATATTGAATTATTCGTTGATTATGAGGTTCTTCCCGTAAAAACGAAAACCAGAATCGTTGACCTGGCAACGGGTAAGGAGGTTCCGGCCCAGGTGATGACCCGGCGAGCTGAAGGTGCCTACTGGGTGATCGAGGTTAGTGATGTACCTGCCATGGGCGTTAAGACGTTGAAAATCGAGGTTCTTGACCAGATGCCAACAGCCGGCACGGCAGTAAATAGTGAAGTACTGGAAAATCAGTTCTACAAAATCATCATAAATAAAAAGACCGGAGCCGTCAGCAGTCTCTTCGACAAGGAACTGAACCTGGAACTGGCTGATTCTCAGAATCCCTATAACATCGGGCAACCGGTACGGGAAACGTCGTCAGAACGCGATGTGCCGCCCTATCAGCATACTTCAGTATCCAATGTTAAGCTGGATAAGGGAATAAACGGCGAGATCTGGGAAAGCATCCGGATTGCGATGGATCTGGAAGGTTGTGAAAAAGGAACAGCAGGCTCACCCAAGGGGGTTGAGCTGGAGATACGCCTCTATAAAAACGTTAAGAAGGTTGAGTTCAAATACATGGCCCGTAAGCTCATCATTACCGATCCCGAAGCGCTCTATGTTGCTTTCCCCTTTTCATTGCCTGATTCCCGGATCGTGTTTGAGACCATCGGAGGTACACTGGAACAGGGGCAGCAGCTTCCGGGATCATCCTCCGACTGGAATGCGGCGCAGAATTTTGTATCGGTTCGCGGCAAAAAGGGACAGATCATTATTGTCAGCAACGAGGTCCCTTTATGGCAATTCAGCGATTTCAACATGCTTAAGTACGAGCGGTATCCGAAACCGGGAAAGACATGGCTCTATTCGTGGGTGATGAACAACTACTGGACGACCAATTTCCGGGCATTTCAGGAGGGAGGCTTCAGCTGGGGATACCAGATCACCTCATCGGCCGATACCACCATAACCTTTGCAACAAAATATGCCTGGAATGAACGGAATCCATTCCCGACACGAGCGCTCCCTGCCGGAGCCAAGGAATGGAAATCACCGACCATGGAGACTCTAAAGGTATCCGGTTCGGCTAATGCACTGCTCGTAAACTGCAGACCGGTCTTTACTAAAAAAGGTACGGTTCTCCTTCATTTCCGGGAGCTGGAAGGATTGCCTGCCGAAGTAAAACTCTCATCATCGGTTCCCGGAAAATCCATCCGGAGAATGGTCGAAGTTAATACCACCGGAAAACAGATCGGGCAACCGTTAGCTTCCATCGTGTTAAAACCCTTTGAAGTACGGTTTATCGAGGTGGATTTTTAACGTAAATGTTTTAAGGTAAATCAGGTGAAAAAAAATGGCAACACGATTTTTAATCGGGAGTCTGTTTGTATCCGGTTTGTTTCTGGGTTGTGCCTGCAGTAAAACCGTAACGATCGAATCACTCCTGCAGGAAATGTCGGATAGGAAACAGCTCACCTATCTGCCCGAACCGAAGTTCACACTCAGGCAGGCAAGCAGTTATAACCGCGAAACCGTTGCACCGGGCAACCGTGCCTGGTTTGCCAACGCCGACATGTCCTATTTCGTCAGGGTCGAAAACAAAAAAAACCGGCGTGAGTTCGTGCTGTTCGACCAGGAGGGTCCCGGTGCTGTAGTCCGCTGGTGGATGACCTTCTGGAGGGCAGAGAAAGGTATTATCAGGGTTTATCTCGATAATGATTCGATACCTGAAATCGAAGGACCTCCCTTCGATGTGATCAGCGGGCAGCTGCTGGCTCCCGCTCCGTTCAGTCAGTCGGTCCCCGAAGCGGCCCCGTTAAACGAGCGCGGGCATAACCTGTATCTCCCCATCCCGTTCTCGGATCATATCAAGATAACCTATGAGTGCGATTCACTCAGGGAACAGGATAAGCACTATTACCCGGATGTGTTTTACAATATCTGCTATCGCGAATATGAAAAGGGTACGAAAGTAAAGACCTTCAGTCTGCGGGGACTTCAAGAGGCGAAACCCGAATTGGATCGGGCCAGAGAGCTTTTACTTTCGGATCTTTCTGGCGGCAGGATTGAAAAATCATTTGATCAGACCGTATTGCCGGGTGATTCCCTGGTTTTGATAATCAATGATCCGGGTTCAGCGATCTCTTTTTTAAGTTTGAAAATCGATAGTCGTAACCCTGAACAAGCATTGCGTTCGACGGTCCTGTCTGTGGAGTTCGACGGGGAACAGACCGTTTGGGTTCCCGTAGGTGAGTTTTTCGGGACGGGATATATCATGTTCCCACACAAAACATGGGTAAATCAGACCTCGACGGAAGGAGCGATGAAAGCCTCGTGGATCATGCCTTACCGGGAACAGTGCCGGCTTTCGTACATCAATTTCGGGAAGGACACGATCCGGTTAACCGGGGAAACCGGCTTATCGGAATATACCTGGAAAACCGGCAGCATGTATTTCGGCACAAGCTGGCATGAATACCATCATATCAAAACAAGGAATGAACAGAACTGGTTTTTTGATATAAATTTTGTAAACATCAAAGGGAAAGGCTGTTATATCGGCGATCAGGTAACCCTGTTCAATATGGCGGAAACCTGGTGGGGTGAAGGGGATGAGAAGATTTTTGTAGATGGCGAGAAATTCCCTTCGAGCATCGGAACTGGCAGTGAGGACTATTATGGGTATGCGTTTGGCCATCCGGAACCCTTCTCGCATCCGTTCATTTCAGAGCCGACGGGTGCCGGGAATTTTGTGCCGGGAATGACTGTCAACATGCGTCACCGTTCGCTGGATGCCATCCCCTTCGGTTCATCAATCAGTTCAAACATCGAACTGTGGCATTGGGCATCAACCTGCATCAATTATGCAATGACTGCCTGCTTTTACGTTCAGTTTCCGTTCGAAATCAATATCAAGCCTGATATTGAAGGCGTACAACGGCGTGTTGCAACAGCCAAAGAGAATTTCTATGAGGAGGACAGCTTATGTTTTTCAATTGAAACCTATGCCAGGAAAGGAACTGTTAAGGTGGCCATTGCTCAGATTTTTTGTTTGGATGGCGACCGCTCCGGAAATATTGTGCGGATCGAAAATGCCATTATCGAAGCCATAGAAAAGGGTGCTGAGATTGTCGCTTTCCCTGAATCTTCCATTCTTGGCTGGGTCAATCCCGATGCACATACCAGGGCATTTTCGATCCCAGGCCCTGACTCGGAACATTTATGCGCCTTGGCGAAGAAGTACAAGGTTTTTATCAGCATCGGTCTGGATGAAAAAGAAGGTGACAAGTTGTTTGATTCAGCCATCCTGATTGACGATGAAGGGAGTATCCTTTTAAAACACCGAAAGATCAATACCCTTGACGAGTTGATGTCACCGCCCTATACCAAAGGAGAGAAGATTGAGGCTATCAATACCCGGCTGGGCAGAATCGGGGTGATGATCTGTGCGGATTCCTTTCAGGAAGACTTGCTAATCAGGATGAAAGCACAGAGGCCTGATTGGGTTATTATTCCCTATGGATGGGCCGCCAATGAAACGGACTGGCCCGTCCATGGGAAAGAGCTGCTGCGGGTTGTGCAGCATGTTGCCGGTGCATTGAATTGCCCTGTAATCGGCACCGATCTGGTCGGGGAAATCTCACACGGTCCCTGGCGGGGAATGGTTTATGGCGGCCAAAGCGTGGCCGTCGACCGGCACGCCAAGGTGTTGGCTACCGGCCAAGACAGGGATAAAGACATTGTTGTATTTGAGGTAACTTATTAATCTGATGATGAAAACAAGTAGAAGCCTGTCGGGACTATTCCTGGCCCTGTTTGTTGGGATAGCAGCGAGTGCACAAACTGATATAGGGACATATGATCATTCGGGCATTGAATACATCGATATCATACATTGTTCGCATACCGATTACGGTTTTACCGACCATCCGTATATCGTGGAAGATTTACAGCTAAGGTTCCTCGATATTGCCATTGATGCAGCGAGCGCCAGCAGTCATCTCCCGACTGATGAACGATTTTACTGGACCGCCGAGGCATTGGATATTGTTTGGAGATGGTGGCAAAATGCGGCACCGGACAGAAAATCGGAATTAAAAAGATTGATAGACAACGGACAAATCGAAATTACCGCTCTTCCGTTCAATGTCCATCCATTTTTAAATGTACGGCAATGGGATCTCTCTTTTAACTGGATTCCCGATCCCTTGTGGGAGGATTTAAAAATCAAGGTCGGTATTCAGCATGATGTTAACGGATTCTCCCGGTCATCCGCAATCCGGCTGCTGGACAAAGGGGTAAAATATATCTGGAATGGGATAAACACCTATTGGGGAGGTGCGCCTTTCCCCCAGCCATCGGGTTTCTGGTGGATCATGCCTGACAAGCGGAAAATCCTGGTTTGGCAGTCTTACCCCTATTGGTTTGGTTATAATCTCCTTACCGAAAGAGATTGGAGGCTTATCCAGACTCCTGCCAGTAATACCCAATTCAGGACCCCGAGGATCAACGACATCCTGCCGGCTGATGAAGAGTCGGTTCGAGAAGCTCACGCAACCTGCCTCAAGAAGATAAAAAAAATGAGAGAGGAGGGATACCCGTATGATTTCATTGCCGTGTGCATTACCAATCAGTGGAGGATTGATAATGACGGGCCTTTTCCGCCCCTTGTCGATTTTGTCAAAAAGTGGAATGATTTGGGCCTGATGCCAAAACTCAGGTTAACCACGGCAGCGAATGCGATGGACCGGATTGAGAAACGAGTGGGTCGGGATCTTCCGGTCTATTCAGGAGAATGGACCGACTGGTGGGCTTTCGGCGCGGCTGCAACCCCGCGTGAGATGGCAGCTTCAAGGCATGCCGGTAATTATGTGCAGGCGGCATTATCACCGGTATGGGGAGGCAACAGCGAAAAGGTTGTGAACCAGGCTAACGGAATTGACCGTTCCCTGTGCAGATTTTATGAGCATACATTCGCCGCGAACGAGGCCACTTCAAATCCCTATGGTTTTTTTAACCTGGGTCATCTGGCCGAAAAAAGTATTTACGCATACCGTCCCTATGAACAGGCCAAAAACCTGGTTGCCCAGCGGATGAGGCAGCTTTTCACCAATCAGCCGGAAGGTCTTTATGTTGTCAATGCAGGTGAGCATGCCTATACCGGTTGGATTGAACTTGACCGGATAAGCTTCCGGGAAGTGAATTATCAATCGGTCAGGGATCCCGTTTCGGGTGAGAAGAAAAAACTTTACTCCACTAACCGGATTGCCAAATTCTGGGTTGACAAATTCAAAGCCAATTCCGTTGGTTGTTTTCTGTTATCGGAAGATTCGGTTTCTGAGGTATCCAGCCGGACAGAACCGGAAATAACCGTTGATGCGAGTGGCTGGCCTTCGTCAGTTCGATGGAAAGGAATGCAACAGCCCCTGTTCAGCGGTGAAATTGGGAAATTCCTTTCTCAGGAGTCCGTTGTCGGACGTGAAATCGAACCGAAGATCTGGGATGAAGGGGAATACAGTAAGCGGAAGGCAAATATCGATAAATCAACAAAGCTGACAGGTGCGTCACCCGATGGAACTGCAACCATTACGGAAACGGCTTTCAGCATATCCTACAAACAAAACTTTGCACACCCCAGGTTGAAGCAAGGTCAGCGAATCCTGGAAATCTGGAAAGATGAACCCAGGGTTTCCATAAATATCCGGTTTTACCGCCTTTCGTCTCCCAACCCCGAGATTTTTTACATCGAATTCCCACTCCCGGATGAAGGTGCCAATCCGGTCATCAGTAACGGAGGCATGGAATTTCGTCCCTACCTCGATCAGATCCCCGGAACCTGCATGGATTTTTTCGCCATAGACGGCTGGGTGAACTATCCGGCTCCAACAGGGTCCCGGCTCTGGTCAAGCCGTGATGCGGCCTTGATCTCATTCTCTGAACCACAACTGGCCTCCAAACTTACCTCGCCTCCTCCTGACATGAATAAAATCCTGGCAATGGTTTATAATAACATGTGGGAGGTTAATTTTCTGGACGATTGCCCGGGCGAAATGGAATTTCATTTCGATCTGACCTGGAAGAACAGGCCGATAACCGCCAAAGAAGCTTATCAAATCACGCGGACATACAACCTGCCCCCGTTAGTCATGCTGAATCCCACAACCCGGGAAGATCCCTTTACCTTTAAGCGGATGAATGAAATAAAATGAACCGCTTATCTGCCTCTAAAATGTTTTGAAAACGAGTGGTATACCATCACGGTTTGTCAGGCCAAATGCCATTTTCTTCACCACAGTAGGCACAATAGAACACAATAGAGACGGAAATAGGGGGTGAGACAAAATCCCATACGATACTTGATCTATTGTGTTCTACTGTGTCTATTGTGGTTAAAGAAGATATTATCTGCATCAGTGCTGATTTGTATGCCATTTGTGAACATTTGCGGAAAATCTTATAAAGTACGTATATTTGTACTTTAATGAGTACTGATATTTACAGGCATGTTAGCAGCAAATTACACGGAATTCAGAAAAGAGCTCAAGGATTATCTCGACACTGTTGAAGAGAATAACGAAACCCTGATCATCAAAAGAGGTTCCGGAAAAGGAGCAGTTCTGATCTCCCTTGAGGAATATAACTCGATCATGGAAACCCTTCATCTTCTGAGCTCCAGAAAGAATGCCGAGTGGCTTTTCGAATCCATGGACCAGATGAAGAATGGTCAAACCCTGCAAGAGGATCTGATCAACGAATGATGCAGATCACCTTTACACCGAATGGGTGGAATGATTACCTGTCGTGGCAGAATGACGACCGAAAAATGCTGAAGAAAGTCAATTCCCTGATCCGTGACATACAGGCCCATCCTTATGAAGGTCTGGGTAAACCCGAATCGCTCCGTTTTGATCTGGCTGGATTATGGTCCCGGAGAATTGACCGGGAACACCGGTTGGTATACAAGGTAGAGGATTCAAACCTGGTGATCTACAGTTGCAGGTATCATTATGATTGAGTTTATATTCCATCAGTCCTCGTCATGGCAAATGCCATTTTTACCACCACATTAGGCACATAGAACACAGTAGGGACGGATATATCCGTCCCTCCGATATTCATTCTATTGTGATCTACTGTGCCTACTGTGGTTAAAGAAAAGAAAAGCCTCTTCCGCCCTTATTGCTTTAGTGTCTTCATCAGGGCAAAACAGAGCTCATCAATCCTCTTTGAATTTGGATGATAGGCTGAAATATTCGTAAGCATGATAATTGCGTTTCGCCGGCCGATATCCAGGGCCATTGAGGATGTATACCCGCCGGTACCCCCGTTATGCCAGGGCCATTCAGCCCCGATTTTAGATTTCACAAAATGCCAGCCCAGCCCGATATCAAGCCCTGCCGGATTCATCCAGGTCTTAACCCGGGTCAGCTCCAGCTCTTTATT
>MEOR01000090.1 GCA_001769295.1 Bacteroidetes bacterium GWF2_49_14 | reverse complement strand
CATGACCCTGTTTTGTAACCTGTCTTCTGAATATTGCTTTTTAATTATTTAAGTTTCGCATGTCTTTTTTAAGCCGCATCAGCAATAGAAAAGTTTACGATCCGCATCAATTTCGACTGCTGGTCGCCCTTCTGCATCAGGCTCTGGATAAGGGATGCAAAATCAGTGTCGATTAAATCTGCGACAAATTGAAGGAGCTCCACGATAACCATCCAGATCCGCTCCGAGAGCGTAAGTTCAGCCATTTGGCTGGCTACTTCCCGGAACAGCTCACCCAAAGTCTCATAGCTGGTCAGCCTTTTGGCCGTACTGAACATATTGTAGGCAATCAGGGCAACAGAAACATGAGCAATCTGTGCATCAAAATCCCGGGATTGGCATCCGTTAAGATGGAAATGCTGCTTCATTTCGCGAAAGCAAATCTCTATATTCCAACGTCTTGCATACAACTGGTAGGCTTTCAGCGGCGTCAGATCAAGGTCGGTGCTGACCAGAAAATGCCAGGGTCCTTTGCCGGTATTCCGGTAAAAGAACAGGCAAACCGGAACCTCCTGCAAGGTAACATTAACCTGAATGCATCTCATGTTTAACTTACGGATCCGCTTAGCCTTTCCTTTGCGGGAAAGCCTGTCACACAGGTCCTTTGCAGTCAGTTCTCGGTTCTGGAAGCTATATTTCGTTGTGCCCATCTTGCCCATACCCAGTAAATGTTTGCCCGGTAATCCCAATACGAACTTGATCATTTTACCACTTACAAACCAACTGTCCATGAGTACATACCTGAAGGGAACACCCCGGAATAAGGCCCGGCTGATCATGCTCATGCCCGTATCGGTTTTCTTGTGGTCTGCTTCTTTGATGCGTTTGGTACCTGCGCATTTTAAGGGCCGTTCCTTGTGGAATTGGGCCTTGACTTGCTGCGGTTGTAGGCCAAAGGGGAACTTCTCATTTTTGCCTGCTTCGCGGTGCAAAGAGAAGTCCAGGCCCAGGAAGCTCTTATCGTCGCACCAGCCTAAGAACAATCCTTTGAAGCCCAGAAGGGCCCTGTTGTCCACATGCGACCAAACACGACTGACCAGCTCCATTTTAAAACCGGTTTTCTTCAAATCCGTGTCGTCAAGGATCAAGCAGGCATCCTTCGGTTTGCTAATGTTCATGCAACCAATTAGTTTGCAATTGATTCCATCAACAATTGTTCTCCAGCGCAACCGGAAATCATTCATAAATCGATAGATGACATCCTTTTCGGCATCCAGAGTTTTCTTGAACCACTCGAGCGTATTGCCTGATTCATTGGCATTTGCGAGCGGACTCAGTAATAGGGTAAGCAGTACATCCATCCTCCTGTACACACCTTGTGGTCGGTCATTGACTCCTATATGGATACTGCTTATGCCCATCGTTCGGTATAGCTCAAGAATTTTCCGGATTGCTTTTTGGTCAGAGGTGAAAAAGTCAGCGATCTCTGAAAGAAGTTTTGTACTTTTATTCCGTAGCATGTTTTTATGTTATTGTAAGCACCACTAATATGCTGAATATTAATGGAATAACAAAATAAACATGCTACTTTTTTTATCACTATTATCAACTTTTTAGGCAGGTTAAGACCTGCGAAACTTCAGTTAATTACCAGCACCCTGTGCTGATGTGCCTCTTTCAATGCTGCCAGCAGATCTTTACTGGTTGATTTTCCTGATGCTATTCCCGTTTCGAGTTTCTTGAGCTCGATATAATGATCCTTAACCGCGGTCTGCTCAGCCTGTAAAATGGTGAGCCGCTTCTAAAGACCCTCTTTTTCCACACCGGTGGCGGTTTCGATTTGCTGTTTCAGGGCAGCGACCTGCCGCTCGCGAGACTGATTGTAGACTCTCCTGAGCTTTGCGAATGGCATCGATTCCATGGATGGGATTCATGCAGATAAGGATCATTTCCCAGGCGATTGGGATAAAGGACAATCGTTTGCAATGCAATGAAGCTCACGATTCATAAATGTTCAAATGGATCGAGGAGGGATGGCGCCGGAATGCATGATCAAGGCAAATGCTTAATTCCGCGTCCGCACGGGTCCGCAGTCATATTTCCCGGCCATCGAAGGGGGTGTATTTCAGGGTGGGAACTTACCGCGGCGTGACCTCTGATTCGTTCTATTACAATGAATTCACTGGTGATTTGAATTATTTGGTTGAAAGACAAAGAATTAGTACTTTTATAAATGCAAGTTGGATGCCATTTCGGATGAGTCATATCTTGAAAGTTGAGCCATTTATTTCATTCTTTCTTCAGAAGAATGAAACTTATAAGATTACCAGTGACATTGCTTTCGATTTTACAATTCAGCGGATTGTTCCGGTTTACTATTCGCGAGTTCTACTGAACCCTGATTTTAAAATTATTGTAGACTTTCGAGAAAGATGGGAACCTAAAGAAATAAAAACTAGAGAAGTATTGGTTTTTAAAAATCCGGATGCTATAACAAACGGATTATCTATGATTCTCGAAGAAGAGTTTCCGGAAATATTGGAGGCTGAAATTTCTTATGTCTGTAAAACATGTGCCGATTCTCAAATTGTTTGTTTGATTTGTACTACCAAGACGAATACTTACAATGTTCCAATCACTTAGCTGATCGCATTATCCGGCACCTGTATCACTCTCCGGGTATCCCCCGCAACAGAATGTAAAACTTCCCAAAAATCAAATATATAAGAGCCGATGGTTACTGGGTTGACAGCCCCGCTTGATGTTGCAAGGCGATTTTCTTTTCACCTCATTTATTGAGCTCAATCTTCCTGTCATCCCGTTTGATAGGGGAATGGTGGATCGAGGATATGAGATTTGGACATTCATTTGAGCAGATCCGAAGACGCGGAGTGAACTTCATGGTCTCAGCCAGAAGCATCAGGATTAGGTTGTAATGCTCATAATAGTAGATAGTTCGCTGGTTTTCATTCTTCCGCTCAACCCTGAAACCAACGCCTCTAAAAGCAAGAAAGTTAGTGGTGGATGTCTATAAAAAGATCGTGCAGGGAAGGGCGGTGAATTTCATGACCGATAATTAAGAAAATTAACGGAAGCCAAATGAAAGACCGGTCAGGATTTGTTCTGCCTGGCTCGGATGGTGGTGGTGTTAACGTGCATTATTGCCCAGCTTTGCAATCTTAGTCACCTTGCTTCATATCCAAGTTATTTTTCACCCTTAATTCTTCTATCGGTCGCAGCCCCTTTGCCATATTAGCCTTTGATAAACATCGATGGCGACGGCTTCCTTGAAAGAATGGTCACACGTCAGGTCTATTAGACATAGTGATCCCAATTGTGGTACACTTCTTCATCACTATGTGTCTTTGAACATATGTTGTACATTTTTACCAGCTAGCCTCAATCTGATGGGCTCTTCCGCTTCCACCACAACTGGCAACCAATGATTGCTGGTGAGGTTACGGCGGTGGTTAGTGTGAACGACAAATTCATTAAAATCCAGATCAGTGGCGGTACCCTCGATATTAAAAGGATTGATGTGAGGTTTATCGCAAGCCGGTTGCCGGGTTCATCCTTGAAGGCATCATTCTTATACCTTATATAGGTAGACCGGCTGTATTGGAATAATTGCCGCGCAAATAAACCTATCTGGATACGACGATTATCCACAAAATTCCCATTAGTCGTTGTCCAAGTGTTGAATATGCGGTAAAAAGTGGGACACTCTCTATTCGAAATATTGGCCTTTCAGGTTGTTTTTGACCTCGTTTTAGTGGTTTATGTATGCTTGAATCCCTTTGCAGATATGCGATAGCTGAAATCTGGTACAAGTTCGAGGTAGAGCATTGCCAAATCCAAAAATTCCTTTTTTCGAAATTTGGTATAACCAAAACAAAGAGTTAATGGACTTAAATGAAGAACTTAAAAAACAAGCGAGGCAGTTAACTGAACTGCAAGATTCCGTTTCTGAAATAAAGGGACTATTAGTACATCGTCAGGCCAACCAAGATGAGTGGTTATGCCCAAAGGAAGCAAGGCAAATTCTTAAGGTCAGTGCAAGGAAAGAGCAATATTTGCGAGATTCTGGCAAGCTGCCCTTCACAAAGATTGGACGTGACGTCCGGATTAATAGATCATGTGTTATTAAGCTTTTAAATGAGGGTTGTTAAGAAACGAAAATTGAGGGTCTCGGAAACCAACCAATTCACGACCTTTGAAGATGACAATTCATGGGTGTTGAAAAACCAGCCCAAAGTTGATCAAGGCGGTTTCGATACCGAAAATTACTGATGCCATCATTTCTTTAGAAATTCAGCTATGATGCCATTCAACTTCTCAATATCCCGTTTTCGCTGACCAGTATTGGATTCCGCTTCCTCCACTTTAAGTTTTTCTATTTTAACCGGAAGGTTCTTGCGTCCATTTATGGGATGCCATTGTTTATTGTAGAAATGATAGAAATAGTCTGAGTCACGGATGGCCTTTGCGATCGGTTCACCTGCTAACCCAGTGTTGATCAATTTCATGATAAAATGCCGAAAAGTCGGAATTGGTTTGTCCCAGTATACTTTTGGTTTGGGCCTTATTATTGTCAAATCTGACATCTGAACGCCATAAAATATGTTTGTGAAGTCTTTGATCGTACCAAGTTTTTTGTCGAGGAAATGGTGGTGACGCAATTCAAGGAACAGTAACACGATACTATTATGATTGAGTTCCAGCCTAAATGGATTTGTTACAGTCTGCTGAAGCATGAGGGATCGCAGTTCAAGAAACCATTTTTGAATTTGCACATAGTGGCAACAATCCTCCGGATTTGTGTTATAAAGCCGTTTCTCAATTTCTGCAACTGCCTTTGACAAGAATCCACCTTCGGTTTCAAAGAAAATCCCTGAACGAAAAGCAGGATTATTTGCCAAACCTTCCCACAACAGGTCAAAGATGTCTGTGTAAAATTTGGATTTGAGGTCTTGATAGGTAAACGCTGAAATAGGCAGGTAATTACCAACGAATAGGTACTCGAATTTGTCAAAGGAATCCCAATCATGGTAAATTGTTATCGTGTATTCTATTTTCTCAAAGTTTTCCCATCTGAAATCACCAAAGCAATCAGCAAGGTCGGGCTTATAATTCTTCCCAAGCCGAAGTTGGACAGAAATCCCATCCTCAAAAAAGTGCTTGTGAGGCTCATAGTGTTCATAAAACTCATTCATTGCTTTCTCATCATCGGAATTTACTACCACGTACACTGGTTCAAAATCTTCCCGGTGATTTGGTTTGTTCACATAATGGTAGGTGCATAACCCGAAATAGCTGAAGAACAAATGATATAGATGGTTTTTGTCCACAATTCTTTCAGGCTGGATTTCAAAGAGAAGGGTGTTAATAACTTCCCCGATGGTTATCGAATCAGTATCATTCATTGATTGTAACTTACCAATAAAAGTAGCAAAAAGAGTTCTTTTAACGCATGGAACGGCAATAATTGAAGGTGACAATTCGAGACCTAGGTGTTAATGGCTTCTGGTGAAGTGGGCTGAAAGTGCTGCTAAATAACGGTTTAAAAAATTGTGGGTTCAAGACCCTCTTTCTCCGCCAAAAACCTGCATTGCAAATTGCGAAGCAGGTTTTGTTTTTTATTGCGGCTGCCGCCTGAAGCATCAGGCGAGATGCCGCAATAAAAAACAAATCTTTCTTCGCAGAAGAAATTTGCAATGCAGGTTTTTGGATACTCTCCCCTGGGATCATGCCGACCGCAGGGAGGCATAATCCCCGAAGTGGGTGGGTGTGTGGGTGTGTGTGTGGGTGTGAGAGAATACAAGGCCTGAATCATTTATAGATTCAGGCTTTTGCCATTTTCAATAGCGCAGGAAGAGGTATGAAAATGCACATTTCAAAATCATGCTGTACCTGAAAGCGGTGGGATTATCGATTCGTTAAGGACCCCGAAGGTGCATGGAATGCAGTGAATAAAATGCATAAAATTAAAAGACAATGGTCGTTTTTCCCTGATATCAAAGGAGTTGATTTTTGAAACTAAACAATTAACTATTGATTGTCAATCTCTTAGAAAATACCTAATCCAGTATTAGAGTTTTACCAGACAACACTAGTTTTGTTTCAAGAACTTCTTATCTTACATATCTTGTGGAGAGCTATTTGAGTAGTTATAGCGTGGATAAAACTTAATAAACGAGGAATTATGAAAAAACTCCCTACACTTATTCTTGTTTTCTGCTTGATTTCACAGGCATTTGCACAAGTTACACAACCCGAAACTCCTGGACTGAAAGGAAGCGGGCAGGTATTTTATCTCGAAACTTTCGGTTGGGAAAACCCAGCCGATCCTAAAGGGTGGACACCTCCCCCTGGTTTTTATATGTCCGATCCTAAAGATATTGGTTACAACTGGCACTGGTATCCAAATGACAGTCTGGTTACAACCTGGATAACCAAAGAACCACCGATGCGGTCAACAACCGCTGCAAACGGTAATCTTTGCTTATTCCTCGACCGCTATAACGATGGTAAGACTACGAGGATCGACCTTGATAACTCGATTACTTTCCCACCTATCGATTGCAGTGCACACTCTTCAGTTATTGTCAGCTTTGAAACCTGTTTTATGGTCTATATCGTTAATGACTTATGGAGAATGCTGCTCGAAGTTTCAACCGATAACTGGGTTCATTCTGCCCAGTATGATGTAAGTTTTGGCGTTAAACATAAAGACCGGCCGGCCATCATCCCTGGCAAGCCAGGCATTTTTAGTGCCAATATCTCGGAGGTTGCAGCAGGAATGGCTAATGTTCAGTTCAGATTCACCTGGAGAAACACAAGCCTCTACTTCTGGCAGATCGACGACTTTCAACTATCCGAAGCATGGGACAATGACTTGCAGATGAGATTCGCTCAAATGGAGTGGAACGACGGAGACAATACGACCGCCATGTCACCTTTTTTCATGATTCCGAAATCACAGCTTGCCGGCGGATCACTCACCAACTTTAAAGCCAGCGCCGTTAACCTAGGCGAATTTGATCAGGAAGAGGCTTTTTTCTCGGTAGATATTACGAAAAACAACACCAGCGTTTTTCACAAAGAGGGTGACAAGAAAGACATCGCAGCGACAATCGTTGATACGACCCTGATCACCGATTTATATACTCCGGTTGATTTTGGACATTACAAGGTGTCCTATGAATTTAAACAGAAACAAACAGAGAACACACCGTTAGACAACAGCAAAGAAGTATTCTTTAACATCACAGACAGCGTATATTCACATGCAGATGATACAGCTGAAGAAGATTTTAACTGGGGTATTGTCGCTGCAGGCACAGCAACAGATGAAAACCCGAATCGGGGACATCTGGTCGGTGTAGTCTATCCAATTTTCGCAGATTGTGAAGTAAATTCTATATCAGCATTTATTGCTGGAGGTAGAGCCGATGGAATGATATCTTTTCGATATACATTATTCCTGGTTCCCACGGAAGGTGACGATCTGACCCCGATTGAACACCTTAGGTCAGACATTCTTGACCTGGACTCCACCATGCTCAGGACCTGGATCACCCTGCCATTTGACAAGGATGGCGAATTGGAATTCCTATATGCCGGAGAAAAGGTTTATGCCTGTGTTGAATACACCAACCTGCATACCGATATCAATTCAAAAAGGTATGAAAACCTGAAAATCGGAGCTGACCACAGTTTCAAGGTTCTTGATCCGATTGGCGTTGCCCGGGGTAATAATTACGCAGCCTGGACAACGATCGGTTATCCTGGCGACCGTAACATCATGGTCCGCCTCAATATCAACGATCATTCGAACATCAATGATGGCGTAGACTTAACCCGTTCATCAGCTTCACTTGGACAAAACTATCCTAACCCATTCAGCCAGAATACAGAAATCTATTATGAACTGGCTAACGATGAATATGTTAGCATTACGGTAATGGATCTGACCGGTCGTATTGTAATGGACCTTCACCAGGGCTTCCAGCCATCCGGCAAATACAACATCCAGCTTGATGCTACGGACCTGGATGCCGGTATTTATCTGTATTCTCTGAAGGCAGGTGCTTTTACAGAGACCAAAAAAATGACAATTTCGAAACAATAAGTCCTTTCGAATAAATCAACCTCAATCCATAGAGGCTTAAAAAGTTATAATAATGTGGATAAAACTCTTAAAGGATGAATATTATGAAAAGATTAATGCTGGTTTTATTTTTCCTTGGCACAATGACTGTTACGTTTGGACAGGTTTTGAAAAACTTCCAGGAAGTTCCTTTTTGGGAAAAATCACCGGAAAATCAAACAGGTTTGCCCGGATCACTTAAAGGGGGCGGGGACATAATCTGGCAGACTTCATTTAATTGGGCTAACCCCAATGATGCTCGCGGCTGGTCGCTACCTGACGGATGGTTAATCCAAGACAATTCCGACTACGGAAACCTTTGGACCTGGAGAAACGATACCCTAAAAGGGTTAAACACACTAACTGCTGCCCCTTCTTTCTTTGTTACCGGCGAAGATGGGTTCATCGCGGTTCCGATGGCTGAATATAATCGCCGCGACGGAGTTACAACAGCAATTGTTTCCGATACTTACATTCAGACCCCTCCGATCAACTGCTCATCAGCAAGCTCGGTTGTAGTTAAATTCAGCCAGTATTTCCGTCTTTGCTGCAACAATTACAACCTTGAAATGCTCATTACCAATGACGGTGGCACCCATTGGGCGACCTATGATGTTCGCTACGGTATCATGGGCAATACTTACACTCCGGATCGATTCCGGAATGTTGAGATCAATATCACGGATGTTGCTGCCGGTATGGCAAATGTTCAGATTCGGTTTTACATGCACGGGATGGCGTACTATTTCTGGATGATCGATGACCTCAGTCTCAGTGAAGCTTATGAAAATGATCTCGTACTTGAAGATTACTGGATTGGATGGGACCTAGGTGATGGCTCTACCGCAGGCCACATCAACTACTGGCCGCTCAGTATAATGGGTATGCCTGGCTCAGGCAGCGGTACAGTTGGGCAGTATTATTCTTGGGGTGCCGTCCTGAATAATGGCAATAACGATCAGGAAAATGCAAATCTGAAAGTTGAGGTATTGAAAAACGGTGCAAGTGTGCACACGGACTATTCGCCTTCCAGTTCAATTTGGACTCTGCAAAGAGATACCCTGAAAGTTGTCGAACCATGGCTTGCAACCGACTATGGCGACTACAGGATTATATATACCGCTGGTTCAGAAAATAATGATGAGGTTCCGATAAACAACACGGTTACACTCCCCTTCACGGTCAATGATACCCTGGGTCATCGTGCCGACTTCACTGCCGAATCCTCTGCCAATACTACGGGATTTTCTGGTGGTTCCAATGCCGGTGACATGGTAGGTGTATGGTATGACATTTACGCGCCGTGCGAAATCAATTCCATAACTGCTTATCTTGCTTGGTTCACCGCTTCGGAAACGCCCCAGTTTCAGTTTGTCCTGATGAAATACATTGATGAAACCTACCAGGAGTTGTTGACCTCGGAAGTAATGAATATGGATTCCTCATACAGCAACAAATGGGTTACCCTGCCCTTGACCAGAGACGGTGAAGCCGAATTTCTAACCCCCGGAAGGTATGCAACCTTTGTGCGTATGTGGGGTATTGACCCGGTTGATCCAGTTAATGGATCGCAAGGTTTGTCGGTGGGTTGGGACATGACCACAAAACAATCCAATACAATTATTTATATGTCTTTAGGAGGCACCTGGTACGAGAGTAAAAAATTGAACATGATCGGCTTCAACATTAAAGCCTCCGGAGGTCCCACAGAGGCGCCGGTAACCTTCAATGTTGATTTGAACAAACATATCCTGAACGGAGAATTCCATCCGGGAACCGACAATGTTGATGTTCACGGCGCTGCTTCCACCTGGAATGGAACGGCAGATATGACAGACTCTGACGGCGACGGTATCTATACTGCAACGGTTGATGGTATGCCGATAGGCAAAGGAATCGAATTCAAATACCGAATTAACGGTGTTGAAGAAGCCTATGCTTTCAGCGGCGGACCTTACAGAAAGTATACCGTTCGTTATTGGAACATACTGAACAATACTTATAATAACGGTATCACAACTGGTTTGGTTACCGAAGATCTCACCGCCTCAATAAAGGTATTCCCGAACCCGGCCAGTGGCAGGTTTACAGTCAGTATCATCAATGCCGAGACTACTGACCTGACGATCGAGTTGATTACTATTTCAGGTCAGGTCTTATACAGAAAAGATGTAAAAGATGCTAACACCTACAATGATGAAATTGACGCCAGCCGGTTAGCCAAAGGGGTTTATTACCTGAAGGTACTTAGAGGAAAGGAAGTTAAGGTCGAAAAAGTTGTTCTGCAGTAAGACTTACTGAACCACCAGGTTTTTCCTGCCAGGATCTTTACCGATAAGTTGCTGACATGGTTATTCATTCAATTCTGTTTGATCAGGGATTCTACAATAATCTCATCTGCTGTTTCGACAATGATATAATACTTTCCTTTGGCGATACCCTTAAGATTGATCGTTTCCTGTCGCTGCATGTGATATTGGCAGACCTTCGACCATAGAGTTTTACCGTCAATGCTGATCAATTTCACGGTTACCCGACCATTCGGAGTACCGGAAATATCCATGGTTATTTCGTCTCTGGCCGGATTTGGATAAAGATTTATGGTAAGGTTTTCCAGGTTTGTTTCGATACCTGAAGTTGCTTCCTCGTCGATCACCACATTGTCAATGGCGGCACCGTAACCCATATCTTTGCCATCGTCATACTGGAATCCTATTTGCGCTTCAGCAGTATAACAGTTGGCCGGAAGCTCCAGGTTATATTTTCTCCACTTAAATTCGTCTCCATAACCGCTGGTTGGCAAATCGATAATCTGAACCCAGTTTTCATACCGGTTCAAGCGGTAAAATATTTTAAGGTGATCGACCTGCTGCCATCTTTTTAAAGAATAATCGAAATGCAGGTATACTTTGTTTTTGCCCACAAGGTTCAAACGTGGGGTGATGGCATAATCTGAACATACGGTACCCGGACCGGCTGCAACTGAATTGGCGCCAAGAAATTTGGATGTATTAATGGTTTGCATGGCCAGGGTTGCTGGATCTCCCCATTGGAATCCTTCAACACTACCTTTGATTCTCCACCCGTGTCCAGGTTGTTCAAAATCTTCTTTATAGGGTAGTGTCTGAATACCTTTGGGAGTGTAAGTTATTTCGTTACTCTTCTCCGATTCACCGGTATACTGCCCTTCATAATAAGCGGTAACAGAATAGGTGTACACATGATCTTCAATAACATCATTATCTCGAAAGGTGGAAAGAGCGGTAGTTCCGAAGCGAACGCCATTACGGTAAACGTAATAGGTCTGCAAACCCTCTGCAATACTTGGCCGCCAGGAAAGGTCAACCACTCCGTTACCCGGACTGTAATTAAGTTCAGTCGGGGGAAAAAGGTGGTTGATTTTCACTTCAAAAGAGATGGAATCACCGGCAGCAGAGACATTAAAGAGATCCAGTCCTCCCGGTCCGCCTTGGCCGTTATTCCACAGGAAGCAATTGGGATCAGTCTTATCATTTAAGGTTATTCTTTCTGGTGATGACATTGCTGCTCTGCTCAGATTGCCAACATCAGTAAGTGTTCCTCCAGGTCTGTAAACATAGACTTCATCGGGAGGTCCGCCTTCATTTCCATCTCCAACGTCTGTTTTGATGCGGTAAACAACCAGTCCGGTTCCAGGAACTGACGATTCATAGCGGCCTTCTTTCTTGCGATATTCCAAAACAAAATACTCCGTGCGGCTGAACGGGGATCTGATTTTGAAAAGATTGTCAGTGGGTTGACTCAAAGGCTTTAAAGAATAAACCCCGGATTCTGTAATCTCAGGCAAGTCGGATATCCAATGATTGTATTTATACTTTACAAATCCGCACATGCTCTGGGGTGGATCGGTTGATGTGCACATCAGGCACCAGTTTCCAATGGGATCCGGGCCGTTTTTTCCGCTCCAGGCTTGATGATAAAGATCCGGAGCTCCAAAGAGATGGCACAATTCGTGGCAAATGGTCCGGACACCATACCAAATCTCCGGAATCATGAAATAACCACCAACACGAGCTCCATTTATGGTGACTGCATGCGAGAATGTATAATAGGCATGCGGCCACAGCATATCAGACAAGGCAGATGCGGCTCCCTGAAATACAAAACAGATAATATCAACTAACCCATCGTCGTTCATATCAAAATCAACATCCCCGGGAATCTGATTCTGCACAAATTCAACTGCGCTTTTCAGTAAGGAGTGTTCGCGAATCATTCTATCCGTAGTATAGCCGCCGGGGTTGGTGACAGAGTATGGCAAATAATAATTCCTTGGATGATTGTCTTTATAACAAACCGTAATAGTATCCGGACTATCAGGAAAGTGATGAATTTGAAGGTCCAGGGAATTGTATGATATCTCTTTATAGTAGTCCTTGACGGAAGGCCTGTCGGTTGCCGTCCACATGTCCTTGTAATACTGACGATTATTTGTAAAAACATTGTCATCGGCAAAGGCAATGTAAATACACAAAACGTTGACCAATCCCTTTGTCGGGGTTCCCTGAACCGATTTAAGCGGTGCTTTAAATAATGACCGGCGCTCGGCATAAAGTTTTTCGGAAATCCTAACCCCTTTTTCGAGCCCGACACTGGCTGGATTTATCGTCCCAACAATATATTTAGATGGAATAACGGTTTCTCCTGAGCGAACTCCATAATAGAAAAATCCATTCTGTGGATTCTGAACGATTGTATATCCGTTCACATCGTGAAGGTAGTGGTAATATTCATCGCCTGATGCAAGACAGTTGATTATCTTTCCATTGGGCTGGGTGATAGTCTGCCGGATGTTTTCTGCATAATCTGCAAAAACCATCCTGCTTAGTAAAAGTCCAAATAATAAAATTGTTGTACGTTTCACGATTTTTTTTATCCTATTTCAGCACTTCAATAGCCAAAGTGGTCTTCAAACTTTGCCTGGGGCCATCGATCAGATTATGGACCTTCAGATCAAGAGTAAATCTTTCCAATATTTCCCTGGTTTTAACCATAAGAGTGGTGGTAGAATGGGCCGGGAGTGCAAAAAAATGGGTACCGTTGTAAAATGTTAAATCTCCCAGATTTTCACAATAGAAGCCAATGTCGGAGATGTTAGTAATCGTCATCACGGCGAGGGATGTTGTGCCGCTGTATTTGGTTTCAATCTGCAAACAGGATTTAAACAGGGGCTCAAGGAATTCATCACGTCCGATCAGGTGTTCTCCCTGGTAAACCAGGGTCCTTCTGTTTAACAGTGCTTCATGGATCCCTTCCGCCGTTTTTTGAGGTGAGAAAACCAGCGTAATTGTTCGGTGATCGTCCGGTGTATAGGCATAATAACTGATATAGTGAATGTCAGAGTTACCCAGAAGAGCTAGATTATACTTTTCACAGATTTCAAAACACTCTTCATAATATTCATCCCCGTTGGCTATTTCCAGTCCCTTGATCATCCCGGATTTCATCATATCGTAGAAGCTCTGGACTTTCGGTGCCATACCATCTTTGTAGGCCTTATACCAACCCGGGTGATTCCAAAACACATATCCACCCTGATCAAAAGCGGCTTTGATTCTTATTTCTGGATTTTTATCACTGAGAACCGTATCATTCTGGTTAGTAATAAAGAGGGCATTAAAATGATCTTTTGTAATGGAGAGTTCACCGCCCGGAATGATGATCAAGGGCCGGCCTTTTACGGCTATTTTCGCCATTTCATAACCTACGACTTTATCTGGCTTGACATACTCCTTCAAGGTAGAATGACTAAGTTCAACATGATCCGTAATTGAAATAGCATCTAAACCCTCTGCCACCGCTTCATCCACACGAACTGTCGGCCAAACCGTTCCATCGGAAAACACCGTGTGCATATGAAGATCACATTTAAGGGTATAGTATCCCGGGATATCCGGAATCTGGATCTTTGGTGTTCCAGTGTTGTTCCTGACAAAAGGCTGGGCTGAGGCCAGACCGGCTCCTACGAAAGCAAGAGAAAGAATAATTATAAGATTTTTCATATCTGTTTATTTAGGCTGAATAATTCATAAACCGCAAAATAGCGAATAATCCGGTCAGTTTTGGAGAATTAGTCAATCCGCATGGTGCTCGGCTTTTCTGTCCGCTGTCTTAAAGACAACTGAAAACCAAACCAGTACTTCCCAATATCAGACAATGACGGCGTATGGAATTAGGGCATGGACAATACTAAGAATACCGGATAACCCCTGCGGAGGTACAAGTACCGTCCCTACTAGTTAAACCCCGATGTATCAACCACTGACAGCAGGCATTTCTGTTCTTCGCCGGTCACAATACCTTCGACGTAAACCTGGCAGTAAGGACCCTCTTCATTTCCTAGAATTAGTTTGCAGGTTTCTTTTCTTTTTTCTGAATAGACTTTTTTAAAAAAGGCATTGAATTCTGTTTTGGAATCCTCTGTCAGGTAAAGCCTGATATCGTTGTTAACCAGACTGATTCTCTTGTCTCTCAGCATTTCGGCAGCCGTAAAGTTCAAGTCACAGATGGTACCGTTGGAGTGGAGGGTGAAAAAACCGGCAGGGGCAAAATCATAGAGCAGGGTGTATTTCCTGAGTGCTGTCTCGGCTGTTTCATTGGCACGTTGCAACTCCTCATTCTGCATTTCCAACTCAATCTGATGAACCTGAAGTTCATGCAGGAGTTTGGTCGCATCAGACTCCAAAATCGGGTCTGATTTCTTTTGTTTCAATTTTAGTTGCTCTTCGGCTTTCCTGCGAAGCATCTGATCATCTGTGTAATCCCGACTTTCCGAATTCATGGTTATTTGTTGTTTTTTTGAGTAATGATCATGCCTGTAGGTTTGTTCAGGGTGTTAAGCAGTACGAACACCGACCACCTAACACTTACAGTTTTTTCCCCGGCTGCTATTACTTTCATTTCGTACATTCCTTCATTCGATCCGTTCAGTATCTTCTTCAATTCCTTTTCATACTTCTTCTGTTGCAACCTGGGAATAAAAATCTGAATAAAATTTTGATTTAGAACATCTTTGCGTTTAATATCGAAAAATGTTTCTGCCACAGCATTAAATCCAACGATTTCCCAGGCAGGTGTTAGTTTGATAACTGCCTCCGAGTAGGAATCCAGAAGCATTCTGTTCATCTGATCCGTTTCCTGTAATTTAAATTCCACCTGCTTAAGGTCGGAGATGTTGAAAAATGTGATTACAACCCCGTCAACCTTATCGTTTATGGTCCGGTAGGGCATAATCCGGATGGAAAACCAGCGCCCGTCTTTGGTGGGAACAGGTTTTTGGATAAATACTTGAGATTTAATGACTTTAGAAATATCCGGTACCAGATCAGGATACTCCAGGTCGGTGACCAGATCGGTAAATGGCCGTCCGAGGTCGCTTTTAATGAGTTTGATGATCTTAGTGGCCTGATTTGTAAATCTTCTTATATTCAATTCTTTATCGAGAAAGAGCGTGGCAATGTCGGTACTGTTAAGGAGGTTTTTCATGTCTACACTCACACTCGTGAAGTCATCCACCTTCGTTTGCAGTTCAGTATTCAGGGTCTGCAGTTCTTCGTTCAGGCTTTGCATTTCCTCCTTGGAGCTGGTAAGTTCTTCATTGGCCGACTGCAGCTCCTCATTGGTTGATTGCAGTTCTTCATTTGTGGTTTGCAGTTCTTCATGCGAAGTCTGCATCTCTTCAGCCATGGCATTCATCTTTTCCCGGGTATCCTTCAGCTCTTTTTCCAACTCTTTGTGCCGCATGGTGGTTAAAGATTTCTTATCATTCATCACAGCTGGTTTTGCTCCCGGCTTTATTGCGACATCCGTAAAAATTATCATGATCAGGCCGTTCAAGGGTTGCGGTTTATCGATCCAGATAATGGTTACATTCAATAAATGACTGACACCATTACTGACCACCTTAACATTGTTCAAGATTACCGTTTCCTTATTCAGGATGGCTTTCCGGAAAGCGACCGGGAATTCGAAGTGAAGGCCCTCCCTGAGCATGGCAAAAATGTTCATGTTGGCTTTTCCAACAGCAGGTTCGAGGTATTTACCCGTGCGTCCGCTGATGTAAATGATATCTCCGTTCTCGTTCACAAGGACACCTGCAAGCGGAGACTGATTCATCAATAGTTGGTCGGCAAGCCGGTGGATATTCAGAGAGGGGTCAACCGGAATGGATTTTTCCTGGTGAATGGTATGCGTATGGGGAAAGGCATTCGGAAAATCAAATAGCTTGGATGCCGGTGCATCGAAAACACGTTTAAAGATTTTCAGTTTTCCCTCCAGGGGCAGGAAAAGGTGGCTTTGCGTTCCGAGCGTTTCAGAACTTCCTAACAGCATGATTCCATCAGTGTTAAGACAATAGGAGAACAGACCGATCAGTTTTTGCTGCAGTTGAGGTTCCATGTAAATGAGCAGGTTCCGGCAGGAGAGAAAGTCAATCCGGGTAAACGGAGGATGCATGATCACATTGTGCTGGGCGAATACAACCGATTCCCTGATTTCTGTTTTAATGAAATATCCTTCATCCGATTTCAGAAAAAACCGGTTCAGTCGTTCAGCGGTTATGTCCTCTTCTATACTTCTGTTGAAGACCCCTTTTCTTGCGGTTTCGATCGCATCACGGTCGAGGTCGGTCGCAAATATCTGGAGGGAAAAACCTCCGTGCGGATTTATGGTCTCAATTGTCTCCTTGAATACAATGGCCAGCGAATAGGCCTCTTCCCCGGTGGAGCATCCGGGTACCCAGGCCCTTAAAATTGAGCCGGGCTGCAGGTTCTGTATAATATCAGGAATAACCGTGTCTTTTAAATGATCCCATACAGCAGGATCACGGAAGAAGTTGGTCACCCCGATCATTAATTCCTTGAACAGGATGTCCACTTCTTTGGGATTCTCCTGAAGAAAACTCACATAAGCCGAGATTTTTTCAATTTTGTATACGCCCATACGCCTTTCAATCCTGCGGTACAGGGTGTTTTTCTTATACATCGAAAAATCGTTGCCTGTATACCTTGACAACAGAATGATTATCTGGTCCAATGCGCTTTTTTCCTTGATTTCCTTGATCGGATCTGCCTTTTGGCTAAAATCCTGTTTGAGAAATTCAATGAGCCTGGATGGCAGCATATCGGACGGCGCAATAATGTCAACCGGAAGGGAGTCAATGGCACTCCTGGGCATACTGTCATATTTAGCCGTATCCGGATCCTGAACCATCACAATTCCATTTTTCTCCTTTATTGCATTAACCCCGGCAGTACCATCGGAACCCATTCCGGAAAGGATGACTCCTATGCTTCGTTCTCTTTGATCCTCAGCAAGTGACCGAAAAAAGAAATCGATCGGTAGCCGCATTCCGTGGGCTTCAGTCGGATCAAACAGCCGCAGCCTGCCTTTTTCAATGGACATGTTTGTGTTAGGGGGAATAACATATACACAATTGGGCTTGACAATCATCCGGTCTTTTACCTGGATAACTTTCATCCGGGTACTCCGCTGCAGGATCTCCGGCAGCATTCCTTTATGGTTGGGATCCAAATGCTGCACAACCAGATAGGACATTCCGCTGTTTATCGGCACATTGCTGAAAAATAGTTCCAAAGCTTCCAGGCCGCCGGCCGATGCTCCAAGGCCAACCATGGGGAAGTTCTTATCCTTTAAAGATTTCTCATGCACATTGATAATGATTATCAGGCTGAAATCTCTCAGCCCGTATTCTGCCTGACCAGTCCTTGAAAATTGGAGAAAGTAGAATGATTATATAAATGTACGTTTTTTATTCAACATATATCTACTATTTAAGGGTTTCAGTACCTTGTAAAACAATCAGTTTTCTTATGAAACCCATGAATGCACGATTTACACTGCTTGTGTCAGTAGTATGCTGGATCACATTCTCCTGCGGAAGGAAAGCCGGGGATTCTTTTCCCGCAAGGTTAAAACAGAATTTTGATCAGGGATGGAAATTCCATTTGGGCCACGCCGCAGAACCGGCAAAGGATTTTGATTTCAAGACAGACCTGATATTTGCGAAAACAGGTCGTGCAAACACCTCCGCAATAAATCCTGATTTTAATGACAGCAACTGGCGCCCGCTGAATCTGCCACATGACTGGGCTGTTGAATTGCCCTTTGCAGAATCGGCCGATTTTAACCAGATGGCTCATGGGTACAAGGCAATCGGTGGATTGTTCCCTGAGAATTCAATCGGCTGGTACCGAAAGACGTTTACAATTCCGGAAACGGACTCCGGAAAGCAGTTTTCAATCACCTTTGACGGGGTATTCCGTGATGCCAGTTTCTGGTTGAATGGTTTTTATCTTGGAAACAATGAGAGCGGCTACATTGGGGTAACCTGGCCTATAACCGATTACCTCAGGTTTGGAAAGGAAAACATATTGGTGGTGAGGGTGGATGCCACCCAGTATGAGGGCTGGTTTTATGAAGGAGCCGGGATTTACCGACATGTTTGGCTCAACCGTTTCAACCCGGTTCATATCGTGGAAAACGGGGTGTTTGTTTATTCTGGTTTGAACGGTACCAGCGCCACGGTGAATGTTGAAATTTCATTAAATAATGAGGGTTGGGCCGACAAGGATATCAGGCTTAAAACCCTTATTTCTGACCGTTCGGGCGGGATATTGGCGGAGAAAAGCAGCAGCCCGGAAGCTTCAACCGTCCACCATAGGATTACACTGGCAAATCCGAGACTTTGGGGGCTGGATGATCCCTATCTGTACAGGGTAACCACTGTGGTTTATGTCAACAATCAGGAAACTGACCGACTTATAACCCGATTTGGTATCCGGACGGTTGAAATTTCAGCAGAAAAGGGGTTGCTGCTCAATGCGAAACAGGTCAAGGTACTGGGCACCAACAATCATCAAGACCATGCCGGGGTGGGGAGCGCCCTGCCGGATTACCTGCAGTATTACCGGATACAGGAACTTAAGAATTTTGGGGTCAATGCATACCGGACCAGTCACAACCCTCCCACGCCCGAGTTACTGGAGGCCTGTGACAGTCTGGGGATGCTGGTTTTGGATGAAACACGGCTTTTGAATTCCGGTCCGGAGTATATGAGTCAGTTGGAGAGGCTTATCCTCCGTGACCGGAATCATCCTTCGGTTTTCCTATGGTCGATCGGCAATGAGGAACAAAATGTGCAGGCCAACAGTAATGGCAGGCGAATAGCTCTGTCGATGCTTAAACGGGTCGGCCAACTCGACCCGACAAGAACCTGTACCTATGCGGCCGATCTGGGGAATGAATTCAAGGGTATCAATGAGGTTATACCGGTAAGGGGTTTTAATTACCGGCATCAGGCAATGCAGGATTACCACCGCGATCATCCCGGTCAGCCTGTTTTGGGAACCGAAATGGGCAGCACCGTGACCACAAGGGGCATTTATACGATGGATTCCGTGAAAGGTTACCTGCCGGACCAGGACCTGACTGCTCCGTGGTGGGCATCGCTTGCGGAAGCCTGGTGGCCACAGGCGGCGGAGAATGAGTGGTTCATGGGCGGATTTATCTGGACCGGATTCGATTACCGCGGCGAGCCCACTCCGTTTAAATGGCCGAATATCAACTCCCATTTCGGAATCCTGGATGTATGCGGATTCCCGAAAAACCTGGCCTACTATTATAAATCCTGGTGGAGCGGGGATGACGTCCTGCATATCAGCCCCCATTGGAACTGGCCGGGAAAGGAGGGGCAGAAGATCAAGGTTTGGGTAAACAGCAATGCCGGTGAGGTGGAACTTTTTCTGAATGGCTTCAGCCTGGGCAAGAAAACCATGGCCCGAAACAGCCATCTGAACTGGGATGTTCCCTATGAAGCCGGGACACTTGAAGCAAAAGGCTGGCGAAATGGCAGGGAGATCTGCGAAAAAGTGGAAACCACCGGCCAGCCGGTAGATGTGGTCCTGATGGTGCACAAAACCACGCTTTTTGCCGATGGCGCGGATGCCACCGTAATAAATATCAGGACACTCGATGCCCAGGGGCGTTGGGTCCCCGATGCCCAAAACATGATCCGGTTTCGTGTTGAGGGAGATGCCCGGATTATCGGCGTCGGGAACGGCGACCCGAGCAGTCACGAGCCTGATCAATGCCTTCAGGGAGAGTGGCAGCGCCATTTGTTCAACGGTTATTGCCAGGTAATCCTGCAGGCCGGTAAGAATCCGGGGATCATTAAATTCAAGGCGGAAGCAGAAGGATTATGGCCCGGAGAATCGGAAATCCATGCCGTATCGGTTTATCCGGTCCTGAACCATGAGATCGCCCCATTTACGCAGGAATCCGTGAACATAGGCGACGAAATCAAGATGATCGGGGCCGACATTTCCTTTTTACCACAGATCGAGAGCCGGGGCATCAAGTTTTATGACAAGGGGCAATTGAAGGACCCGATTGCCATTCTTAAGGATCATGGCTTCAATTATGTAAGGCTCAGAATATTCAATAATCCCGAAAATCCCGAAGGATACGCACCGGGTGAGGGTTGGTGCGATCTGGGGCATACGCTGATCATGGCAAAAAGGATCAAGGCACAAGACATGAAGTTTTTACTGGATTTCCATTATTCCGATACCTGGGCAGATCCGCAAAAGCAGTATAAGCCGAAGGCATGGGAAGGACTGAATTTTGAACAGCTGAAGGAGGCCCTTAAGCAATACACCCGGCGGGTTATAGCCGCCCTTGCCGAACAGGGCACGCTCCCCGACATGGTTCAGATCGGCAATGAGATCAACCATGGGATGGTTTGGCCAGACGGACACGTCGGAAATGTGGACCAACTGGCAGAGTTAATTAAGGCTGGAGTTGAGGGAGTTAAGGGAGTTGAGGGAGTTGAGGGAGTCAAGATAATGTTGCATGTGGCGTTGGGAGGTCAACATGATGAAACGGTTCAATGGCTGGACCAGATGATGGCCCGTGGGTGTGAATCTGATGTGCTGGGGTTATCGTTCTATCCGAAATGGCATGGTAGTTTATCGGACTTGAAAAACAACCTTGGCAAGCTAATTCAGCGTTATCCGCAGCCGATTTGCCTGGTTGAATATTCGCATATGAAGGAG
>MEOR01000089.1 GCA_001769295.1 Bacteroidetes bacterium GWF2_49_14 | reverse complement strand
TCTGTCGAGACGATGGGTTACGCCGAGAAATACATCACCGGGCTTATTATATTTTTCCTTCAGATACTTCTTAATAGTATCCGAAAGCGGTTCATCGCCGGTCTTGTCTCCCTGTACAATCTCCGAAGTGGATTTGTTTACGGCGATGATATGGTTGTCTTCGTATAAAATAGTCATACTTATTAAAACATGTGATAAGTGTTAAGTGATGAGTGATGAGTGTGCAGAGTTTAAATGTGTAAGCGCATATAAATTACACAAGTTCCACCACTTATCACTTATCACTCATCACTTATCACTTTACACTCCTCTCTGTCTGATTACTTCATAAATCAACACCCCGGCTGCAACAGACACATTAAGAGATTCGATGGTACCTATCACAGGAATGCTCACGAGTTCATTGCATATACGTAAATGGTCCGGAGAAATGCCTTCGTCTTCGGAACCCATAACAATAGCTACAGGATCTTTCATATCCACCTGTGTGTAGTTTTGATCCGTTTTCTCGGTGGCTGCAACAAGTTTAATCCCCGATGATGCCAGGAATTTCATTGCGTTACCAATATTTTCTTCGCGACAAACGGGGATTTTCAACAAAGCTCCGGCTGAAGTCTTCACTGCATCGGCATTCAAAGCTGCTCCTCCTTTCATGGGAACCACAATAGCATCCACACCGGCACATTCGCAGGTACGGGCAATGGCTCCGAAATTGCGGACATCCGTCACATTATCCAGCACCACAATTAAAGGAACACGCCCCTCTTCATAAATTCCGGGAATAATATCTTCAATATGCTGATAAGTCACCGGAGATATAAAGGCAATCAATCCCTGATGATTTTTCATGGTGATGCGATTGAGCTTCTCGAGGGGAACTTTCTGTACCGGAACGTTCATTCCTTCGAGTATTGTAAAAAGTTCACGCGCGAGCTCACTCGACATATCCCTGCGAAGCAGTATCTTATCAATATCTTTTCCTGCCTGAATGGCTTCAATTACAGCACGGATGCCAAATATCATGTCCTTTTCGGGACGGGCTTTTTTTTGGTAGTGGGGAATCATAATAACATATTAATTTTATTATAATGATGACGAGATAGCATAAACTAAGAACTAAGAACTAAGAACTAAGAACTAAAGACTATGTGCAATCATTAAATATTTATGCAAAGATACGACAATATTCTTATGAAATAAATTCTTGTAAAGTGCGTGTAAATAATAATGATAGAATTATACAACATGCTTTACTGCCCAGAAAATAAAACCTTATTTTCAACCTTAATTTATTTTTTTACTCCCGAATCACAACTTTCAGAAAAAATAGTACATTTGCAGGCTAAATTCACTTATCACTAATCACTCAACACTTATCACTATAAAAATGCCCTATCTTGGAGAAATAGCTGCCCTCGTCGTGGCAATATGCTGGACACTGAGTGCCTTGTTTTTTGAAAAAGCAGGTCGTAAAATCGGGTCTTTGTCGGTCAACATAATACGACTGGTATGGGCATTTCTTTTGTTGGGTGTCACTCTGCTCTTCACCAAGCATACTTTTTTTCCGTTGGATGCCACAGCCTATCAGTGGTTTTGGCTGGGGTTATCAGGAATTGTCGGCTTATTTCTGGGTGATTTATTTTTATTTAAGTCATATTTACTGATAGGTTCCCGAACTGCTACGCTCATCATGAGTACCGTACCGGTAATAACAGCTACCGTAGGCTGGTTTTTTCTCGAAGAAATTCTTTCGTTAAAAAGCATTCTGGCAATAGTAATCAGTATTACAGGCATTGTGATTGCCATATCTGACCGACGGTTGAAAATAAATGTTCCTGTGAAAGGTTTGCTGTATGCTTTCGGTGGCGCATTAGGGCAGGCTTTTGGTCTTATTCTAAGTAAAAAGGGCATTGGTGACTACGACCCGATATCTGCCACACAAATCAGGATACTTTTTGGAATGGTTTGTTTTATCATCATGATAACTTTACTACGCAGATGGCCAAAAGTAAAAGAAGCATTGCGCGACAAAAGTGGTATCAGAGCGGTATCTATCGGTTCATTCTTCGGACCGTTTCTGGGAATCACCCTTTCGCTGTATGCCATTCAAAATACACAAACGGGGATTGCATCGACTTTTATGGCCCTGGTACCGGTATTCATTATCGTCCCTTCAGCCATCATGTTCAAAGAGAAAATCACTCCTCATCACGTCATTGGCGCCATCGTCAGCATCATCGGCGTGAGTTTATTTTTCTTTTAAATAATAATTCTCAGCTTGTTTCGTTTTCCTTAGGTTAGTTGAAATTCTTCAAAGAATAATTAGTAAATTTGGGCCGAAATTATAAAATCTTACCTCCGGGAAATAAGTATTGTATTGCATGATCAGAAAAACGTTAATTTATTTATCCCTGTTGATACTTGTTTCTTCAGTCACTGCTCAGTCGAAACTTCGGGTTTACGGATATGTTATTGATGCCAACAATCGTGGCATTGAGTTGGCTAATGTTTATTTCGAAAACACCTCTATCGGCACATCCACCAATCCCAACGGTTATTATGAGTTGATGGCTGAGGTGAAAGACTCTGTCACTATTGTGTACTCCATGATAGGCTATGAGACCATCCGTCACACGCTTTATCCCAAACAGCCTGTAGTGCAGATTTCCGTTGAATTGCGAGCCACCAATAACCAGATAAGAGATCTTGATGTTGTAGCACAACGTCGTCGATCTACCAACATGGACTTCATCGATCCCTCGAAATATAAAATGATGCCCAACGCTTCGGGAAATTTCGAATCCATTCTCATCACTTTTGCCGGTGTGACTTCGAACAACGAATTAAGCTCGCAATACAATGTGCGCGGAGGAAATTTCGACGAAAACATTGTTTATGTGAACGGCATTGAAGTCTATCGTCCGCTATTGGTTCGTGCCGGGCAACAGGAAGGTTTGAGCTTCATCAATCAGGACATGGTGCAAAAGGTAGGTTTTTCATCCGGTGCATTCAACGCTGAATATGGCGATAAAATGTCGTCGGTACTTGACATTGAATATAAGAAGCCCACCGCATTTGAGTCGTCGGTATCGGCAAGTCTGCTGGGAGGAACCGCATATTTGGGTACATCAAAGAATAAATTTACCCAAATCCACGGCATTCGGTATAAAACATCAGCATACCTGTTGGGCGGCCTCGACACGCAGGGAGAGTATAACCCTTCATTCATTGACTATCAGGGGTATTTCACCTACCAACTCTCGGAGAAATCGGAGTTGACTTTTTTGGGTAACTTTTCCCAGAATATCTTCAATTTTATTCCTCAAACCCGTTCTACTTCCTTCGGGACATATAATATGGGAAGAAATCTGACCATATTTTTCGAAGGACAGGAAAAGGATATTTTCAGAACGGCTTTCGGAGCATTAGGATATCATTATAAACCAAAACAGAATGTTAAACTGAGTTTCATGGCCTCTGCATTCAATACAGATGAAAATGAAAATTATGACATTCTGGGTGAGTATATTCTGAGTGAAGTCAAAATGGAACTGAATGAGGAAAACCGTAAAGGAGCATCGTTAGGAATAGGCAAATACCAGGAACATGCCCGCAACACCCTCAGGGCAACAGTTGCCAATATCTCCCATGCAGGTGAATTCAGTGCTTTATCGCACAAACTGAAGTGGGGTGCAAATTTTCAGTACGAAATCATCAAAGACAATATCAGTGAATGGGAATGGCGCGATTCTGCCGGTTACTCCCTGCCTTATAACAATCAAACGGTGAACCTTTATTATAATATGAAGTCGTCAAACACTCTCAACACCTGGCGAACAACGGCTTACATACAGGATACCTATAAATGGAAAGATGCTAAGGGAAATTACACGCTGACCGGTGGGGTGCGTGCCAACTTCTGGAATTTCAATAAGGAATTGTTTGTCAGTCCAAGAGCTTCAATTGCCTATGTACCCAATTGGAAAAAGGATTTCAGTTTCAGATTTGCCACAGGGCTGTATTATCAGGCTCCATTTTATAAAGAAATAAGAGACACACTTACCGATGCACTTGGTAATGTAAATATTTCACTGAATAAAGATATCAGGGCACAGCGTTCCATGCAGTTTGTTCTCGGAGGCGATCATTATTTCAGGGCTTTTGGCCGGCCGTTCAAATTCACGACCGAAGCCTATCTGAAGCTTGCCGATCGGGTAATTACCTATGATGTGGACAACGTTCAAATCACCTATTCCGGAGAAAACAATGCCAAAGCCTATACCGCAGGAATCGACTTTAAGCTCTTCGGCGAACTGGTGCCGGGGACTGATTCATGGGTCAACTTCTCGCTCATGAATTCAAAAGAGGACATCGTAGGCGACAGTTATGTAAAAAACACTTACGACGACAACCTGAATGTTACATCCACTCAACTGATCAGTCCGGGATGGGTTTCGCGTCCGAATGAACAACGTTATGCTTTTTCCATGATGTTTCAGGATTACCTTCCCAACAATCCGAAGTACAAAGTACAGCTCAAATTCATCTATTCCGACGGAATGCCCTTCGGTCCGCCGAGAAATAATCTATACCGCGGCGCCCTGCGCGCACCTGCTTACAAGCGTGTCGATCTGGGCGGTTCAAGGGTATTGGTCAACGGGAAAGATGCCCTGCTGAACAAGCCCTGGCTTAAACACGTACAAAGTATCTGGCTTAATTTAGAGGTCTTTAATCTGATGGATTTCAAGAATGTAAATTCATATTATTGGGTAACAGATATTTACGGACAACAGATGGCTGTTCCCAATTATCTTACCGGCAGACAATTTAATGTCAAATTAATCGTGGATTTTAAATAATTTCACTAATTTTGCAGGCAAAACAAAATAAGCATGCCACATACTTCGCAACGCGGGAATTCCATGCCCGAATCGCCCATCCGTAAATTAGTGCCACTCGCTGATAAAGCTAAAGCCCGTGGAGTGAAAGTTTATCACCTGAACATCGGTCAGCCCGATTTGAAAACTCCTCAGGTGGCGATTGACGCGATTCGCAACATCGACAGAAAAATACTGGAATACAGTCCGAGCGACGGAATAAAAAGTCTGCGCACCAAACTTGCAGGATACTACCACCGTTTCAACATTGATGTTACGGAAGAAAACATCATCATCACTACCGGAGGTTCCGAAGCGGTGAACTTTGCTTTCATGAGTTGTCTGGATCCGGGTGACGAAATCATCGTTCCGGAACCTGCTTACGCCAACTATACAGCTTTTGCCATCGCTGCCGGCGCCATCATCAAACCCATCTTTTGCAGTATTGACGATGGTTTTGCCCTGCCTCCAATCGAAAAATTTGAGGAGCTCATCACCCCGCGAACTAAAGGGATTTTGATTTGTAACCCGAACAATCCGACCGGCTATCTGTACAACCGTGCCGAGATGAACAACATCAAAAAACTCGTGAAGAAATATGATCTTTACCTGTTCTCCGATGAAGTTTACCGCGAGTTTTGTTATACCGGTGCACCCTATATATCTGCTTTTCATCTGGATGGTATTGAAGAAAATGTGGTGCTTTTTGATTCTGTTTCGAAAAGATACAGTGAGTGCGGTATCCGTGTGGGTGCGTTGGTAACGAAAAATAAAGATGTGTTGCGCAACGTGATGAAGTTCTGTCAGGCACGTTTGAGTCCGCCTCTGATCGGACAAATAGCTGCAGAAGCCTCCATCGACACACCGCAGGAATATATGCTTGAGATGTACAACGAATATGTCGAACGCAGGAAATACCTCATCGACGGACTTAACCGCATTCCGGGTGTTTACTCTCCTATTCCCATGGGTGCCTTTTACACCGTTGCCCGTTTACCTGTTGATGATGCCGACAAATTCTGTGCATGGTTGCTCTCCGACTTCGAATTTGAAGGTCAGACCGTGATGATGGCTCCTGCTTCAGGCTTCTACACAACTCCGGATATCGGACGCGATGAAGTCAGGATCGCCTACGTGCTCGACAAGGAAGATTTGAAACAAGCCCTCATTGTATTGCGCAAAGCTTTGGAAGTATATCCCGGCGCAGTTTATAAATAAACCTGTGAAATCCA
>MEOR01000088.1 GCA_001769295.1 Bacteroidetes bacterium GWF2_49_14 | reverse complement strand
TTATCTGTGAGGTACCTACACGTGTTACGGATGAAACCCCGGTTACCTGGCTCTGCCTGATACATACCGATTCAATCGGGTCGACAAACAATTTCTCGACCTCTTCCGGAGGACGTTCACCCGCCTTTATTTCAACATATATGCGGGGATTGTTCATTTTCGGAAACAGGTCGGTACCCAGCTTGCCAAATGAAATGAATCCCAGCAGCACAACGGCCAGGATAAACATGGTAACAGTGACCGGGTATCGGACTGAAAACTCGGTTATCTTTCTCATAGCTGAACGTATATGCCCGTTTAGCGGACGATTTTGACTTTCGAACGGTTACCCAGGGTTTCAAATCCTTCGATAACCACGCGGTCATTCACCTGTAAACCTTTGACAATTTCCACTGAATCCGGATTCTCCAGCCCGGTAGTGATCACGCGCTCATTGGCTGTATTCTGGTCAACCACATATACGGTTTTACCCCGTTGCCGCGAAACAATTATGTTTTTCGGGATCACGATGGTACTGTCCTTGCGCTGAGTGATAATCTCAGCCTTAATATATGAGCCCGGCCTTAGTTTCAGGTCATCGTTCAAAATCACAAGTGTGCCCTTGAAGTTCCTCGTATCGGGGCTGATAGCCGGTGAAAGCTGACTGATCACTCCATACAGCGTATCATCAGGAAGGGCGTAATTGAGAACCCGTACCCGCTGATTGACACCAACCTGGATAAGGTTTTTCTCAGGAAGTTGGAATTCCATAAACAACTTCTTGTAATCCATAATTTTAACCAGGGATTGACCGGTGGTTAATTTATTCCCCTGCGTATAAAATGGCAGGTCGACGATAACCCCATCAAAAGGTGCAGAGACTTTCATTTTCGCCAG
Source organism: Bacteroidetes bacterium GWF2_49_14 (assembly GCA_001769295.1). Taxonomy (GTDB): domain Bacteria; phylum Bacteroidota; class Bacteroidia; order Bacteroidales; family UBA12481; genus UBA12481. Next base: position 26,276 of record MEOR01000088.1, on the reverse strand, counting down.
CGAGATCTGTGCACCTGTATAGGTGTATTCAGCATTCATGACCGATTGTTCGGCCGTTTTCAGCTCGCGGAGCGTGGCTCCGCCCTTATCGTAGAGCGACTTTTGCTTCTCGAATTCGTTCTTTGAGACATCGAGATTTAGTTTCTTTGACTCAATCTGAATGCTGTTTACATATTCCTCATCTTCAAACCTGATGATTACCTCACCGGCACGTACACGGTCGCCCAGGCCCCATGACCTGCCCGTGCGAGGGTTATTCTGAAGGGTATATTTACCGGACATCTCGGATTTAAGTTCCACTTCACGGGTGGGATAAACGGTTCCGTTTGTCTCGATGAACTCCTCAATGGAAGAGTTTCGGATATCAAGTACAGCAACGGGAACTGCTACCTCAGTCTGGGCATCGGTTTGCTGGTTTTTGCATCCGGTGATGGTCAGGACCGCAATACCGGACAGCAGAAGCGTAAACAGGGGATTTCGAAAGGATTTCATATCAGTTGATTATTTATTGATCGTGGGTACTATGGGTGATTTGGTTTCCCAGTCATAAAGCGTCTGAATCTTCAGGTTAAGAAGTTCCAGTTTGTAATTGATCTGGGCGTTGATCAGGTCGAGTTTTTTTGAGGAGAGCTGATTCTGGAAAAGGTTCAGGTCCATACCGGTAAGGTCTCCTGTTTTGTATCGTTCCAGATTGATGTCATAGGTAAGCTGGGCGTTCCGGACGTTCTGCTGTGCAATGAAAATCTGGTTCAGAAGGTTCTGCAGGTTTCTGTATACCTGGCGAACGGTCTGTATAATGGTATTCCGCTGATCATCAAGATTGATTTTCTGAGTTTCGATGCTGGCCTGAGTAGCCTTGATACGGGCTTTCTTTTCTCCCCAGTCAAAGATCGGGATCTGAAGGCTGAAAGCAAGATCTTCGTTATCAGTCGGTGATTTGTAAATCTGAGGGAAGGCTTCGTTTTCCCCGAACAAACCGACTGATAACGACAGATTACCCGCAAATTCATTAATTGCCATAGTCCGGATCATTTCGAACTGGGCTGTTTCGATGCTGATCTGCCTCTGGCGTAGTTCCATCCTGTTTTCAAGCGCAAAATTAATGGCCTGATCGAGGCTGACCGGTACGGAATCCACCACCGGATCAGCAAGAACATTAACTTCTCCAAAGATATCCATGCCCACCAGCAACTTGAAATTGTCCTTAGAGTTTTCCAGTGATACTTTGGTATTTTCCCAGCTGGATTTGCTGGAGGCCAGGTTCAGTTCCGCCTGGTAGAGTTCTTCCAGTTTTGAGATACCACCTTCTACTTTATTCTTGATCATCTCATAGTTGGCCTGCTGATTCAGGTACTCTTCATTAGCGATCTGAACCCTCATCTGTTGGTTGTAAACTGTATAGAACTGCTGGGCAACCGACCGCTCCAGCTGCAGCATTTGGAGGTTGAAGTTCAGCTGTGCATTTTCATAGTCCAGCTCCAGGCTCTTCATCGCCAGTTTGGTGCGGTTATAGGTAAACAGGGGCTGGTTATACTGGAGGAAAAGATTGTTGTTGAACGTTTTGGTGGTTCTTTCACTTGCCTCACTGTAAGCCCGTTGCCAGGAAAGGCGATTCGACAGGGATACCGTACCATCCGTCAGGGTAATAGGCTGTGTAACGGTAAAGGTACCGGAACTATTGAGGTTCTCCTGCGTGTTCCAGTCAGTGAAACGCTCATCGAAAACCCTGTTATGACTATAGCCCAATGGGTTAAGTGTAAACTTGAAATTGGATTTCAAAGCGGCTTCCTGTGCTCTCAGCAATTGGTCACTGCGTTCGAGGCTTAGCTTAACTATCCGGATGTCCGGGCTGTTTTGCGATGCGATTAACAATGCATCCTGCAGCTTGATCAGTTGCTGCGCCCCGGCAGTACCACCCAGGAAAAGGCTGGCTAGCAGGGAAATAAGAAAGATAGGCTTGTTCATATAATTGATGGTTGTTACGTACTTCATTGTTGTTTCACCCACTTCACTGCATCCGCCACAACGGTTCTGCCGTTATTCTTATCGTTGATCATGATTTTTGCCGTATCGGCGTTATAATAGAAGGACCCCAGATGGTTCCAGCCAGTCTCGGCTGTTTTAAGCGCGAGGATGACATCTTGAGAACCTTCACCATGGAATACGGTGAAGTGGTATTCATCAGAGAGTTCCGGCATGGATCCGGGACCGCCCTGACTTCCGGGTCCACCCTGCTGCCTGTTTCCACCCCCCATGCGCATACCCATACGGGCAATATTCGGATTCAGGTAGGCATATACATCATAATATCCGGGCTTGGTGATCAGGGTTCGCCACTCTGCAGCCAGATTCCCGTCACCCGATTTCACATAGACAGCCGAGCGGACCAGATCGCCATAGAATCCTGATTGGATGATGGGGGTCCAGAACTGTGGCGGGCGCCAGAAGGTCAGGCTCTTGTAGGGAATGGCATCGTCATTCTTGTTGATTTTAAGCCATCGCACCAATCGGCTCTCGGTGGCCTGACCGGAAGTTGAAAATCCGGTATCCTCATTGTCCACGATGATCTCACCCGGGTTGCTGACTGTATAAAAAACATCAACCGGACGGATACCTTCGAAAGGCTCGAAACCTCTGATCTGTTCCAGAGCCGGGAACGGGAATCCGATATTATTCGGGAGATTGGTTGAAATCATTGTATTGACGCTCATCATGCGGGGCTGATCATCAAGCACATACCCTACCTGATAGGCGGTACCGGCTGGAAGGGTCAGGAATTTTTCGGTTCCCGTATTTCTTCCTGCGAGGGCAAAGGTGGATCCTCCGCGTGCTCCGCCCATTCCGCCTCCACGACCTCCCATACCACCCCGGCCGCCTGCCCTCAGGGATATCTGGATCATACCTCCCTCTTTCGTGGGATTCGAAATTTCAAAAAGCAGTTGATAGCGGGTCCTGTCATCCTGCTGGACCTCAATCACCCTTACCCTGCCGATCAGGTAACCGGGAAGCTCCCTGGAGGCATACCACCTTCCGGCCAGGGAATCAGGGCTGAATCCGAATTTATTCTTGAAATCAGCGGTCAGGCTGTCCAGATCAAGTGTACGATAGCGATATTTCTCCAGTTCCGCGAGAAGGAAGGGCATAAAATTCTCTGACCCCGCGATGGCCTCCAGATAGGTGAAATAGTATTTGCCTTTCGAGTCTATGACCTGACGCAAGGCGATATTATCCATTTCAGAAGAGAGAAGCTGTGAGAATGATTTATTCTGAAGCTCCACATTAGCCTGTTCGGCAGCATTCAGTCCTGAGGTACCCGATCCGCCGCCAAAACCCATGTCGGTTGTCGCTGTGATATAGGATTCAAGCGCCGTATTCAAAATCGGGTACTTATCGGACCCCAGGTAATTCGTGAAAGTGTAATATTGCGGGAAAAGCGAGAATCGCTTGTCGGCGGCGCCAGAGATGTTCATGATATTTCCCCCGTCCATACCCATCCGGAAATCACCACCCGAGGCACCCGGGATAAAATTGTCGGAAATAAAATTCCGAAGCACCCTCAGTTGAATTTCTTTTTCGGAAAGAGACTGATCGGACTGTTTGCTTCGTTTCTCGGTTTGCTTAAACTCCTGTGCAAAACCAGCCCTGCTCAGCATGCTTCCCCGCTCAGGGAGCAGGATCATCTCAGGCTGCAGGAAATCGCGGTTTTTGATCCAGAGGCGGTAGTAGGAATAAAATTGAACCGGTACCTCTACCATTTTAAGCCGCGGGAAGGAATACTTTAGGCCAAGTCGCCTCTCAACATCCCCCATCATGTCTCCTACAAACTTCGGAAGAGTATCGGAAATAGAGTCCAGGGTGTTGCTGAAATAGTCGTGCCCCTTGATCATATTCAGCTCAATATCAATAGTACCGGCCTGCAGGTTCGATTTGGCATAGGGACCGATTATCAGGGTAAGACCAGGCAGTTGGTTCTCGGGTTTAAACACCCATTGATTTCCTGATTTTTCGACGGGTCCCTGCATAATCGGCTGAAGATCCTCATGTGTCTCCACCGATGCGGTAAACCGGGTGAAGTTCCAAGTCGGAAGTACGCTCAGGGTTGAACCGTGGAGCACTCCGGGAACCGGATACCAGGTTGATTCGGGTGTCAGTAAAACATAACCGGGTTCGAGGATCGCAAAACGCTTTCGGATCGAGATAATAAAATCCGGACCATATTTCTCCTCAGCCTGTTCTTTCTTAATATCCAGGTTACAACTCCGCTCATCGATAGTTCCGCGATAGGTGAATTCCATGTGAACACGTTCTCCGCTGCCAATAGGCTGTGGAAAACTCACTACAATCAGGTGTTGTTTCCTTTCAAACCTTACCTCTGATCCGTTCACGGATAATTTCTGCAAGTCAAGTCCGGGATTCAGGGAGAAAACCGTTTGACTTACGGCAGCAGCATTCTGGTTTATCAGTGTTTCCGATGCGGTGACCTCAATCTTGCGGCCCAGGTGACGGACTGCAAGATTAGTCTCCTCATTGCCTAAAACTGCAATCTTGTTATTCTGGTCATTAAGCGTGATCATTTCACTGCGGAACTTCTGATCCTGAAGGGTTTGGCCGCTGTAAATACCGAGCGCGGCTGCCCCGCCGACCGCACAGGCGATCATCATCGTCCAGGCGATTAAGGAATGGAACCGCGACTGCGGCAGACGTTTCAGGAGAATGATCGAGGCCCCGATAAATGAGAATCCGAAAAAGAGGTAAATGGCCCGTTGAAGGAATAGTTTCCCTTCGAATCCGAAACCTATCAGATCGGAATGAATCAGAGGCAGGCGGTATCCGATAAAATCGAATACGTAGTCGTAATGGTCCTTGCCGTAAAACATGACCAGCCCGGTGTATCCGAGAAGCAGAACCAGGGCGATGGCCTGGTTTTTAACCACGGACATAATCAGAAAGGAGAGCCCGAGAATAAAAATCAGCGCCGGAAAGCTGATGATCAGCGGATAATAAAGGTAGGCCGCTATATCCAGCGATATATCAGAAACGGCAAGGTTAATGATCATGGCCAAAAGAAGGGCGAGAATATTCAAAACGATAAAGACGGTGAGAACGCCGAATGTTTTTCCCCACACATACGCCCAGTTCGTCATGGACCGGGTATAAATTACCTCTGATGTATCCAGCTTTTTGTCACGTTTCAGGAAATCGAGTGCCAGAAACATGGCAATGAACACCTGGCTAAGGCTCAGGATAATCATGTTAAAATAGGGAATATTCGAAGGGATGGCCTTAACCGCCCAGTTCCCTCCGCCGTCTTTCAGCATGCCGATATTCATTCCAAAGAGGAACAGCAGAATGAGTCCGCTGAATATCCTGAAAAACCAGCTGCGGAACAGGATCAGGATTTCAAACCAGGCAATGATCCAAATGGTTCTTAGCGTCTTCATGTTAGTAGATTTCTTGTTTTTGACCGAGTACCAGTTCCATAAAGTATACATAGGCATGCTCAAGGTTGGGCTCGATCAGCGTAGATGGATAGTTACCGGTATCGTTGGCCACAACCTGCACCTCCCAGCCATTGACAGCCGGAATGGTTGAAATGACATTGAACTTTTCCTTAACATCTTCAAATTCCCGGTTAGAAACTGACATTTGAAAAACATGTCCCCTGGTTTTGGTAATCAGGTTATCCGGCGGCCCCTCAAAAACCATTTTACCCTTTTCCAGTAATGCCATGCTGCGGCATGTACTGGATATATCACCCACAATATGTGTGGATAAAATGATGATCATTTCCTGTTCGGTCATTTTCGACAGGAGGTTCCTGAAGCGGATCCTTTCATCGGGATCCAGACCGGTAGTCGGTTCATCCACGATCACGATCTTAGGATTTCCGATAAGAGCCTGTGCAATTCCCAAACGACGCTTCATCCCACCCGACAGCCGTCCGGCCTGCCTGTCGCGGGCTTCAAAAAGCCCAACCTGCTCCAGCATCTTTTCAACCTCCCGGTTTCGTATCGACCGGCTCCTCAAACCTGCCAGACGTGCGGAATAATCAAGAAACTCCCAGGTGCTGTATTTTGCGAAAAAACGAAAATCCTGGGGCAAATACCCAAGAAGTGTTCTTACTTCACGACGGTTTTTCTGCAGATCCAATCCGTTTACGGTAACCTTTCCGGTTGAAGGTTTCATCAGCGTAACCAGGATTCTCATCAGGGTGGATTTACCTGCACCGTTCGGCCCGAGCAGCCCGAACATCCCGTCCTCAATGGTCAGATTAATGTCGGATAAGGCTTTGTTGCCGTTCCTGTAAATCTTGTTCAGGTTTTCAATACGGATTTCCACGGATAGTTTGAGTTTAGCTATTGGAATAAGGTTTCCGTCGCAAGTTTAATATATAAACCTGTTAAAAGTTGTTAAAAAAGAATCGTGCCGGGTTTTCCGGCACGATTCCTCACTGCTGTTCAGAAAATTCCTATTCCTTGTAATCGGCTTTATCAAGGCTCCTGCCCATATAATAGCCGATCACCAGGCCCAGTCCGCCGCAAATAAACACAATCCCAACCGTTAGCAAGGCAAACATTTCATCATCAGGATGATACTCCGAAGTCCCCTGGCCGGAAGACATCAGCTGATATAATATGTATGAGATAACAAACCCCAGCCCGGTACCCACAATGAAGGTTCCTGCCTTGAGGGAAAACCGGAATTGTGAATTCTTCTGCCGGACTAATGGCTGACGGTTGCCATTGAATAAGGAGGCATCTGCACCCTTCTCTATAAGTCCCATCCTTTCGCGGTTCCGCGTATTGAGGTATAGATAAAACACCCCGAAAACCGTGGCAAAAAAGGCCACAAAAACAACTGCTACTGCCATGATAATTAGAATTAATTTTACCTTATGACGCACGACTTTAATACCGGTTACAAAATGTAACCACCTGAAGGAAGTAAGCGTCTAAGTTTCATGGATCATAACCAGGAGATTGAATGCATCCGGGCAGTACTCAAGGGTAACACAAATCAGTTTGCGCTGCTGGTGACGGCGTACCAATCGGGTGCATACAATCTCAGCTACAAGATATTAGGTAACTCTGAAGACGCGCGCGACTGTACGCAGGACGCTTTTGTCCAGGCCTATCAGGCGCTCGGCAAGTTCCGTCTGGACTCAAGATTTTCAACATGGTTATACCGGATTGTTTATAATACCTGCATCTCGAAAACACGAAAGGAGTCACGGTCTGTGCCTTTTACACCTGACAGCTCCTACTATCCCGAATCGATGGCCGACAATGATGGCATCGGATCGCTGGACCACGGGGATATGCGGATGCTGCTTGACCAGGCTTACAAGGTGCTTTCTCCGGACGAGATTTTTCTTATCGACCAGTACTATCGCGAAGATGCTACTGTTGATGAACTCGCCGAAATGACCAGCCTCTCGGCAAGCAATGTGAAAGTCAGGTTGTTCAGGGCCAGGCAGAAAATGCACCAGGTTATTACATCAGTTTTGAAAGAGGAGATTGAAATATGGCAAACAAGATGAATCCCGCTGAAGATCCGAAAGACCGCTTACTATCGGAGCTGATACGTGCGGAAGAGCCACGGCCCGTTCCGGCAGACCTGCTGAAAAATGTCATGTACCGGATTGAAGCCCTTTCGTCCAGACCGGCAGTGCGTTCGTATACCCCGCCCGTATGGCTTCGCCGGGGCATTCCCGCTGTTTTCGGCATCAGTTTTATTGTAATCCTGATATTTGGCGGAAAATCCACCGGGCCGGCGATCACGATGCCCGACCTTTCCCATGCGGAGACAATTTTTTCCAAAGCAAACGACTGGTTTTCCGGGTTGTTCGCTTCAAACCCATTTGCCGATCTGGTAGTGCCGGATTATGCCATCTGGATTGCACTCGGCGGGTTGGCTATGTTTTGGGGGTTTGTGGGGATTAACTATCTGCTGGATAAACGGTTGAGTGGGTAGCCAACGTTGGTAATATGCCATCCGGTCCCCGCGCCAAATTTAGTAATATACCATCCGGTCCCCGCTTCCGCGGGGATGACAAGAGCACCTGCCAAATCATCACATCATCAAATCAACAAATCGTCAAATCATCACATCACCGCATTGAATAATTATTTCGGAGCCGTGCGGTAGAGTCCGATGGCGATGAGGGCGTAAACGATATTCGGCAGCCAGACTGCCAGCCAGGCAGGCAGATCGCCTGCGCGGGCAAACTCACGCGAAATCTGCATGAACAATATGTAGGAGAAACTGAGTGCGATCCCGAAACCAATGTGCATCCCCATTCCGCCGCGGATTTTCCGGCTCGAAAGGGACACGCCGATCACCGTCAGGATGAAAACGGCAAACGGGCCTGCATATCTGCGATGCTTCTCAATGTCATAGTAAGTATCCCTATGGCCCCTCGAGAGTTCCAGTTTGGCAAACCTGCGCAGCTGGGGCGTTGTCATCGCTTCCACCACATTGCTGTTGCGGTTGAACTCTGTCGGGCTCAGGTTGAGTGCTGAATCCATTACAGCCCCGGTTTTGATAGTCTCTTTCAGGCCGTTAATCTCGCGGATCCAGTAATCATGGATATGCCAGGTGTTCGCAATCGAATCCCAAATAATATTCTGAGCCATCATTTTCGATTTCAGCTCGCCATTCTCAAACTTCTCCATGGAAAACTTATTCCCGTAATTGGACCGCGGGTTAAAGGTCTCGACGTATATAAAAACTCCAGGACCGATCTGCTTGTGAATATCCCTTTCCGGAGTGCCATACGCTTTGTCCAGGTATTTCATTTCAAACTCCAGCCGCTTGATCGAAGTATAGGGGATCAGGTAGTTCGAGAGGACAAAGCTGAAAAGGGCGATCAGGGTTGCGGATGCAAGGTAGGGGACCATCATGCGGCTGTAACTGATCCCATTGGAAAGAATGGCGGTTATTTCGTTATGCACCGACATTTTCGACGTGAAAAAGATCACGGAAATAAATACAAAAAGGTAGCTGAAGAGGTTGGAGAAAAACGGGATGAAATTGAGGTAATAATCGGTCAGAATAACCATGAGTGGCGCCTTATTATTAATAAAATCATCCACGCGCTCCGAGAAATCAAAAACTACGGCCACCAGAATAATGAGCCCGAGCGCCAGGAAAAATGTTCCCAGAAACTTGCGCATTATATAGATATCCAGTCGCTTAAACATAAATTACAAGCGGTTTGAGAGTCGTGGAATCATGATGTCTTTCCAGTTTGAGAAATCCCCTGAAAATATATGTTTGCGGGCTTCCCTCACCAGCCAGAGGTAAAAGGCCAGATTATGAATGCTGGCGATCTGGGCTCCCAGCCGTTCTCCGCTGGTCACCAGGTGCCTGAGATATGCCTTTGAGTAATTGCGGTCAACCACGGAACAGCCCTCCACGTCGATCGGTGAAAAATCGAACTTCCATTTCTCGTTTTTGATGTTCATGATGCCTTTGGATGTAAAAAGCATTCCATTCCGGCCGTTTCGTGTCGGCATCACGCAGTCGAACATATCCATGCCGCGGCTGATAGCCTCCAGCAGGTTGACCGGCGTGCCCACACCCATCAGATAACGCGGTTTATCAACCGGAAGTATGCTGTTCACCACTTCTATCATCTCATACATTATTTCTACCGGCTCGCCCACCGAAAGTCCTCCGATGGCATTTGCCGGCATGTCCTGACGTGCAATGAATTCGGCCGATCTTTTCCGCAGGTCAGCAAACACACTCCCCTGCACGATGGGTAGAAAAAATTGTTCATGACCGTAAAGCGGCTCGGTTTGCCTGAACCGTTCAATCCCCCGCAGCAGCCAGTCGTGCGTCAACTCCATTGAATCCCTGGCATATTTTTCCTCACAGGGCCACGGAGTGCACTCATCAAAGGCCATGGTCAGGTCGCTCCCGATCAGTCGCTGAATATCCACAACCCCTTCCGGGCTGAAAAGATGCCGTGATCCGTCAATATGTGATGAAAACCATGCGCCTTCAGCAGTCAGCTTCCGGTTAGCCGCCATGCTGAAAACCTGGTACCCGCCGCTGTCGGTCAGAATGGTCCGGTTCCAGTTCATGAACCGGTGCAAACCGCCTGCTTCCTTCAGAACCGCGGTTCCCGGGCGAAGATACAGATGGTAGGTGTTCCCCAGAATAACCGGTGCGTTGATATCATCGGCCAGTTCATGCTGATGAACCGCCTTAACGGTTCCACCAGTTCCCACCGGCATGAAAATGGGCGTCTCAAGCAAACCATGGCCCGTTGAAAAGGATCCGGCACGTGCCTGACTTCGGTTGTCTGTTGACTGAATCTGGAATTTCATGTATCGGGAAAATGGCAAAGATATTGCTTTTTAAGACTATCTTTGGGAGCCGATCCTGTCGGAACCTACAATTTTTGATTATATTGATCTATGATTCAGATACTTACAGACTTATTTCACATCTCATTTGATCATTGGACCGATATTCTTTTTATCTCGCTCGCCGGTCTCACCGTTGTCGCCTTACTCATCCAGGCGTGGTTCTATTTCGGTTATTACCTCCAGGTTCACCGGTACAGCCCGAAAGAAATTAAAACCACACAGGATCCGGTAACCGTAATCATCTGTGCTAAAAACGAGGCCGAAAATCTCAGGAGTTTTCTGCCGCTTATTCTCGAACAGGAGTATCCGAAATTCCAGGTGGTTGTGGTCAACGATGGATCGAAGGATGCAACCCCCGAGATTCTGGCAGCGTTTGAAAAAAAATACACGCACCTCTACGTGACCAATATTGAGCATACCCACCCATACCCGCATGCAAAAAAACTGGCTCAAACCATTGGAATCAAAGCAGCTGCCTATGACCAGCTCCTTTTTACGGATGCAGATTGCCGGCCGGCCAGTCCACACTGGATTGAAAAGATGCAGGCGCACTTCCTTCCGCGCAGGGAGATCATCCTGGGATATGGAGCCTATGAGCGGAGAAAGGGTATTACCAATAAATTCATCCGCACCGATACCGCCTGGATCGCTCAGCAATACCTGAGCTTCACCATCAGGCACAAACCCTTTATGGGTGTCGGACGAAACCTCGCCTACCGGAGATCCCTGTTTTTCAACAACAAAGGGTTCGCCAATCAGCTGCACCTCCAGTCGGGCGATGATGACCTGTTCGTTAACCAGACTTCCAATTCCACCAATACCGCTGTTGAATTCCACCCCGACAGCTTCACCTACTCCGAGCCGATGCTCACCTTCAACAACTGGCTCCGCCAGAAGAGAAGGCATTTGACTGCCGGCACCAATTATCACTGGAAACATAAGCTCACTATTGCAACTGAAGTTATTTCAAGAGAATATTTCTACGTGAGCATTATAGTTCTCCTTTCGTTCTGGAAATTACCAGGCTACCTGATCCTGCTCCTCCTGTTCCGCTGGATCATGCATCTTTGGATATTTAAACTGACCATGAGAAAGCTCGGGGAAAAAGGCATCTGGCTCTTTTCAATTATTTATGACCTTTTCATGCCCGTAATTTCAGGCTATCTGATGTTGAAATCAGGGATGAAGAAGAATAAAAAATTTAACTGGTAATGTTTTCCGAACTTTCAAACAGGGCGAAGCAGGATTATATCCTGGTGCAGAAAGCACAGCAGGGAGATCAGCATGCCTACGCCGATCTGCTTAGCCGCTATTGGGATTCAGTCTATTTTATGCTTCTCAAGATGGTCCATAACAAAGATGATGCGGAGGACCTCACCATGGAAGCTTTTGGCAAGGCCTTTAAAAACCTGGGCAATTATGAACCGGATTTTGCCTTCAGCACCTGGCTTTTCAAAATCGCCAACAACAACGCCATTGATTATATCAGGCGCCAGCACAACAAAACGATCTCCATTGACAGCCAGGGCCGCGACACGGAAGATGAAACACCTGTCCAGCTGCAGTCCGACACCCCCGACCCCGAGGAGGAGATGATTCAGAAACAGAAAACCGAGCTGCTCAAAATGGTGGTCAACCAGCTTAAACCCCGATATTGCAGGCTGGTCCAGCTGCGCTATTTTGAGGAGTATTCATACGAAGAGATCGCCGAAACCCTCAACCTTCCACTGGGAACGGTTAAGGCTCAGCTGTTCCGGGCAAAGGACCTCCTCTATCAGATTATTAAAACCAAAGAGGTTTGATTTGAACACGGTTGCCAGCCATTTCCCCGGACTCAGCCATCTTCAGCTGGAACAGCTCTCAAAGCTCGGCAACATCTACAGGATGTGGAATGAACGCATCAACGTCATTTCACGCAAGGATATCAATAACCTTTATACGAACCATGTCCTGCACTCCCTGGCCATCGCCCGGTTTATCACCTTCAAGCCCGGAACCCGGGTGCTTGATGCCGGAACCGGCGGAGGCTTTCCAGGGATCCCGCTGGCTATTCTTTTCCCTGATGTGCAGTTTACCCTGGCCGACTCCATCGCAAAAAAAATTACCGTGGTCGAAGCTGTGGTCAGGGAGACCGGCCTGGGCAACGTCAGCACCTTCAACGGTCGCATTGAAGATATCACCCCGGGCTTTGATTTTGTGGTCAGCCGCGCAGTCACAACCCTGTCGGAATTCGTCGGCTGGACTCGGAAAAAAATCAGGCCAGGAGGCTTCAATGAGGTTCCCAATGGAATCATTTACCTTAAAGGCGGTGATCTTCAGGCGGAATTGGAGCCGTTCGGCCACTGTTTGCGAACCGTTCCGATATCAGACTATTTCGAAGAGCCCTTTTTCGAAACAAAAAAAATAATTTTTCTTCCGATCGACTGATTCGATGAGATTGGTTTGGTTTTTATCAATTAATATTTAACTTTGCAAACCAATTTTCAGGGATATTCACGATAAAGAGACACGATAATGAAAAGGACATTTCAACCCTCAAACACCAAGCGGAAGAACAAACATGGTTTCCGTGAAAGAATGGCAACCGTTGGTGGACGCGCTGTTTTGGCTGCCAGGCGTGCAAAAGGACGCAAAAAACTCAGCGTTTCCGACGAACCCAATCTGAAAAGATACTAGATCTGTCCTGTTAAAGATATGCTGATCCCCGCCTTACCGGCGGGGATTTTTTATTTTGTGGAATAGACCCTGAACCATGGACTCTCCATGGTCAATTCCGTTGCTGCTGAATCCAGCAACCTGAGGTAAGGATAGTCAGGTGACTCCGGACTAAGCGGAATCTTTTCCCGCGCAATCCATTTCGAGTTGTACTTTTCAACCAGAATCACCAGCTTTCGGCTGCGAAGCAGATCCTCAACCTCCCGCATCAGGCGATCTTCATTTCCGGCAAATTCGGGCTGTTGCATCCAGTCAAGCGGAAAGGGATCAGGGCTGCCGAGAAACCGGTATACCAGCGGATTGTTGGGCCATACCGCAAATCGTCCCTGCGGCGATCCCCGGTCCTTGTAGATGCGGACAATTTCCCCGAGGTATGAATGAACCCCCGGATTCAGCCGAATGCTTTTCAGGTCTTCGAAAACGGTGGCCCCGTCAGCCGTCAGCTCACGGGACGGCAGATCCCGGTAATTGTTTTCCTTCTGTGCATAAACAGAAACCGAAACCAGAACCGGGAGCAGAACCATGCCGGCCAACAGCATCCGGCTGCCGGGCTTTCCTGCCAATGCCGGAATCAAATCCCGCAGGATGAGTAGAAGAGTTGCCGTAGCGAGAAGGCCCGTTGCAAAAACCGGCGCATTATCACCCAAAGAGATTGAAGATGTCCAGGCCACGAGTAAAATCCACAGGGCGGCCCGGTTCGCCTTCCTGGGTTTGTCCACTCCGCAATTTATCAGCACCAGACTGACAATCAGGAGCCAGAAAAGAGTATAGGACAGATGGAACAATCGCTCCGGCCAAATGAATATCAGGAAACAGACAATTATCTGAGTAATTATTATGACATATTTTTGAGTATTTATTATACTCATTATAATATCTGTTTTTCTACTCGTTTCAATATACCAAATATAAACCAGCCGGGTAAACAAGGCCAGAAAGAGCAATCCTGAAACCGGTGAATTCCAGAAACTCCCGGCAAAGTTCACAAAGCCCGTTTCCCAGACCTCGGTGCGTCCGGTCATCTGGCTGACAAAATCCGATAGCGACCCTGTGGCCAGGATCATTGCGAGATAGGCTACGCCGGGGATCAGTCCGGATGCTGCTGCCAGCCAGCCCATCCGGCTCCTCAGTTTAAGCAGCCGATAAGAAACTGCCAGCAGGAGTACCAGGACCGGCAAGGCAAAGGTCTGCCTGCACAAGGCGGCCATTACGGATCCCGATACGGCCAGAAAAAGCCATCCATGCCCGTGTCCGGGTTCCGAATCCTTGTTGCGCGACCAGGCAAATAATGCAACCGACATCCAGAAAAGTGCGTCGATAGTTGTCCAGGCAAACAGGTTATAATGATTTATGTTTAAAACCACGGAAATCAAACCTACTGAAGCCATCAGCCAGGCTTGGTTCCGGTTGCGCAGAGGTCCAAACATCTCCCTCATCAGGAAAACAGCAATCAATAACGAGTAGATTATGTACTCAATCAATACAAGCCATCGGGATGAAATCTCAAGTGGCCCCGGAAGAAAATAATCAAGTACATGCATATATCCGGATCCGGCTGGCCGTAGGGATATAAAATCCAGGTGTGGGATCTCGCCCTGAAGAATTCTCCAACTCTGTGCAAGAATAACTCCGTCATCACTGGGATTGAATCCTTCTCCGCCCGGAATTCGGAAAACCGCATAGAGCGTGACCACCGCGAGTGCTACCAGGATTGCCGGCAGCGCATATCCGCTATTTTGAAGTTTCTTCATGGTAATCCTCTTCGGTATTTACTGCCCATACCGGCTCCTTGTCCTCGGAGCCGGCAACGATCAGGTCGACGGCTGTCATGGCGGTCAGCATACTATGATCCTGATTATTATATCGATGCATACCGTTACGACCCAGCAAAAACAGATTCTTTAAGGAATCCGTGAACGACCTGATCTCCGGCAGCCGGTCATAGGTCCCGAAATAAGCGGGGTAGGTTTTAGCCATCCTGACCACCGTTCCATCGAGGTATTCATTTTCCTCACAGAACCGGATAATCTCCATTTCCCGTATTCCAAGCCGGATAAGTTCTTCATCGGTAAGGCTCCACAGATCATCACCCTCCTGGCAGAAATACTCCAGCCCCAGCCACACGGTATCCGGATCCTTCACGAGGTAAGGGCTCCAGTTGTTGAATACCTGTATTCTGCCCACCTTAACATCGGCCTCCTGGATGTATACCCAATTATCCGGAATCCGGTTCTTGCCTCCGCACCCTTCCGGACAAGGTGTCATCTTCCTATATAGTAATCCGATCGCGATAAAGTCGCGGTAGATCAACCCCTTCCCCACGTCCTTCACCGCTTGCGGAACCCTCTCCCCCATTCCGGCAACAAGATCCTTCACCGGCATGGTTGAAAAAACCCAGTCGGCCTCAAGAAGCAACTCCCGGTTGTCGGCCATACAGATTGCCCTCACAGCGCTCACCCTGCCATCGGCCCACTCCAATCCGTTAACGTAATAACCGGTCCGGATTTCCCCGCCCAGCTTCTCAATTCGGGATGCCACCTCTTTCCAGAGATGTCCGGGACCGAACTTTGGATACAGGAACCGATCGATCAGGCTGGTTTCAATCTCTTTCTGCCTCACGGAGACATCACGCGGAAAAATGGATTTCAGCGCATGAAAGAGAGCTTTGGTGACGGACAGTCCCTTGACCCGCTGTGCGCCCCACTCAGGCTTGATGCTCCTGCAGGGAACCCCCCACACCTTTTCAGTATAATCCTTGAAAAAAGTAAGGTATAGCTCCTTACCAAACCGGTTGATGAAAAAATCCTCCAGGCTCAGTTCCGGCCTCACCGGCCTCATCCGTGCACCGGCATAGGACAATCCAATCCTGATGATTCTGCGCAGCCCCAAATTGCGGATGGTCTGTCCGTTTAGCCTGATAGGGTAGCTGTAATACTTGCGGCCGTAAAAAATCCGTGAGAGCCTTTCCCTGACGAGCATTACCCGGTCACTCTTCCCGGGATCGGGTCCATCAGGATTTACCGAAACGGTCCGGTCACGGTTATGATATCGGATTTGAACCGATTCAGAGACCCCGGCTTCCACCGGGAGCATCTCCTGCCACCAGTCCATAACACGGTCGGACTTTGAAAAGAAACGATGTCCGCCAATATCCATGCGATTCCCGTGATATTCAACCGTACGGGAGATCCCGCCGACATCATCGCTCATTTCCAGGATAACCGGACGGATATCGGTACGCTGCAGAAGTTCATAGGCAGCGGTGAGGCCGGCGGGACCGGCTCCGATGATGACGGCAATTTTACTGGTGCTATTGGTGGACATACGGCAAATATCAGAAAAGATCAGCGGTCGCCCAAATGCCATTTTATCGTACCTTTGCCAGCAAAATCAGGCGTTTATACAGGCATGACAGAAGAGAAGGACTCCAGGTTGCTTGCGATCTCGGAAAAAGTGGCTGCCGGTTCACGGATTTCCGCGGATGAGGGACTGCACCTTTATCAGGAGGCAGGATTGGGGTACCTTGCCAGGCTGGCAACGCTCGTCAGAAACAGGCTGAACGGGAAAACCGTCTGGTTTAACCGGAATTTCCATATTGAGCCTACCAATATCTGCATACACAATTGCCGGTTCTGCTCCTATTCCAGAAAATTCAACCAGGAAGGTGCCTGGGAAATGACCCCGGAGGAGATTTTGGCTGAGATTGAACGTTTCCGTGATAAAAATGTCACAGAAGTGCATATTGTCGGCGGGGTGCATCCTCATCGCGACATGGAGTATTATGAATCCATGCTGCGGGCAGTGAGGACAGCCAATCCAGGGTTGTTTATCAAGGCGTTTACGGCGGTAGAGCTTGATTTCATGTTCAAAAAAAGCCGGATCACCGTAGACGAGGGCTTAAGGAAGCTGAAAACCGCAGGGCTCGATGCCATTCCGGGCGGAGGTGCTGAAATCTTCGATGAGACCATCCGGAAAACGATTTGTCCCGATAAATCGGATTCACAAACCTGGCTTGGAATTCACGAGGCGGCACACCGGGCAGGCATTCCTACCAATGCGACGATGCTGTACGGTCACATTGAATCTTATTCGCACAGGATCGACCATCTCGAGCGCCTCCGCACCCTGCAGGACCGCACATCCGGATTCCAGGTATTCATTCCGCTTAAATACCGGAAAGCCAACAATCCGCTAGGCATCGTAGGTGAAACCTCAGCCATTGAGGACCTGCGGAATTTTGCCGTCGGCAGGATCTACCTCGATAATTTCCCCCACATCAAAGCTTACTGGCCGATGATCGGGAAGGAGATGGCATCCCTTTCCCTCTCCTGCGGGGTTGACGATCTCGATGGCACCATTGAGGACACCACCCGCATCTATTCGATGGCCGGAGCCGAAGACCAGAATCCCGCCATGTCGGAAGAGGAGCTTGTGAGCCTCATCAGGAATGCAGGATACGTTGCCTCTGAGCGGGATACCCTCTATAACACCCTTAAAGTGCATTAACTCATTCCGTCAGATAATTTTATCTTTGACGAGCCGTTTACTAAGCAGTTCAAATCATTATGAAGTCAACCCTCGGGCAATTTCTGATCAGCCGGATCTTTTGGAAAAACGTATTGATTGCTCTCCTGATCACCATAGGACTGGTTATTCTTGTGCAGATAAGCCTGTTTTTCTATACCGGTCACGGTAAGAAGATACGCCTGCCAGATTTCTCCGGCATGACGTTAATCCAGGCCGATAAGTTTTGCTCCCAGAATCATATTTACTGGCTGATCCAGGACTCGACCCATGTGAGCGGGAAACCCCGGGGAACCATCCTCGACCAGTTCCCCGATCCCGGAGCTTTCATCAAGAAAAACCGAAAGATATTCCTGGTCATCAATGCCTTGCAACCCGAAATCATCAAGATGCCCAGGGCTTTCGATATGCCTTACCGCCAGGCCGAGCGCGTTCTCACCAGTGCCGGACTGGTCGTTGAGCGGACGGAATACGTACCTTACTTTGCCCCGACGTACGTCATCGAGCAAAAGTATAATGGCACCACGATAGCACCCGGTTCCCCTATTGCAAAAGGATCGGGCATCACCCTGGTGATTGGCCAGGGACTCAGCAATGAACGCTCCCTGGTTCCAAATCTTCTTGGCATCGGCAAAGAAACAGCTCGTATTATCTCGATGAACAACTTTTTCTACCTCGGCGGCGTCATGTATGATTCAACGGTTGTAAATTCCGATGACAGTGCTCGTGCGAAAATATTCAAACAGTACCCAAATGTTGGAAACCAGGCCCGGCTTGGAACCTCCATCGATATCTGGCTTTCTGTTGATTCACTCCGGCTCATGCAGCTTGACTCGGCCGCCCTGCAGCAAGATACCCTGACAGGGGATTTCCACTTATAGATTAACAACAATGACATCTGGCAAAACACTCATTATCCTCATTTTAACGGCCTGCTTATCCGTGTTGCAGTTGAGTGCCCAGGAGCGGCTTACTTCAGTAACCTCTTATCCGGCCTTGCAAAATGTTACGCACTTTCCCCTTCTGAAAACCGGCGGACCCGAATCCATAGAGTTACCTTTCCTTGATGATTTCAGTTTGGCACAGCCTTTCCCCGATGCCGGCAAATGGATGGACCAAAGGGCTTTTATAAACAATTCCTTTGGCCTGGGGCAACCTACTTTCGGGGTGGCCACCCTGGATATGATGGATTCAGCCGGAATAATTTACCCTGATGCCACCGTATCATCCTTTTTCGCTGATGCGTTAACCTCGGCACCTATAAACCTGTTTTACCCCGGCGACACCACCCTTTATCTCAGTTTCTACTGCCAGCCGCAGGGCCTGGGTGATGCACCGGAGCCTGATGATTCGCTGGTTCTTGAATTCTACGCTCCCGATAACGGACGCTGGTACAGGGCATGGAGCGCTCCGGGAACAGCAGTCAGTGACTTCAGAATTGTGATGGTAAACATTTCCGATTCCCGGTTTCTCCAGGATGGATTCCGGTTTCGATTCAGGAATTATGCCTCATTGGCGCCGGCTCCCGAGCCCAGTCTGAAAGTTAACGCCGACCATTGGAACCTGGATTATATTTACCTGAACCACAACCGCCGTTACAACGACACCATCATGCCTGATGTTTCATTGGTTCAACCTGTGGGCTCCCTGCTGTTAAACTATACAGCCATGCCATGGGAGCATTTCCGGACACTGGGAATTTCAGGAGTGAAAACCTTTTTCCAGATTCATCTCCGGAACAGTTCAATAGACAGAATAGGTTTTGAGCCAACCCTGAATATACAATCGGTTTATGATCCGGCTGCAAAGTTCACCCTCGGCCTCCCGGCCGATGAAGTGAAGGCATTCGAAACCCTGCAGTACGATGCCACCTTTAATTACGGATTTACCTCCAATGAGCGGGATTCTGCCCGTTTTAACGTAACCCTGGATCTTAACCAGACCAACCCCGACTGGATACCGGGCAATGACAGCCTGACGGTTCAGCAGGTTTTTACCAATTATTACGCCTATGATGACGGCTCGGCTGAAGCGGGATACGGCATCACCGGCGAGGGCACCAAAGCAGCCAAGCTGGCCTGTCGCTACCAGAATCTGAATGACGGAGATTCCCTCGTGGCTGTCAATATTTATTTCAACCGAAGCTTTGCCGACGCAAGCCGCAAGTATTTCCAGCTTGCGATATGGACCGACAACAATGGCAAGCCGGGCGATCTGATTCACCTCCAGACGGGTGCAATCCCAAAGTACAACGGGATCAATGAGTTTCAGACGATCGAGCTGGACACCGCTCAGGTTGTTCCCTCAACTTACTATGTCGGTTGGATTCAGACAACGGCCGATTTCCTGAATGTTGGGTTTGACCGGCAGAACAATCATGGCCAGGATATACTGTACAACATATCCGGCGCATGGGAAGTTTCATCGTTTGAAGGTTCCCTGATGATCCGTCCGGTTTTTGCCAACAAATCAAGAAAAAGCGGTACCGAACCGGGTGTCCCGGTTCTTTTCGCCGATCAGGCGCACCTCTATCCCAACCCCGCATCGGACCGGTTATACATTGATTATACCGAACAGCCCTCCTCAACCCGGATCACGCTGATGGATATGCAGGGCCGGCAGGTACTCGACCTGCAAAAACCCGAAGCGATCAGACAGATCAACGTGGGAGATCTTCCCGGGGGTCTTTACCTGATCCTGATACGTTCGCGGTCGGCTATACTGGCCCGTCAGAAAATCATGATCCTTCATGACTAAAATGTGGCTTCACCTCGACGAGATCGAAGAGCAGGCTGAGTTGTTTGAGCATTTCCGATTTGTTGCCGATACCGGGCAGTCTCTCCTGCGGATCGACATGTTTCTCCTCCACCGTCTGAGCGAAACCTCACGTTCAAAGATCAAGGCCGCAGCCGATGCCGGTTGCATCCTGGTCAATGACGTGCAGGTTAAGGCAAACTACAAGGTGAAACCGGGCGATGTGATTACCGTCATGCTCTCCTATCCCCGGAAGCACTATGAGCTGATCCCGGAGGACATCCCGCTGAACGTTGTGTATGAGGACGACACATTGCTGGTCGTGAACAAGAATCCGGGAATGGTGGTTCATCCGGCACATGGAAATTTCTCAGGAACGCTGGTGCACGCTCTGGCTTACAGGTACCGGGATCTGGATATTTTCTCGGCGGAAGACAACAGGGGTGGCTTGGTTCACCGGATCGACAAGGACACCTCGGGTCTCCTGGTTGTGGCGAAAACCGAAAAAGCTAAAAGTCATCTGGGGAAACAGTTCTTCGATAAAACCTCCTACCGGGTTTATCAGGCTCTGGTATGGGGCGTCCCCAAAGAACCCCGGGGAACCATCGAAGGATATATCGGAAGAAGTCCGAAAAACCGGCAGGTCATGCACGTTTTTCCTGATGAATCCCAAGGAAAGAAAGCCATAACACATTACAAGGTGCTGGAGGATCTGGGTTACATTTCACTCATTGAATGCCGGCTCGAAACCGGCCGGACGCATCAGATCAGAATTCACATGAAGCACCTCGGACATCCGCTCTTCAATGACTCCGATTACGGGGGGAGCGAAATTCTTAAGGGAACGACCTTTTCAAAATACAAGCAGTTTGTCGATAATTGCTTCAAGATCCTGCCCCGCCAGGCTTTGCATGCCAAGGAACTGGGCTTTACTCATCCCGAGACGGGACAGTGGATGCAGTTCAATTCCGACCTTCCGGATGACATGGAACAGGTGATCCGGAGGTGGAGAACCTATCTTGCCGGCCGGACACAGGATATTTAACCCGGATAATGTAACATTCACAGGCTAAAATCCGTAAATTCACCCGGAGAGCAGCCTTGAACCTGCCCGATCCAACTACATGACGAACAAGCTCTTAAAAATTGCCATCGCAGCCGGGGGAGACTCCTCGGAAAATGAAATCTCCCTGAAAAGTGCCGAAAATATCCTAGCCCATCTTGATGCCAGCCTTTATGATGCCCGAATAGTTGAAATCAGCCGGAAAGGTTGGTTTGTCAGGGATATTGACGGCAACGCCTACCCGGTAAATCGTCATGACTTCACCTGGAAGCCAAATGGTCAGGTAAAAAACTTCGATGCTGTTATTAACTCCATACACGGAACTCCCGGTGAGAACGGGATCCTTCCTGCCTACTTTGAACTGATCGGCCTGCCGTTCACGGGATGCCGGTCTTTTAGCAGCAGCCTCACTTTCAGCAAGTTTTACTGCAACCAGTTCCTGATGCAGCGAGGCATCCGGGTATCCCCGTCGATACTTCTGAGAAAGGAACAGGAAACAGATATAAACTCAGTTATGAATCAATTGGGATTGCCGTTTTTCGTTAAACCCAACAATGGGGGATCCAGTTGCGGAACCTCCAGGGTTGATGAACCGGATGAGATCCTGCCCGCCCTCCTAAAGGCTTTCGGTGAAGACAGGGAAGTCATTATAGAGAAACTGCTGGTCGGTACCGAGGTGACCTGCGGACTCTTTAAAACCCAAACCAGGAAAGAGGTCTTTCCCGTCACTGAAATCATCAGTAAAAAAGAGTTTTTCGATTACGAAGCCAAGTACACACCGGGGATGTCAGATGAAATCACCCCGGCGCGGATTCCGGCAGAAACCGCACGGTCCGTACAGGATCTTTCCTCACGTATTTACGATCTGTTAGATTGTCGGGGTGTAGTGCGAATGGACTATATCCTGGTCGGAGATGTCCCCTGGTTCCTGGAAGTGAACACCGTACCGGGTATGTCAAAGCACAGCATCATCCCAAAGCAGGCCTCTATCACCGGCCTGAGCCTCAATGAGCTTTTCGGCATCCTGCTCGAGGATGCCATGACACGGTAATTTCATTTTAAAAATTTTCAGCCATGGTTAGGAAGTTTTTCTTTCTGGCCCTTCTCCTGTTGCCAGGAGTTGTCTTTATGTCTTCCTGTAAAAAGGAGGAACTGTCAGCTAAAAAGGAGATCCTCTCCGTGATTTTTGAGGCCAGTAAAAATCCGCAGCTTGACAGAAACTACATGGGTGAGATCAATGGAACAGAAATCCTGACCGAAATCGCTTTCGGTACTGATGTCACCACCCTTGTGCCTACGATAGAAATATCGCCCCGGGCTACGCTTAGCCCTGCCGCCGGAAATTCCACCAACTTTGCGGGACCGGTTATATATACGGTTACAGCTGAAGATGGTACCACCAAAAACTTTACAATCAGTGTCAATCCGGCACCTGCTCCGTATATCGGGGCCTGGACCGGCGGACCTATTGATTTCGGACTGGGCCTGATGCGCGTCAATTTGGAAATTGATGCTGAAGGAACCCTGAGTATGGAACTGGTGGATATCCTGACCAGCGAAAAAAGCATAAAATCAGTGAAAGGGTCATTCCCTCCGCTTAGCAGGCAAGATACTGAGATCAAACTGGACCAGACCCATCACTGGGGAAATAACGGATGGCTGGAGGAATCAACCAACAGAACCATTATGTACCATGTGAATCATGCGCAGAGTATAAAATTCTACTATTGCGAAAGCTATCCAATGAATGAGTGGTGTCTCCAGCTTAATCTGACCAAGCAGTGATTCATGCTGCGCGTAAACAAAACAGGAGGGCTTTCGGCCCTCCAGTTTTGTTTTGTTAGTATTCGTCAAGCCCCTTACAGGAGCAAACCAGGTTCCGGTCGCCAAAGGCATTGTCAATTTTTCCGACATACGGCCAGAACTTGTTCTCGCCTACCCAGGGCAATGGAAATGCCGCCTTCTGTCTTCCATAGGGATGACTCCAGGTATCGTCGCCAATATGCCAGGCAGTATGGGGAGCATTCTTCAACACGTTATTATCTGCATCGGTTATTCCCATTTCAACGTCGGTGATCTCAAAAAGAATGGATATCAGGGACTCGGCAAAACGATCCAGCTCCTGCTTGGATTCGCTTTCCGTGGGTTCCACCATCAGGGTTTCATGCACCGGGAAAGAGAGGGTTGGTGCATGGAAGCCATAATCCATCAGCCTTCTTGCAATGTCAGAAGTTTCAATTCCCGTACGTGCCTTGAAATCCTGGCAATCCAGGATGCACTCATGGGCTACCCTTCCGTTGGCACCGGTAAAGAGAACCGAGTAATGTCCCTTCAGAAGGGCAACCAGATAGTTGGCATTCAGTATAGCCATTTTTGTTGCCATTGTGAGCCCTTCGGATCCAAGCATCTGCACATAGGCGTGGGAAATGGTCAGAACCAGGGCGCTGCCGTACGGAGCGGATGATATAACGCCGCCCATCGATCCACCCACCGGGATCACCGGATGAGAAGGAAGAAAATCAACCAGATGTTTAGCGACTCCTATCGGCCCTACTCCCGGACCACCGCCACCGTGGGGAATCCCAAAGGTCTTGTGCAGGTTAAGATGGCACACATCGGCCCCGATGAGAGCAGGCTTGGTAAGTCCCACCTGAGCATTCATGTTGGCACCGTCCATATATACCTGGCCGCCGTTGGCATGAATGATAGAAGCCATCTCCTTCACTTCGGTTTCGAAAACCCCATGAGTGGAAGGATAGGTTATCATATATGCGCCGAGATTGGCCGCATGCTCTTCTGCCTTGGCCCGCAGGTCGTCAAGGTCAACATTTCCGTTCTCATCGCACCTGACCACAATGACCTTACCACCGGCCATGACGGCACTGGCAGGATTGGTGCCATGGGCAGAAGCCGGTATCAGAACGACATTCCTTTGGGCATCACCGCGAGATTGATGATAGCGGTTGATCACCATCAGACCGGCATATTCACCGGAAGCGCCTGAATTCGGCTGAAATGAAATTGCAGGGAAGCCGGTTATCTCGCACAAAGCCATTTCCAGTTCATGGATCAGTTGTAAATAACCGGCAGCCTGATCCTGTGGAACAAACGGATGGACACCCGCAAACTCATCCCATGACATGGCAAACATTGCATTGGCGGGATTAAGTTTCATTGTGCAGGAACCGAGCGGAATCATTGAATGTGTAAGGGAAATATCGCGCCGTTCAAGTTTTTTGATATAGCGCATCATCTCGGTTTCCGACTGATATTTATTGAAGCAGGGTTCAACCAGAAAATTGGTGGAGCGGGCAAAATCGGGGCCAAAACCGGCTGAATCAACGAGGTCGCCAACGGGCAATAATTCCTTGCCTGCCGCTTCGGTAAAGACCGACAGTATCCGGTTAACCTCGGCAACATCGGTCAGTTCGTCGGTCGAGAGGCCGATGGTTCCATCATCAAAATACCGGAAGTTAATTTCATTTTTGAGGGCAACCTTCTGGAAATGCTTCAGGCTGACCTTTTCGGGCAGTACAAAGCGCAGGGTATCAAAATAGTCCTTGTTCTCCTGCACATAACCGTATTGCTGCAGTTCCAGTTCAAGGGTATGTGCAGCCCGGTGGATTTTACCTGCAATCTCAAGCAGCCCGTCGGGGCCATGGTAAGCCACATACATTCCGGCCATAGAAGCCAGCAAAGCCTGGGCGGTACAGATATTGGAGGTCGCCTTCTCGCGTTTGATATGCTGCTCCCTCGTCTGCAGGGCCATGCGAAGAGCCTTGTTGCCGTGGATATCTACAGAAATGCCGATGATTCTGCCCGGCATATTCCTTTTCAGTTCCTCGCGGGTGGCAAAATAGGCAGCGTGCGGCCCGCCGAAACCCATGGGTATTCCAAAGCGCTGGGTTGTGCCGGCTACAATGTCCGCACCCCACTCCCCGGGGGGAGATAAAAGGACCAGGGAATAAAGATCGCTGATCGCCGTAAACAGGCCTCCCAGCTCATGAATCCGGGTAACCGTAGGCTTAAAATTCAATGTTTTCCCATCACCGGCAGGATACTGGGCAATAACGCCAAAAACCTTGTCATGCAGCCGGGTGTTTAAAATATTGCAGACCACCACCCGGATACCGAGCGGCAAGGCGCGAGTCCTGATAACCTCCAGGGTTTGAGGGAATATATTCCCGTCAATCCAGAGCACATCTGCATCCCTTTTGACCAGATCCCTTGATCGGGCATTAAACATCATGATCATGGCCTCAGCTGCTGCGGTGCCTTCGTCAAGCAGCGACGCATTTGCTATGGGCATGGCGGTAAGCTCCATCACCATGGTCTGGAAATTGAGCAAAGCTTCCAGCCTTCCCTGGGAAATCTCAGCCTGATAAGGCGTGTATGAAGTATACCAGGAGGGGTTTTCAAGAATATTCCGCTTGATTACCGGGGGCATCACTGTCCCGTAATACCCCATCCCGATGAGCGACCTGAATTTTTTATTTTTCTGCCCGATCTCCCTGATGTGGTTGGCATACTCCTGCTCCGTGAGTGCAGGCGCCAGATTCAGGGGTTCTTTCATACGGATGGATGCCGGAACCACAGAAGAGATAAACTCCTCCATGGTGCGTGAGCCAACCTTTTCAAGCATCTCGTCAATCTCATGCGGCCTGGGGCCGATATGTCTGTAAATGAATTGATCAGTGGTCATATAAAACGGATTGTTTTATTACAAATTAAGATGGTAAAAATATAAAGAAGTATGACATTAAGCAGGGTTATCCCCCGACGTATGGATTGGTCAGCTTTTCTTTACCGATTGATGAAGCCAGACCGTGGCCGGGGAATAC